>JANJTQ010000088.1 GCA_024711005.1 Opitutaceae bacterium | reverse complement strand
GATCCGGGCCGAAGGCGGCGGTGAGTTTCGCGAGGGCGGCGGCGGCTCCGGCTTCGCCCGCGCGTTGCCAGCCGCGAAGGAGCGGTCCGTCTTCATCGCCGGTGAGGGCGATCAAACCCTCGGAGCGCGCGGCGAGCGCGGTCCAGGAGGCGAAACACGGACGTTTGCGCGCGTGCGGATCGACGCCGGGAGGCTGACCGGTCGGGGCGAGATCGGTGGGAGGTGCTTCGAGCTTCGCGTCGGAGATGAGACGGCAGAGATTTTGGTAGCCGGTGCGATTTTCAACGAGGAGCGGGACCACACTGCCGTCCTCCATCGTTATCTCGGCGCCGACGAGAGGACGAATGCCTTTTTCGCGGGCGGCGGCATACACACGCGGTGCGGCGAAAACGCCATCGCGGTCGAGCACGGCGAGGGCGGGCAAACCGCAATCGGCCGCGGCCTCGGTCAGTTGTTCGGGCAACGAGGCGCCTCGCAGGAAACTGAAGGCGCTGGCGGCGTGAAGTTCGACGTAGCCGGTGGACATGGCGGTCAGTCGTATTCCCCTTCGATGAACCAGCCTTCGGGCGTGCGCACGAGACGGTAGAGACCATCGAGGTCAATGTCCCATTCCTCGCGTTTCCATGCTTGATCGGCCTGCCACCAGTCCCCGGAGGAACGCCACGGGCCGGCAAGGGCGCGCACGTTTCCCTCGATGCGCGCGGTGCGGACGTAGGTCGGAATGCGGGTGTCCCGGGTGAGTTCCACCGTGGCGGATTGGGGCGGTCGATAGCGTCGGAGCGCGAGGCCTTGCGCGGGATGAATAAAGGCGCGGGGCTCGGGCGGCGCAATCTCCGAGGCGGGCGGGGTGAGCACGAAGGCGTCGGGCCGGTGGGTGTCTTTCAGGACGGGAGTGCCGACACGATCGGCGCCGACGATTGCGGCGATGCGCGCGAGGGTTTCGGCAAAACGATGGGTGTCGCGCAAGGCGCGGTCGAAGAGCCCCTGCTGGCGGGAGGCCGCGCGGATGGGCGTGATGTCGAGCCGCAGGCCGGTGACGGCGGTGGAGGTGCGGAGGCTTTCGAGGTAGGTGTGGAGCGTGTTGAACAGCACCTCGGCGCGCGTCGACGGTTCGGGCAGGCGCAACGTGCGCGCGAGCGAGGTTTCGTCGGCCAGCGTGAGCACCAAGGTGAGTTCGGCGGCGGCGAGGGATGCGGTTTGCAGCTCCAGGATGAGGCGGTCGATGAAACGGCGGAGCAGGAAGAGCACCGGCTCAAGGGTTTCCATTTCATATTCGCATTCCATTGCGGCGGAGAACGCGGGAGGCGGCGTCACGAGATGGAGCGGACGAGTGACTTCGCCGGCGGCACGCTCCCAGAGGGCGAGACCGGCGGGGCCCAGACGTTGGGCGATGGAGGCTTTTGGCAGGTCTGTGAGATCGCCGAGCGTGCGCAAACCCCAGCCTGCGAGAATGGGGACCAGTTCGGGCGGCGGATCGGCCGCGGTGAGCGGCAGGGGGGCGAGGAAGGCGCGTTCGCTTTCGATGATCGTCAGCGGGTCGGCATGACGCGCGGCATAAAGGGCGAGCAAGGGAGTGGGGCCGGCGCCGGCGGTGGCGTGCAGGCCAAGTTCCGCGAGGTGATCGAGCGCGGAACGCAAGGCGGGTTCACGGCGCTCGGAGGCGAGCCCGTTGATCTGCACGGTGCAGATGCCGGGCGCGGTGGTTTCGACATAGGGCGAAATCGAGAACGCGGCCGCGAGGAGGCCGGCGCCGGCGTCGGCCTCGGCATCGGCGCGCGGACTGAGAATACGAAGAGATTCGCAACGGGCGAGGGCTTGCGAAGACGTCTGGCCTGTATCCACGCCGCACCTACGGGCCGCGGCGGTGCACGCGAGGAGACGGGGAGGCCGGACGGACGGATCAATCAACGCGACCGGACGCGTGGAAAATCCCGGCTCGGTGCGAAGCAAGGACTGGAGTGCAAAATCGGCGATTTGTAGGACGGCAAACATGACGATCAGGCCGACGTCGAAATGCGCTGGCGCTGCCGGGAGACATCGAGGTCGACCGCCAGATGCGGGCGATCGACCGACAGCGAGGAGAGCGAATGCGTGCGGTCGAGTTGCAGACGCAGTTGCGCACTCGGGACAAGGGCGGCCGGTGTGAGGACGAGAAACGCGAGGTCGGTTTGCTCCACGGCACGTTGCAGGCGGTACCACGTGGTGGCCGGGATACGCCGGAGTGAAGGCTGCGGGCCGGGGGCGCAGTCGAGCACGACGAGATCGAGGTTGGCTTCGCGGGCGAGGAGATCGGCCACCGGCATGGCATCGGCCGCGGTGCGGCAACGCACCCAGAGCAAGTGTTGCAAGTGATCGCCGGGGATGGATTGCGGATCGAATTGATCGGCGGCGTCGATCAAGGCCACGCGAGCCGGCAGGGCGCGTGTTAAAGCCAGCAATTGGGAGAGAAACAAGTGGCTGCCGACGCCGGGCCCGGCGCAAACGAGTTCGGTCAACGCATGCCGCGGCAGGCCGCCCAAGGCATCATCGACGGACGGAATACCCGTTGGCAGAAGACCGGTGGCTGGCCGCGATGCCTGGGGGAAACGCTCGGCGAGGAGCTGACGAAGTGTCGAAAGACTGGCGTTGGGGGCGGCCACAAGGAATTCATGCCAGAAAGCAGACGATGGCAACGCGGGGGGCTTAGGCGTGGGTTCGGCGGATCACGCCGACGAGCACGCCCTGACATTCAAGACCGCGCTCGGGAATGATGTCGGCGTAGCGTTTATTCTCGGGATGGAGAATGGCGGTGCCCGCCCGATAGAGGAGGCGCTTGAGTGTCGAGGAGGTGTCGTCCACCAAGGCGGCGATGATGTCGCCTTCGCGAGGTTCGCGTCGTTCAAGCAACGCGAGGTCGCCGTCGAGAATATGTGCGTCCGTCATCGAGTCTCCGCTGACGCGCAGGGCCCATAGTTTATGGCGGTTCCGTTGCGTGATGCCGAACAACGCCGGATCGACATGGATGGTTTCGCCGGCGGTCTGTTCCTCCTGGGTGGGCGGGCCCGCGGGGATCGCGCCGTAGATGGGCACGGTGAAGAGCTGGCCTTGGACGGCGCGGGCCTTGAGGCCCCACGTGCGTCCGTCGATTTGTTCGATGGCGCCTTTTTTCGCGAGGGCGCGCAGGTGATTCATCACCGCATTTTGGCTCTCATAACCGAACTGCTTTTGGATGTCGCGCGTGCTCGGAGGGATGCCGCGTTCGGACTGAACCTCGCGAATATAGTCCAGGATGGCCTCTTGTTTTTCGGTGAGCATGGGGTGTCGGATGGTATGTGTTCAAGTGAACACATGTAGCCAAATCGGCAAGGTGAAACCCCTCCGTCGCGCGGCTCTTTTGGGTGCAAGCGAGGACGCATTCCGCGCCAAGCGGTTCTCCGCGTTGATGAATTGCACGCGATGTGCAAACGGCGCTCGTCCGTGAAGGCGAAATCAGAGCACTGCGAGTCCGAGAACTCCGAGTGCGAGTAGTAGAGCGAGGATGCCGAGGGCGTAGCGTTCGCGTGACGTGAGGCGGAAGAGCATGGGAAATTAAAGACCGAACGGAGCGAGACGTTTCAGAATGTCCGTAATCAGAGGATCGTCGTGAATTTCCTCCCACGGGCGGTTGCTGGAGATGCGTACAAACATCTGCTCACCGGCGGTGCGAAAGCCGTAGTTCCAGGCGAGCTTCAACAACATGAGGGCGGAGCGGGGATCGTTTTGCGCGATCGAACGCCCATCATAGAGATGCCAGTACCAGACGTGTTGCAGGTACTCGGCGTTCGTGAAGGCGCGGTATTCGGGGGGCGGCAAGGTTTGACCGTCGGCGCTGAACGGCGTTTCGACTGGCGCGACGGGCTGGGTCGTCCATCCGCCGCCCGGCCAGCAAGCTTCGGGTGTGTGGGCGGCCACGAGACTCACCGGCACTTGTCCGGGCGACCAGTAGGCCATGTAGACGGTGATCTGCAGCGGTTCGGAGCCCGGGATCGTGTCACGCCGACGCAGGTAGGTGCGCTGAATGAGGTGCTCGGTTTCGAGAACCGAACTGAATTGGTAGAGGTCGTCGGTGCGAACCAAGTCCCACCCGGCGGGGGAGATCGGCAGCATTGCCTGCAAGTCGGGAGGTGCACCGGATTCGCGCGAAGGACCGTGGGTGTTGAATACAAAAAATCCGACCAGCACGGTAACGAGGGCATAGGCGGAGAGGACGCCCCACGGACGCGGCGGCGCGACGAGGTCGGGTGTATCGGGTATGACGGTCGCTGTGTCGGCGTCGGGCGTTTCCAGCCAAAGGGCCAAGCCTCCCAGGATGGCCGCGGTCACGCCCAGAACGGCAAAGCCCGTGAGGTCATGCCAGGTGCCGCCGATATCCACGCCCGCGTTGGCGAGCAACGTGAGCCCAAGTGAACGGAAAATGTTCATCCCGAAGGCCAGCGGCGGCGCGAGCGCGATGAGAAGAACACGCGCCCATGGGCGGCTTACCAAGGTGGCGGAAAAGAACACCGCGGCGACGATGCACGACAACAGACTGCGCACTCCGCTGCACGCTTCCTCGACGCCCACGCTCGTGTGGGCAAGGAGGATAATGTTGCCCGAGGTGGAGGCGGCCACGCCGAGCAGGTGCAATGCGTTGAGAACGATATCCGTCACCCAGAACTGGAGCTGCAACGTGATGCGCGAATACGTGCCTGGCGGAATCGGTGCGCACAACGGCCAGAGGCCGACCGCGACGAGCGAGGTCCAATTGAACGGCAGAACGCGCACGCGCGACGTCGAGAGCCAGAGCAGTGCGGCAAGCAGCAATGCCGAAAGGGCGAGGCTCAGTGAGAGGCTCACCAGCGGATGCGTCCACTCGACCGCCGCGGCGTAGAGCCCCGCGATACAGACGAGCCCGAGCCCGGCGACGAGCACGACGGCCCGCAGCACGCGCAAGCAAAGCGTATCGGGCAACCAACGCCACGGACCGCGCCGGCGACTTTCGTGCAGCAACAACAGGAACAACACGGGCGCGAACAAGCCGTGCGAAAGATCGGGATTGTGCAGCCACTCCGGCCACATCTGGAAGCACAGGGTGGCGGTGAACAACGCGCCCGACACGACCACGATCCAGCCGGAAACCATGAGGGCGGGAGATCGGGACGGTGCGGTCATGGTGAGACGGGTGCGTAGTGTTCGAACAACGCGTAGCTGACCTCCAGCGGCAACGGTTGCAATGCCGGGAGATAATTCTCGATGCGCCGGTTCCGATTTCCATCGAGCAGGCTCTCGCCGATGGGATCGAGGCTGCGAAAGTCACTGTGGAGCGTCTCCCTGATGCGCGCGGCGGCCCACTGAAGCCGCGGCGCGTCGCGACCCGCCCCGGCCGCGCAAAACAACGACAGGTAGGCCGGGTAGCTCGCCTGGGTGTCCGGCAGTGAAACCTTTTCAATTCGATCGAAAACCAGCGTGCGCACCACCGGGTCGGGGTGACGAATGAGGTGGGCGCTTAACAACTCGACAATGACCGGGTCGGGAGTCGCGACGAGAAGGTTTTCCACTTCACTGCGCAACGGGGCGCCCCAGCCGAGCGAGGCGAGCGCATCGAGGCGCAGGGAGATCCTGTCACGTGGTCCGATCAGGCCGGGCCGGCGGTCGATCCATTGCAATGCATCCTGGGCGAAGCCACGCACGATGAGCTGACGGCAGACGTTGAAAAACGACACGGCATCACCCGCGCCCGCGGCGGCGCGTAACAGGCGTTCACGCGCCTCGGAGGGGGATGCCTTTTCCAGATCGCCGGTGAGGTTTAGGAGAAAACGCGCCGGAGCCGGCAACGAAGCGGTGGTCTGAAGCCGGCGTCGCGTGTCGGCGTCGCCCGTGCGCTGATTCGCGAATAAAAACGCGGTCAACCACGCGTCCAAATGGTCGGACGAGGCGGCGATGCGCACGAAGGCAAGTTGTTCCACTCCGACGAAATCCCCGCGCGCCAGTAAAGCGCGAAACCACGTCTGGGCGGTCGCCTCGGCCTCGGCGGGATGCTCATTCAAGAGCTGGTGGTAGATCTGGTTGGACGCACCGGGAAGACTGACCTGCCACAGTTGAGCGAGCTTCCGTCCGGCCGCGTAGTTTGACCGGTCGAGACTGTAGGCGGTCGACAGCGACATGAGCGCCGACTGCATGTCACCGGCGGCGGACGCAGCCCGATACTTTTCCAAGAAGAACCCGGCACGGATCGCGGTAAACTTCTCCCAAGCCGGAGGCCATAGCACGCCGGCGTAGCTCACGGGGTAGCCGACGGTTCGCATGAAGATAAACACGCCGAGCGTGGCCATCAGATAAACTGTAGCCACGGCGGTGCCATAAAATGCCACCGCGCGCCCCCAGAACGGGCGCACTTCGCGGCTGTCGACCGAGCAGCGCCAGAGTCCCGCCTCGTTTTTTTGGAGCAACGGGCAAAGGCGCCGGAATCGGGCGGGGGAATGCCAGTGGATCATGGCGGCGCAACCGGTTTCCCATGCCCGGCCGGAGTCGCTGGGATGCTGGCAGGGACATTGCCCGCGTGTTCCGCGCAGTCGATAGACTGTTTTGCGCGTGTTCCAGTAGAGGAATCCCCACGCGAGGCGGAAAAAATCGGAGAACCATCCCATGTGCCCGCAGAGTAGCGGAGGCGTTTTCGTTTCGGCAATCACGGGATTGTCGGTGGAAAAAATCACCCTTTTGTGCATGCTGCCCCACCTCTATGACTACCCTGCTTTTTCGTTCCTGTTTTGCGTTCTTCATAGCTGCTGTTGTTGCGACAGGGCTCCATGCAGCTCCGCTGATCGGGCAACCTGCACCGGAGTTTTCGCTCAAAGACATCAAGGGCACCGTCCGTACCCTGTCCGATTTCAAAGGGAAAACGGTGGTCCTTGAATGGGTTAATCCCGAGTGCCCCTTTGTGGTGAAACACTACGACAAGAGCGGCAACATCCCCGCGCTTCAGAAAACCGCCACGGAGAGCGGAGTGGTGTGGCTTACGATCAACTCCGCGGCGGCGGGCAAGCAGGGGGATTACGACGCCGAGAAAGTCGCCGAGTGGACCGCCCGAACCGGGGCGATGCCGACCGCCTATTTGCGCGACACGGACGGAACCGTGGGCAAAGCCTACGACGCGAAGACCACACCGCATATTTTTGTGATCACGCCCGAAGGCACACTCGCGTACAACGGTGCGATCGACAGCATCAAGTCGACGGACGTGATCGATATCGCGAAGGCCGAGAACTACGTCACCGCCGCGCTGGCCGCCGTGAAGAACAAGGTCCCCGTCGCCAAAAGCAGCACACAACCCTACGGCTGCTCCGTGAAGTACTGAGCTCCAGCCGAAGGCATCCATACCGGCCGAAGGTGGCAGCCGAGGTAACCAGGCTGGTTGGACGGTGGCTGAACCCCCCCACAGCTTCGTTACCTCCCAAGAAACACGGCCCTTCCCGGCCCACGCCAACCCGGTTTCTTGCGGTTAACAACTGGGCCGCGCAGCGCCTCTGTCCCTGTGCTCGGCTGCTATCTTATTCGGAAGGTTCGACTGTATGGACGCGTATCGGCTCAGACCTTCACATCGAACAACTGCGGATCCATCACTCCGTCGGCGACCTTGTTGACGGTGCCGGTCATGCGAATGGTGAAACCTTCACCGATTTCGATACCGATCGTGCCGCCGGGCATGTGCACAGTGACGTTGGCATCGACCAAGCCGAGCTTATGCGCGACCGAGGCGGCGGCGCTGGAGCTGCTGCCCGATGCGAGCGTGTAACCGGCGCCGCGTTCCCAGATCTCGATGCGGATGTTGTTACGGTCAAGCACCTGCAGGAACTGGACGTTGGTCTTGCGCGGGAAGTTGACATGCGTCTCCAGGTGCGGGCCGTACTTATGCGCGAGCTCGGCGGAGACTTCGGGCAGCGGCAACACACAATGCGGGTTGCCGATCGTGGCGGCGCAATAGGTGAACGTGCGATCAAGGACGGTGATCTGCTCATTGATGACTTCGCGCTCGGAGCCGGTGTGCGGGATCTTGGTGCTCGTGAAGCTCACGGTGCCCATGTCGACGGTGATGAGCTTGCCATCGTCTGTGATGACGTACTTAACGTGGCAGCCTTGGGTCTCGTTGGTGAAGTTGTTGGTCTTGTCGAGTTTTTGGTCCCACAAATATCGGGAGAAATTGCGCAGACCGTTTCCGGATTTTTCGGCCTCGGAACCGTCGGGATTGAAGATACGCAGGCCGAATTCGGACTTGGTGGAGGGCAGGGGACCCCAGAGAATGCCGTCGGAGCCGACGCCAAAGTTACGATGGCAGATTACGCGGATCTCATCGACGGACGGACCGTTCTTCCACTGGGGGAAATCCGTGGGATCGCACACGATGTAGTCGTTGCCGAGGGCGTGGTATTTATGGAAGCGCATGGATGAAAAAGGATGAGTGTTGCCCGTGTAACCCGCGGAAGACACGGAGAAATTTTAAACGGAATCCGAAACGAGTCACTCCGTCCTGCATTCCATTGGCGTGATTGGGCGGGCGATGCATTGGCTTCGCGAATGGTTTTTTGCCGAAGAATCTTTGTCCGTTGACACTTCAGGCCTGCGGGCAACGTCTGTTGGCGCGTGCCTCTTGCATCTTGTTCAATCGGCCCGACCGCCCCGCCAACCCTACCGATAAATTTGGGAACAATCCAAAAATACGCGCATCACACTTCCTCAGAACGTATGTCCACTAAAGCTCAGGAAGTAGCCTTGGATCGCTTGCTTGTCGATCGCTTCAAGGGCGGCGATGAAGCCGCCTTTAACGAAATGGTCAGCCGGTATTGGGACCGCATTTACGGGATGGTGCACCAGCTTCTGCGCAACCAGCAAGACGCCGAGGAGGTCACGCAAGACGCGTTCATCCGTGCGCATCGCGGTCTGGCAAATTTTCGCGGAGAGTCCGCGTTTTCCACGTGGCTTTACCAAATCGCCACCAACCTCGCGCGGAATCGCTATTGGTATTGGTGGCGGCGCAAGCGGGACAAGACCGTCTCCTTCGACCAACCCGTAAGCGAAGACAATCCCACGCCCCTGTCCGAGGTGTTCTCCACCGAGATGGATACACCGGGGGACATCACGGTCACGCAGGAACTCGTTGACCATATCGCCATCGGCATGGAGAAAATAAGCGCGAAACACCGGGAAGTATTAATTTTGAGAAACGTTAAGAACATGGCCTACGAGGAAATTGCCGAGGTGCTGAGCATTTCGGTCGGCACGGTGAAGAGTCGTATCGCCCGCGCTCGCGAAAGCCTGCGGGACGCCCTTGGAAAGGATTTTAAATGAACGACGATCGCTTCATCGAACTGCTCAAACTTTACGTCGACGATCAACTCGGCCCCGAAGAGGCGTCCGAACTGGAGGCCGAGGTTCTGGCCGATCCGTCGCGCCGTCGTACCTACAACCAGTATTGCCGCTTGCAGCGGGGGTGCAGTCTGCTGGGGGATTCCGCCCGCTCGCTTGCTCCGTCGTCGCAAGGGTTTGCCCGGTCCCTGCGTGCCGCGGAGCGCAAAATTGCCGCCCCCCGCCGACCGGCGACTTGGCGCACAGCGTATGCGGGCGCCTTTTCTGCCGTAGCGCTGGCGGCCTGCGCGGCCGTGGTCCTGGTTCTGAATCGCCCCCCTTCGGCATCCGAACCCGCCGGTGGAACGCTGGCGAATGTTGCTCCCGTTTCTTCTCACGAAATGAGCACGTCGACATTCATCGCAGCACCGGTCGCCTCGACTGAACCGGTATTTGATTTTCAGCCGGTGCTGGTCGTTGGCGGCCCGGGCGGCGTTGCGCGCAACGCTCGTGAGGCGGAAATCGCCGCCAGCGACCGTGAGGCTTTGGAGTGGATGCAACGCATCGAACTTCTGCCGGGCCGGCAGGTGGTGGTTGACGAACACGCGTTTGAAACGCGTCCGACATTGCAGCCGGACAATCGCGTGTTCCGCGGTCGACATTCCATCCAGGGAAACACCGAGTTCGCGGCCTTTCAGTTTCAACGCTGAGGCGGGTCTTTTTGGTTCGGACGCCCGGGGATGAAAATCCCCGGGCGTTTTTTTATGACTGTATTTTCGTGGATATAGCGCGTGGCAAAACCCTTCCGGCGGAGTCAGGGCAATTGCGCAGGATTGACTTCGACTTTCTGGCTGCACACTTCCCAGCAGTCGTTTGCCTTCTCCGGCACCTCATTCCGCCCACAATTGAACTCATCCCATTCCAAGAAATTCCTGGTCACCGGCGGCGCCGGCTTCATCGGATCCCACCTGACCGATGCGCTTCTGGCGGCAGGCAACGAGGTCGTGGTGATCGACGACTTTAACGACTTCTACGATCCGGCGATCAAAGCGCGGAACCTGGCCGGCACGAAGGCGGACGTGATCCGCGGAGATATTCGCGATGACGCGTTGGTGGTCCGCACCTTCGCCGCACGTCGGTTCGATGGTGTTTTCCATCTGGCGGCGAGGGCGGGGGTGCGGCCATCGATCGCGGATCCACGGCTTTATTTTAGTACCAATATGGATGGTACGCTCAACTTGCTCGAAGCATGTCGCAGGAACGGGGTGAAGGACTTCATCTTTGCGTCCTCCTCGTCTGTTTACGGAGTGAATGCCAAGGTGCCCTTTGCGGAGACGGATTTGATCGAGCGCACAATCTCGCCTTACGCCGCGACAAAAATCGCCGGCGAACAGATGTGTTCGAATTATGCTCATCTTTTCGGTCTGCGATGCATGTGCCTGCGCTTCTTCACGGTGTATGGACCCCGTCAGCGACCCGACCTCGCGATTTCAAAGTTCACCGCGGCGATTCTAGAGGGAAAGCCGATTGATCGCTATGGCGATGGCAGCACGGCGCGCGATTACACGTATGTGGAAGACATCATCCAAGGCGTGTTGGCGGCTGCTCGTTATACCGAGAAGTCGTCGTTTGAAATTTTCAACTTGGGCGGCTCCGCGACCACGACGTTGAACGAACTGATCGCGCTCGTCGAAGATGCGATTGGCCGCAAAGCGATCATCAACCAACAGCCCGACCAGCCTGGTGACGTGCCGCGGACGTATGCCGATGTGACGAAGGCCCGCCAGCTCTTGGGTTATGAGCCACACACGCCGATCAAAGACGGCGTGCGCAAATACGTCGAGTGGGTGCGGGCCTGCCGGGGCAGCCGATGAAAATCGCCATCATTCGCGAAGAGTGCTCATTCAGCAAGGGAGGCGCGGAACGTTACGCAGCCAATCTGTGCAACATACTCTGCGAATTCGGACATCAAGTGTGGCTGCTCGCTGCGAAAGCCGGCGATGGGTTGAACCCGGCAATCGTTCACGTGCCGATCGCTGTCAACCGCGCGACATCGGCCTCTCGTACGTTGTCGTTTCATCGTAACTCGCAGCGGGCACTCGCGGGGCTGTCGGTGGACAGGGTGTTTGCGCTGTCGCGCAGTTATCCGGCGGATGCATTCCGCGTTTCAGACCCGATCCATCGTTATTGGATGAAGATCCGGTACCCGGGGAAACTACATCGGTTTCTGCAGACCTTGAACCCGCGCCATCGTGCGATCCTTGAGTTGGAGGCCGCAATTTTTAACCCGGCGAATACCCGTTGCATTGTCACCAATTCGGCCCTCTCGAAACGTATCATCGGCGAGCACTACACGTTCCCTGCGGAGCGTATCCACGTGGTCTACAACGGCGTGGATCTCGAAAAATTCTCCCCTTCGTCGGAGCCGGCAACCACTCTTGGGGCGAATGACGACGAGGTGCGGCTTTTGTTCGTCGGACAGGATTTCAAGCGGAAGGGCCTTGCGCCATTGATCCATGCGATGGCCGCCTTGCGAGCGGCGCACATGCGTTGCCAGCTGCGTGTGATTGGCCGCGATCGGACTGCGCCGTATGTTGCGCTCGCGAAGGAACTCGGCGTTGGCGATTGCATTCAGTTCGAAGGACCTTCCGGGAAAATCCAAGAAGCGTATCGTGTGGCGGACCTGATGGTTTTCCCTACGCTCTACGATCCGTTTGCCAACGTGTGTCTGGAAGCGCTGGCCTGCGGTCTTCCTGTGCTGACGACAACCACCAACGGCGCGTCCGAGGTCATAACCGAAGGCGAGGATGGCTACGTGGTGGACGGTGAGATCAACGGACTCGCTGAAAGGCTTGCGGAGAAAATTCGGGCGTTCTGTGTGCTGCCGCCGGTCCGGCGCGCCGCAATGCGCACCTGTGCCCGTACGAAGGCCGAGGGATTTACGATCTCTCAAAACGCCAGGACCATTGTCGGAGTTTTTAATGCGCTATCCGCCGGTGGAATAGACGGAGGGTTCACAAAATGACGTCCATTGGAACTCCGGACGAGTTGGCTGGCTTCATTGAAAGAGTGAATCGGGGAGATGCCGGCTTGGTGCCATTTGACGTTTGCGGAGGACGCGGTTTTGCGGTCGGCGGGGTTGCAGGCGAGGCGGACCTTCGGGAATTGAGCAAGGCGACGACGCGACCGCCTGCGGGGCTTACGATCTGCAAGTATGGTTCCCGTTCGGTGGTCGGCACCTTTCGGCTCCCGGCGGGCGAAACGGTATTCAAATATTACTACCCACGAAGCTGGTACAAGCGACTGACATATGGCGTGGGCGGTTCGCGCGCCCGCCAAAGCTGGATTTCCGGCCTGGCATTGAAGCATGTGGGAATTGCGACGGCGGAGCCGCTGGCGTTGGTCGAGTGGCGTACCGCGGGTTGTTTGTGGGACCGATCTTTTCTCGCGACGCGTCATGTCGATGGCGTGAGTTTGCTGACGTTCGTGGCGAATCATGCGAACGATTCGGAACGACTCACCGCGGTTGCCGCCCGCCTGCGCGAGGCATTCAAGACGATGGCCCGGCACCGCATCGCGCACGGCGACCTGAAAGCCTCCAACATCATCGTCGGCGCCGGTGATACGGTGACATTCATCGACCTCGACGCGACCACGCTGCTCTCGACGCCGGCACGCTGGCGGGCATTACGCGAACGCGACACCCGGCTGTTTTTTTCCAATTGGAAAGGCGACTCCGTCGCTCGTCATATCTTCCGCGATGTATTCACCTTGGCCTGAAGGCTCACGCGTTCACCCTCTGGGCACTCGATAGACCATGCATCAGTTCCGATCACTCCAACTGCGCGCCACGCCTAAAACTTATAGGCGTTTCAGCTGTCAGCAGTTGGCTGTACGGGCATGGTCGAGATTTGACCGATTTACATTCCTGCCAATTGGCGTGTTGGTGAACACGGCATTCGGTTCTCCACACGAATCGAAACGGCGGATAGCGGCGAGAAGGCGGACAGCGTGCTGGTGTGTTCCATGAGATAGGCGCGATCGGGAGGGCTGCATAAAGAAGAGGGCCGTATGA
This sequence comes from Opitutaceae bacterium, assembly GCA_024711005.1. GTDB lineage: Bacteria > Verrucomicrobiota > Verrucomicrobiia > Opitutales > Opitutaceae > Rariglobus. The sequence goes on along the minus strand of JANJTQ010000088.1, from coordinate 2,003 downwards.
CGACCCCTGCAGCCCTCGTCATAGTCAGGCAAGATTGTCCCGCGTCCGTAATCCATGAAGAACCCATCTCTATTTCCTCGTATCGTTCCCCTGCAAAATCCTCTCCAAGTCATAAAAAAAACGCTCGTGCGGGCCTGCCGTGACAGACGGTTCGTGAAGTCGGTCAATTCCGAATCGGTGATCACGGCGATTCCCGGGACCGCGTTCGAAATATTTTCAGGAGATTATCTCATCAGCGGCGATCGAGGGATCTTTGCCATCAAAAACAAGACGCTGCTGCGTCTGCTTGGAACTCGAACGTATGGCATTGCCATCCAAGGGGAGTACCTGTTCGCGGCTTCGAGCAACGATCACTATTCGTCCATTCTCAAAGCACGGCTTCCCGACATGATAGTCGCCGGTGAATCGCTGCGGTTCTCGGAGATTTTCCGTATCGCGACCAACAAGAAGGGGCGGATACATCAAATTGCATTTTTCGCGGGACGTCTGGCAGTCACGTATACCGACGCCAACACAATCTTGTTGCTGGATCCCGATTCCGGCGAGGTCCAGTCCGAGTACATGCCTTTCCGAGATCAATTTGGACAGCCGATCGTCGGTGATCACAATCACATCAATAGCGTGAGCCAATGCGGGGACAGCCTGTTGTTTTGCGCCTACCGAGCAGGACCGGGCTCTTTGATCGGCGTGATTCATGGCAATCGTGTCAGAGGGTACGCGGTGAATCGGGTGGGGGTGCACGACGTCCATGTGACGGACGATGTACTTTATTACTCGGATACGTTTGGTGATCTTGGAAGCCAAAGCGGCCATTCATGCGGGTTTCTCATGGAAAACGGACGGCCGCTGGACGAAGTTTATTTTAGTCGCCCGCCGGGTTGGGCGATCCGGGGGATAGCTCGCACGGGCGATGAACTGATCGTCGGGCATAGTCATAAAGGGCTCGATCGAAGCGGTATGATGGCAATGGCGGCTTGTTTCGGATCATCGACGGGAACGTGGTGAACGAGGTCGCCGTGCCCTTTGCTCAAGTTTACGATCTTATCCGATTGGACGGACACCATTTTGAAGAGCCTCCGCGTTTAAAAAGTTGGGAGGAAATAAACACGTTCCTGGGCGCCCTTCTTGGACCGTGTGTGTATGAGAGTCGGCTTGATTCGACGTCGACAATGGCATCTTCCATGGTGTCGACATGATCCAAACCAGCGGAGCTTGCGTTTTATTTCCATGACCGAATTGCTTCAATTGTCCCAGCTGACACCCTTGGCCCAAGGGCGCATGCGACTGGTGTTTGAACATCCGCGAGACACCGCCTCGCTCATCAAGGTCATTCGCCCCGATGTGATCGAACGCCGCTGGGGTTCGGGCGCCGCTTGGTATAAGCGTCGACGACGGTATGGCCGTTACACCTCCTACCTGAGGGAAATTCAGGAGTATATCGCCGCTTACGCCAGCCATGGCATGAGTCTGCCTTTCGCTCAAAAAATCACCGGGCTTGTCGAGACCGATATGGGACTTGGGTTGGTCATGACAGCCGTCCGTGATGCCAGCGGACAACTGGCGCCGCCGCTATCTGCGTTGCTGCGGAACAACCTTTTTGACGACCAGGCCCAGGACGCATTGGAGCGGTTTTTCAAGGAGCTGTTGGGATGCGACCTGATCGTGGCGGACTTGAATCTAGGCAATATGGTCTACGCTCATGACGGAATACGTGGAAACCACTTCGTGCTGATCGATGGCTTGGGAGTATCTACGGTGCTGCCCTTCAAGCTGCTCAGTCGCTCGTTTAATCGCAGGAGCAAGCGGCGTTGCATTCAAGGATTGCGCGATCGTATCGATCGGACACGCCTCCGTCTGCAAAACGAGGCGAGTGGATTGCCGAAATTATGAAGTCAGGAGGGCGGGCGAAGGCGCCAGAGGCTTCCGTCATACCAGAAGCCCAGCCCCTCGCGGAGGTCAGGGCTGACGTCGAGACTCTTGCCCAGGCGATTTTCATCCTTGGC
>JANJTQ010000043.1 GCA_024711005.1 Opitutaceae bacterium | reverse complement strand
TTCAGGGCGAAGGCATGTCCTCCGCATTGAGGTAACCGCCGAGGTGACGAGGCTGGGTTTTCTTTAACCACCGTCAGACCAGTCCCTGTCCTCGGCTGCTACGTTTGGCTCCTGCATGAATCCGACTTAATACAAGGCGTGATCGGTCGGGAGATTGTCTCCGCGCCAGACGCGCACCGCGGTCCAGGGTTCGTCCGGCGTGCTCCAGAACGGATCGTCCGCGGGAAGACCAAGCGGGAGGAATGCCGTGGTGCACAGGTAAAGGCTGCCGGTGCTGATGTAGGTTTCCCCGAGGCCGGGTTGTGCGCCGCACAGGCCGATGCGCAACCAGCCGTCGGCATCGAACGTGCCCGGGACATCGAGCGTGCGGCGGATGACGGCGTCGAGCGCGCAGCGGACCTGCGCGGGCGGAAGGTTGTCGGGGAGTTCGCGGCGGAGCGCCACCTGCGCGAGGTGTTGGAACGCGCCGCAGCGATAAACGAGCGACCGACCGAGCGGAGGAAAACTGCCATCCGGAGCGATGAGGCGTTCGAGCACCGCGGCGAAACGAACGGCACGATTCTGCACCGCGGGAACGAAGTCTTGCCACGCCTCCCGGTGCGCGACGCCGATGGCGAGCACGTCGAGCAACATAGGTTGAATGACGAAGCTGTTGTAATAATCCCAATGGAAGTCCGGGCCGTCGCCGTAGACTCCGTCGCCTTTGTACCACAGGAGATGCTGGCGCACGGCATAGTCGATGCGCATGAGATCGGCTTCGCCGGTGAAGCGAAGGAGCGCGGCTTCGACCATCGCGGAGAAGAGCAGCCAGTTGTTGAACCCTGGGCTGATGACCCGGGTTGAGCGCAGCGCGGCGAGCAGACGTTCACGCGTGAGTTCCGGAAGCGCGAGGAAGAGGGTTTGGGGCGCGCGCAGGAGGGCGTGCGCGAGAAAGGCGGCGTCGACGAGGGGTTGTTCGCCATCCGTGAAGTTGAGGCGATCGGGCGAGTCGGGATCGACGGCCTGGATGAGGGCGGCGCGGGCGAGATCACGAAGTTCATGCCGGGCGGTCGCCTCGTCGGGGTCGGCAACGACGTCCAATTCGAGCCACGGTGCGAGGCCGGCGAGCGTGCGCCCGAAGGCCTCGAGGTGGGTGACTCGCGCGCGTGCCGCAGTGTGTCCGCGCTGGTTTTCGACGGGCATGGTCGCCCGCAATTGTCCGGCCGCGAGCGCGGCCAGCGGCGGACGGGCCACCTGTTGCAGCAGGCGGACCCATTGGGAACGAGTCGATAAAGGGGACGTACACACGGGGGTTATGCTCATGCCGAAGGGGATGAAGTGTGATCGAAGCTGATAGTCCGTCCGGGCTCATGTCGAGTTTCCCCCCGTGGTGCGCCTTGCCTCCGACGTGGCATGGGCATCGTGCCCTGAACGAGCGGTCCAGCGGTCGCGGGACCCGTTCGTTTCCGATTTCATGGGCAGGATGCCCAAGCCAGTTTTCCGAACCGCCCGCCGCGTAGGACTGCCATAAACCAGGAGGAGCAAGCTGGTTAAAATGGGTAATTGGCCTTATTGAAAAGTCGGGAGGTGTATATGCATCTCATTGGTACTATGCTTGTTGAGATGAAGGGGGAGGTATGAAAAGAAAGTGTGGAATTATCGTTTTGCCGGATTGACGCCGATGCCGGCGATGGACTCATTTGCGTCGTCCCTGCTTAGCAGGGGCGTTTTGGGGTAACCTAGAAAGCAAATGGCCGGTCGCTTAGGGGTAGGCGACCGGCCAACTTTTTTAACGGGTTTGACGAGTGTTACCACCGCCGAGGACGAACCACGGGCAGGCGGAGTTTTAACCACAGATTGCGCGGATTGACGCAGATACAGTCCGCGGAGCCTCGGACTCTTCTTCCGTCTGATTGGGACATCTGTGCTCTCTGAGAAATCTGCGGCCAAAATTCCGGGGTCGAGCGAGCGGGGAGCGCGGACGGGCGGCTGATGCCACCGGGGATCGATATTAATCCGTTCCTTCGAGCAGAAATTTCGTTCGTCGAGCAGAGAGCCATTTTTCCGTGTAGTGAGCGGGCAGATTCTTGACGGTGTGGCCGCAGCCTCGCGCCAAGGCTTCCAATGTCACCATCCGGTCCAGCAGGCCTAGCGCCTGAAGCGCGTTGACGGTGCCGTTATCGGGGCCACACAACCACCACACGCGTGCAGGCATCGTGAGGGAATAGGCCAACAAGTCGCGCTCCCCTTCGTCAACATCGGTGCGATGACCGATCCGCAGCATGGCTTCGGCCCGCATCAAATCCGTCACCGTGCCCAAGGTGAGTTCGACCGCCAGCTCTTTGTCGGTCCGTGCAACCAACCGTTCGCCCCGACGGTTGGGGCGCGTGGCTTCCTCCACGCATTTTGAAACGCTGTGGAGTTGGTAGGCGTTGAGCATTGCTTTCCAGCATCCTGCATCATGCGCGCCCTTTATCGCCACGGTATCGACCAAAATAATGGAGTTGTGGGGTGGCATGATCAGCTGCGCGCCCTCAGAGAGCGAACGGGACTGGCAATTTGTAGGATGCGAACAGGTCCTCCAATTCCGTCACCGAGGAATCCAGTAACTCGACCGCCCGCAATACGGTGACATGACCGCGTTCCAGCACGGCATGCAGGTCCTGCACGAAGTCGGCGCTGTAAAGCTGCGGTCGACCTTCGGAAACAGTGACGCGGCTCGCGGACACCACCTTGAGCAGGGCAGCATCTTTCTGAATGAGCGCCAAGTTTACCAACCGCCAATACAGGGCGATGGGCGACACGCGTAATTCGGCCGCCTGCGCAGGAATCCATTCACCCATTGAGGTGCTGCTGCCCCGATGCGCCCAGCGCGACTTGATGACCGTTTCGGGCATCAACAGACCTGCCGTGTAGGCATCGGCCAGTTTTTCGACGGCCGGCCGTTTGCCCGTCGATTTGGTTTCGCTCGCGATCAAATCGATGCGGTCGGGCGGCATTTTTTCCCACGTTAGGAGGTGAAACACCTCGTGTCCGAGATCGAAATTCTGTCGCGCCCACGGCTCATTGCGATTGATCAAAATATAGCCGCCATCGTTTAGCCGGCAGGCGGCGCCGGAGATGGACGGCGGAGCGTCGACATAGAAAACCGCGATGCCGAGTTCGTGCTCGACCACCTCGCGAAGACGTCGTGCCGGCACTTCGCCCAATTGCCAGGCCGCCGCGGAGCGCTCGCCTTGGAACGTCGCGAAATCGAGCGCCACCCTCGGTGACATTGACGTCAACTGCGGTTGCACGGGACTGGGGACGCGACCCAACCATTCGCGAAACCGTCGTTGTGCGGCGATCAGCTTTGTGGCCTGACGCTCGAAGTCGGCCAACTCGGCGGGCCTAGCTTGCTTGGCCCGGTAGGAAAACGCGTTTTTGCCCGCCACGACATAAGGGTCTGTGAAGTAGGAGAGCGGGCGCCCCAATTTTTGGGTCAGCTTGACCAACTCCGCGGGAGCCACTGCGCGTTGGCCGAGTTCGATGGAGGAGAGCGTCTGTCGGTCGTTAAAACCCAGTTGAGCCGAGAGGCTGTCTTGGGAGAGGCCGTCCTCTTGGCGGGCGAGCTTGATGCGCTCACCGATGAGTCGTGCGAGAGAGTTCATGTTGGGGGTTTCCTTTCAAAAAGACGTTAGTTCCAATCTTGCGAAAGTCGATTTCGCAAGATGATTCGACGTGAGAGCCTCAGAGCACGGAGCGAAGTGAAATGCCTTACCTTCGGACGTGCCGAACTCAGCAGGCGGAGTTTTTTAACCGCAGATTGCGCGGATTGACGCAGATACAATCCGCCGAGCCTCGGACTTCTTAATCCATCATCGGATTGGGACACCAGCGTGGGTGCGACCCTCTACGCGCTGCCGCGTTTTGGTCCTGATTCGAGGAGCAGTGGCTTCGGCACCAAGCCGGCCCGAATCAACCGCGCCAGCAGCCGGCGCTCGTATTTACGCGTCAACTCATGCTCCCAGATGCGCAGCACTCGCCAGCCGCGGGCGCGGAGGGTGCGGTTGACGAGCCGATCGCGGGCGACATTGCGAGCGATCTTCTCCTGCCAGAACTTGGCATTCTGTTTGGGCTGCGTGGCGTGGAGCGGGCAGGCATGCCAGAAACACCCGTCGACGAAGACGGCGAGCTTGAGCTTGGGGAAAACGAAATCGGGTTTGCCGAAGAGCGGAGCTTTCCGACGCCAGCCGGTTACACCGTGTAACCGAAACACCGCGATGAGCTTCAGCTCCGTGGAATCGTTGCCGGAGCCGCGCACCTTCGCCATGAGCGCGGAGCGTTCGATGGTTGCGAGAATGTCTGACATGAAAGAAGTTTCCGAAGAGATCAGCCACGAGGGGAACGAAGGCAAATCTGTGCGTCGTTGGATGTGTTCGCCGAACGAAAGCAAAGGCTTGCCAGAGTCGCCAGGTAATACCAGGTTTTAGCCTGGTATTACCTGGCATGTCTTTTCTTGCTCAACTTTTTCTTTCCCAAGTTCGCGCAGCCTTGTTCGCGCTTTTTTTTGGGCCGTCGGTAACGCGGATGTATCGTGCGGAGATCATAGGGCGTTTGGATTTCGCAGGACGTTCGGTGGAGGAGGAACTGGAAAAACTGGTGCGCTTGGAGCTCTTGCTGACGACGAAGGACGGCAATCGGCGCTACTACGAGGTGAACCGGGCCCATCCGATCTATCCCGAGTTACGAGGGCTTGTCCTGAAAACCGGTGGTTTGCGCGATGTACTGGCGGAGGCGCTGCCTTCAACACGGGTGGAGTTTGCGTTCGTCTTCGGCTCCATAGCCGCGGGCACGGAGACGGCGGCGAGCGATGTGGATTTAATGGTGATCGGGGCCGCGACGCATCGGCAGGCGGCATCGGGTCTGCGTCGCGCGGGAGAAACGCTGGGGCGCGAGATCAACACGCATTTTTTCACCTTACAGGAATTTTTTGAACGCTTGGCGAAGCAGGATCATTTTTTGAGTGACGTCATGGCCAAACCGAAGCTTTTCATCGTGGGAAACAACCATGAGTTTACCGACTTGGCTAAGCGCCGGTTGGCTACAGCGCCACCAGACGAGTCCTGAGGAAATCCGGGACCTGTGGTTGATCGCGGAACGTGACTTGAAAGATGCGGCGTCCGGCGGCATCTCGCACGACTGGCAGTATGGGATCGCTTACAACGCGGCACTGAAGCTCTGCACGATTCTCCTTTACGCGGAGGGTTATAAACCGGCCAAAGGTTCGCTCGCGCATTATCGGGTGTTGTCGGCGCTGCCGCACATTCTCGGCGTCCAGCGTCAAGGGGACGCCGATTACCTCGACGGCTGCCGCCAGAAACGAAACACCGTGGAATACGACTATGTGGGCGGCGCCTCGAAAGCGGAGGCGGAGGAGCTGATCGCCTTCGGTCGGGAATTGCAGGAAGAGGTCGGAACGTGGCTGCGGAGGATGCATCCTCGGCTGGCGCAGTAGCTATCCCGTCCCAAATATTTGGGACGCCTCCGCTGCGTTCCGAATGCATGGTCCGGTGTAGCCACTCAAATCCAAGGCATAGGACAGCTCGCTCACACCGGTGGGCAGCCCGTAGGGAAAATCTTCCGACCCCAAGCGAGGAAACCCCTCCCCCACGGGATAGAGTCGCTCGTCGACGACTCGCCAACGCGTGCCTGCATAATCGGCTTCGTGCAGCGGCGAGTAGCCGACGGTCGTGAGCGCGGTCTCGAACAGGCCCGATGCCTCCGGATCGTCGGCGAGGCCGTCTTCGCACGCTCTCACAATCCCGGGGAGCGTGTGATCCCCTCCGCCGTCTTCCCGCAGCCTCAGCGCGAAAAACCACAACGCTCCGTTTCCGCCCGGTGGGTCAAGCTGATCGAGACCGTGAATGCGAAACACCGGTGCGCGCACCATCGTGCAGCCCTTCACCTCCACCGCGCCGCCCATCCACTCGAAATCACGGCGCGCGCCAAACGGGCCGCGCCATCGATTGGCCGAGGCGAGCGGCCCTACCGCCGGTAAAAGCCATCGCCACAAAAACCACAGCTCCGCAAAAAGGCCGATTTGCTCCTCCCGCTTGAGCAATTCGCTCGGCGGCTGCCCCCAGAAACGGCGCCATTTCGCCAAGGTTCTCGTGACGGCCGGCGCCGGCGCCTGCGAGGCGAGCATGCCGGCCAAGTCCGCACCCAGGAGGTCGAACCACGCATGCCCTGTCGGCTCCGCGCACTCGATCACGATATGCCGCCGCCGTCCGCCTTGATCGTCGGCGAGCTCCACCGTCGCCACCGACACGCCTCGGCTCTTCCTGTCCGCCATGCCGGTGTCCCCGGCCGCCAGTTCGATGATCCATTTTCTGCCGCCGGCACCGCCCACGCCGCCGAGCAGGCGCGGGCAGGTTTCGGGTAGCGGCGCCCGCACACGCCAATCCCCGCCGTTTGTTCCGGGCGAAGCAAAGGCCGTCCAGAAATCAGGCGGGATCGCGCTCACTCCACCGCTCTCCAGTCTAGCGTTCCGGTCACGTAGTCGAAGGCGCCTTGCCCGAAGATCGTGGCGGCGTTCTCGGTATGCGGAAACGAAACGGCGAGACCGATGAGATCGCGCGCGTTTGGATCGTCAGGATTGTCGTAGAGCGGGCGGCGCGTCCTGGATCCCGCGGCAGGTGCGGAATGGCGGCTGATCGGATAGAGGAGCAGCAGCCCCTCCTGGGGCGGCCGCACGTGGCGCGCGGCCGGGTTTTCGGCCAGCTGTCGTTCGGCCGCGACACGAGCGACTTGTTCGTCCGCAAGGCCGATCTTTTCATCCCCGGGAGAGGTTAGCACGCCGATGGAGTTCGAGTCCCCTTGGCTGAGGCGTGTGCGGGCGACCGTGTGGATTATCCCGCCGGTCAGCCCCCAGTTCACGCTGCCGGAACCGAGCCTCGGGTCCGCTTGATCGCGGCCGCGAATCGCCACCGTCCAACGCACCAGCTCGCCTTGCTCCATTTGGCGCTCCACGTAGGCGGCCAAAAGCTCCGGCGACATGGGGTTTAGGCGGAGATCCACTTGGAACCGTCGCAAAAAATCCAATACAAGATCGCCGCGAACCCCGTTTCCGCCGGCGGATGAATCGCCGGTCCAGACCGGCCCCTTCGCGTCGCTCCAATCGGGCGTTCCGGCCTGGGCCAGAAATCCCCGGGCAAGGGCGAGATTCTCGTCGGCCTGAGCCGCGAGTTCGTCGGGTCGGTCGAAGGGAAACTTGAAGGTCTGCGCCAGCGTGCCGGCGTAGGTCTGCCGGACGCGGATCGAGCCTGCGTGGCGTTGTTTGATGCGGCTGGTGACGAGCATCGCGGGATGGGCGAGTATCTTCATGCCCAACTGCTCCGGTTTCACGTCGAGGCGTTCATATACCGCGAGGTCTTCCCGTAATTGGTGCTCCACCGTCGCCAAGTCGTGGAACCAGGTTTTCAGGCCTTCCGTCGTGTGGATGCGGGTGAGGTCCGCGTAGCCGCCGCGATAGCCGAACCAGCGGCCCATCTGCAGCAGCGTGTCATACATCGGCGAGCGTCGGACGAAGTAGCTGACCAGCAGCCCCTCCAAGGTGAGGCCGCGTGACAGGCGGTTGCCGCCCACGGCCACGACTTTGAGGCGTGGCTCGGCCGCGTAGTCGAGGATGTCGCCCGCCTGGCTGTTGACCTCGCGGACATTGTTGCGAAGCGCCTCCAAAAACGGTCCGACGTGCGGAGCCACCTCGTCGAAGGCGACCGCCCGCGCCGGGTCCATGGCCGAGGTCCTGGGCAAAAACTCCGTGTCCCAGCGCTCGCGCAATCTCGGTTCCACGCCGGCCCGGTCGTAGCGCCACGCGTCGCGCAGCTCGCGAAGATTCTCCGCCACCTGGCCGGCCAGTAGGGATTGGTCGTCGATGCGCGAGCTGGTGTGGACGAGCATCGTCGCCGGCTCCCCGTCTTGGCCGCGTTGCCGGCGCGCCGCGCCCGCGAGGATGAAGTCGAGCAAGGCGGAGGCGAGGCCGGCCGGATACGCGCCTTGGTCGAGGGCGATCAGATCCTCGTCGGGCACGATCTTCACCACTTCCATGCCGGCGCGTTCCTCGCCGGTGGAGAGATCGAGGCGGCCGTAGAACTCCTCGGTGCCGAAGTAGCCTTCGCGTTTGGGCAGGGCGATGAAGAAGTCTTTCGGGTAGAGATCGCCGCCGAAGTCCGGATGGTGGCGGTTGTCGTGGGGGATGAGGATGTTGGCGAAAGGCGTGGCGGTATAGGCCACGTAAGCGGAGCGGGCGAAGCGCAACAGGAGTTGGCGGATGAGGCCATTGATGATCGAGGGGTCTTCGATCGCGTCGTCCGCCGAAGGAGGTGCGGTCACGCGGTCGCCACGGGTGTCCACGCTCGCTTGGTCGGCCTCGTCGTCGATCACCAGCATGGGCAGACTTTCGCGCACGGCAGGCGGCGCGGCCTCCAGCCAAGTGTGGAGACGGCGCAGGCGGGAGCCGTTTTTCTTCATCACGATCAAAACCGGTGGTCCCGGTTGCTGAAGCGACGCGTAGTTGGCGCGCCCGCTGTCGAAATCGCCGCCGGGCTCTTCGTTGGTAAATTGATGCCACTGTCGGCCCGCCGGAGGTAGCGGGACGGAGCCGGGGCGATTGTCTGCATAACCCACCAGTTCGCGGTTAAGGCGAATTTGGGTTTGGCGCCGAAGTCCGTTGTCGGTGCCGGACAGAACTACGATCAACCGATAGCCGACGTCGACGGCCTTGGCGATGAGTGCGGTGAAGTTAGCGGTCTTGCCGCTTTGAACGTAACCGAGAACCAACCCGCGAATATCGAAAGCTTCCGACCGGGGGTTGGCTAGCTGGCGTAGAATGCGATCTGTTTCGTCGTCAACTGAACCTACGGCATCGCCATTCCAGCCTTTCCCCAGCAGGTAGTCGCGCAAGGTTGGCCAGTAATACCATCCTTGCCGATCGATTTCGTCGAGCCACGCACTGTTTCGACGATTGGCCGATATGGTTAAGACGGGACGGAGTGTCCGAACCTGCTCCCGCTCCAATGTATCTCGCACAAAAACCTTGTGGGAATCTGGTATCGCCGGATTGGATACGGTCGATTCGATTGAAAGCCCGTTCGCCACTAAGACACGAGCGATTCGAAGGCTCGCGAGTTGTTCGGGGGTCATTATCGGTTTCCTCCCAGCGTAAGCCGATCAAACAGCCGTTCGATGATCGGCTTCTCGTCATTTCCGGCGATCGTGAGGAGTCGCTGCTTTATCTCGTCGAGTGTGTGTAGCGATTTGATGACCGGTAGCGGAGCGCCATCATATTTCTTCGTCTCCTCGGAGACGACAGTAGCCGACGGCGCTACGGATGCAGATTGCGCGGGAGGCGAAGTTGGGGCGGGTTTTGCGGACGGCGAGGGCGGGCTTTTCCCGCTACCGCCTTGTCGGTATTCGCTGTTCGCGGCGTTAATGACTGGCACAAGCAACTTTTCCAAATTGGCGCGTAGTTGAGCCGGTAACTGGACGCGCATTTTGGCGACGTTGATTTTGAAGGCGTCATCGAGCTTTGGCCCGAATCTGAGGGCAACACGCGCGAGCTTATGGTGCTCATCAAGGGTCCGCATGTTCGACCAACCTCCACTTTGAATCAGGCGGTCGCCGCGATAGATGTAGAAGCCTTGTTGCTTGTTCCATTTGTCCGGTCCTGATGCGCGCTCGTGTGCATCGGTGCTACTAAATCGATCTTGGTGAGGCAGCACATACGGCTCAAAATGCACTTCACCTGTTTGTCCTTCGTGGGAGATCGGGATGCTGGATGCAGAAAGTGAGCGGGTTCTTTTTTCCGTCCGGCAAAATGGGTCCCAAGGCTCAATCACGTTACCGTTCAGACGAATTTGCAGACGACGTCTGCGGGCTGCTTCCCCCGCCAAGAAACGGTGAAAAACCATCGCTAGGTGGTCTTCGGTTTGCCGTGTCAATGAATGGATGAATTTCCGCGCGGCTTCGCCGTCCGGGTATTTGTAGTCGAGCACTCGATCCAATTTTTCCCAAAGCACCACGGTGTGGTGCCCATCTTCCAGCGCCTGACGTATCGGTTGCGGCAGATCGTTTTTAAGCACGCTAAGAACCACCCATTCATCTGCTGTGGCGATATGATCGAGATCCCAACTGAATGAGCTTACGGCTCCGGTGCCACCCGGCTTGCTGGAGACGGTCAGCGTCCGGCACTGACTCATAGAGGCGGTTTTCAAGCCCAATCCAAATTTTCCCAAATCATCGTCTCCATAGTCACGGGAGGAAGATCCATAGCGCATGGCTTCTTTGAGACTGGCTGCGCTCATCCCGCTACCGTTGTCGGCGATGCGGACCCACGAATCACCACCGGCGAATTGAATTTGGACGTCCACCTTGGACGCTCCCGCTTCGATGGAATTATCGATCAGATCCGCTATGGCTGAAGTGAACTCGTAACCGAGATCACGCAGGGAGTAGATGAGTCTGCTGGCTGACGGGATAAGCTCGTGGCGGTTTTTTGAAGACATGGACGGTAGTCAGACGGTGTGGGCGGCGGCAGGAGCCGACCCTTGCATGTTTCGTTGAAGCAGGCGGAGGCGCGCTGCGTAGCCCGCGCGTTGGGCTTCGATGCAGTAGAATGCCTCGTCGGTGAACTCGCCGGCTTCGAAGCGTCTCCATGCTTCTCTGCCAAAGCCTTCGAGAATCACCGGCCAACCGCTGCGAGTGTAGCGGCGGCCAAAGCGGTCGAGTTGCAGCCCGGGCGATGGGTCGTCGTGCTGCTCCTTGCCATGTTCGACCGCGTTGTCGGGGTGCAGGTCCGGGAAGAGCCAAAGCAGGGCGTGCCACGAGCGCAGGAATTGCTCGCGCGTCATCGCGCGCAGGGCGCGGCGATCGGTGCGGGTGTCGGTGAAGGGCTCCAGACGCAGCCGGGCGTCCGCATGGTCTTCGGGCAAATCAAAGACCGGCTCGCGGGACGTGACGGGTGTGGGCGGCATGACGCGCGCCGCCGTTCGCGCGGGCGGCGGCGTAGCCGGAGTAACCGGCGTAGGATAGAGGAAACGACGGACGCCGTCGCCGGCCGCTTCGGCCACTAATGGGGGCACCGCGTTGCCGATGAGGCGAAAGGAATGCGTGCGCGCTTTCGGGAAAACGAACCAGTCGGGAAAGGTTTGCACGCGCGCCGCCTCTCGCGGAGTGAGGGAGCGGTTTTGCGTGGGGTGAATGAACATCAACCCGTCCTTCGCCAAGTGGGCGACGATGGTGGAGCAAGGGCCGTTGCGAGGTTGCCTGGTGTAGCGGTCCTTGAAGGAGCTCGTCTTATAGGGGAACTTGAACTTCACGCCTTGGCGGAGCAGGACGGCCGAGGAGCTGCCTTCGGGAATGATCGCGAAGTCGTCCAAGTCGCGTTGGCTGTGGGGCCGGGCGACGTGGTTGAATAATTTTTTCGCGCGCCCGATCTCGGCGATACGCTCGAGAAAAGGCTCCCGGAAGTGATGCCGAACGCCTCCCAGAAAATCGTTTTCGCGATGGCGCAGGTCGTAAGTCGTTTCGTTTTCACCCGCGCCGGCTTTCAGCACCGGCAAGTCTAAAATCGCGTCGCCGAGCATCGCGCCCACCACGGCGCGGGAGGGCGCGCGAAGCTCCGGATTGAAATAACCCGGCAGATCGGCGCGCACCCCTACGATGAGTTGGCGGCGGCGTTTTTGAGGGGAGCCGAGTTGCTCGGCGTTTTCGATCTGGGGATGCACCCGGTATCCCGGGAGCCCTTTGTCGCGGCCCAGGATGCGTGCCTCGTGTTGGACGGCCGTGAAATAGCTACCGCCGGCGGCCTTGCGCAGGCCGAGGACGTTTTCGATGACGAAGACCTTGGGTTGGAAAAATTCGACGAAATCGAGGAAGTTGCGGAAGAGGTGGCGGCGCGGGTCCTCCTTCAGGCGCTTGTCGCCGTGGTTGGAGCCGTCGCGTTGGCGGGCGGTGGAGAAGCCTTGGCAGGGCGGGCCGCCGACGATGACGTCGAGCTGGCGGGTGCCGATGAGCGCGGCGAGCTCGGCGGGCGGAAATTCCGTGAGATCACGCTGGAGCGCGTGGCGAACCGGGGAAAAATCTGGATGCGATTTGTCCAGAAGGTTGGCCTTGAGTGTCTCGACCGCCTGTTGGTTGAAGTCGATGGCGGCCAGGCAATCGAAGCCTGCGCGCAGCATGCCGAGGGTGAAGCCACCGCAGCCGCTGAAGAGGTCGATGAATGTCGGCTTGGCTGCGCCGGTCGGAATCGTGGAGGGCCCGGCGCTCATCGGTCGATCCCTTCGCATAGTTCCGCCACCGTGGTCTTGAGGGCTTTGGCGATACGGCGTGCGCTGAGCAGGGTGACGTTGCGCTCCCCGCGCTCAATTCCACCAATGTAAGTGCGATCCAAATCCGCTTCTTCGGCCAATGCCTCTTGGGAGAACTCCAAGGCGGCGCGTCGGGCGCGGACGTTTATTCCAAATCGTTTAAGGGTATGGCCTTCGTCCTTGGCTGGCATTCGCCAGACGCTAACGAGTAGCCGACTCTTATACCACGGACTATGAGTATCATTTCGGTCGGTCGGGCAAATGAGGTGCAGCATTTTCCGCTGTCTGGATTTCTGCCATAAATCGCCGTGGATATTCCGTGGCAGTTATCCCCGCAGATCGCGAATACCCGGCTTATCTCATCACGACGGAATCAACGATGATGTGGTCGAGTTTTAGAGCGGTTCAAATAGAGTCATGGCCGTCGAGCTGCCGTGTGTAGCGACGCCCGTGCTCCGGGATTCGGAGCGGATTTCGAGCCACGCGGCCGACACGGCCGCGGCTACAACTTTATTTGAAATGCTCTAGCCTATCGGAAAGTGGGTGTCGTTTTGATGTGCTGATTGCGAGTCTGGGTTCCAAACAGCCGATACGGCATGACCGAACAGCTTTCTTCCACCGGCTGCTACGTTCGGCTAGCGTTACGATCAACTGCCGTTCAGACCTCCGCCAGCAAGCGGCGCAGGTCTTGGGTTGCGGCGGTCAGATGTTGCCGGGGAGTCAAGATGTCCACGTCGGCGTAGCGGGTGCTTTCGAGGATGCACTGGATGTTGATTGTGCCGCTGTAGATGTTGGCGCGGATTTGTGAGGCGGGATCGGTCGGGCGCGGGCCGTAGGCTTCCCAAAAGACCGGCGGGAAATCGTAGCCGTTAAAAACCCATTCCTGCAGCGGGTCGCCGAAGCCTCCGCGTTCGTGATCGAGCAGCGCGACGATGCGCGGGCTTCCGCCGGCGGCGTCGCGGCGGATGAGCACGTTCTTCGGCCAGGGATCTCCGTGCTGCACCCGGGGCGTGGTGATGCCGTCGAGCGCGGCCGCGCCGCGCTCGGCCACGGCGAACCAGGCGCGGGCTTCTTCATTGGGTACGCCGAGGCGTTGGCAATCGGCCAGCAGTCCGCGCAGCGCGCCGAGAATGAAATCGCTCCAGCGGACGTGGGGCGGCTCGGGGTGCGTCCATCCGAAGTGCGGCGCGGGTGTCGCGTGTACGCGGCGGAGCAGGGCTGCGAGTTCGCGCCAGAGGGCGTCGTTCTCGGCCGGTGCGAGTTCGTTCATCACGTCGTGCCAGTTGTCGCCTTCGATGAACTCGCTCAGCACGGCGTCGCGCGGGCAGATTTCACCGGTGAAGTCGGTGCCGACGATGCGGGGGAGCAGCGGAGCAATGGCGGCGAGCCATGGCGTGAGCGCGTGTTCGCGGCGGAGCAGGTGGTGTTCGACGTGGAAGAGCAGCGGGTGCGCGTGAGGCGGCGACACGCGAAGGACCCAGCGGCGTCCGTCATCGGCGGTGAGGCGAAAGGCGTTGTTGAAGGCGCCGCCGCCAATCTCGGTGGCTTCGGTGATGGCGAGGTCGTTCCCGAGCAGGCGAGTGGCAAAGGCGGTGATTTCGGCGGCGGTGGGCGGCTGTTGAAAATCGGCGAGGCGGCGCGGGAGCGGGCGGTAGTGCATGGGGGAGGCAGGCGGCGGATTCGTTCTCGTTCTTTTACTCGTTCTCGTTCGTCAGGACGGTTGGAACGGAGGCCGCAACCTCCACTGTGAAGCGGTCTCGGTTGGATTCCGTGTGTTCTGTGCGTTCCGTGGGCAATCGAGGTCGGAAGGTCGGAGAAATGCCCACGAAACACACGAAAATACACGAATGTCGGAGATGCCGAAATTCACCCAAACCGATGCTCGGGTGGTGGCGTGTCAGAAAGGAAGACGGACATTCCTGTCCGTCTGGAGGGAAATGACCGGTTTTTTTCGAATCCCCAAACGGGACGGACAGGAATGTCCGTTTTCCTTGGATACCTGTTTTTATCTGCATTGACGAACCTTGGGGTGCTGGCGCCTCCCGCTAGGTCGGGAGCAGGTATCCAGTCCTGCGAGTTATCCCAGATCGCGCTCAGGATAGTCACCGGTTTCACGAGTCCGGAGCGGCGGCAATCCCGTCGCCGATGAGCCGTGCCCGGTCGCTCCTCACAGGCAGGCCCATCTTGGACGCAACGGGGAGTTACACGAGGGCGAGTTCGCCGAGAAGGGCGTCCAGATCCAGCGGCTGGGTGAACATCGCCAATTCACCCGTGGCCGTGCGGGGCCATTCGGACGGCGGACGATCGCGGTAGAGTTCAACACCGTTTTGATCCGGGTCGCGCAGGTAGAGCGCTTCGCTCACGCCGTGATCGGCGGCTCCGTCCAGGCGAATGCGGGCTTTTTTCAGGCGGCGGAGGGCGTCGGCCAACGTGGCCCGATCGGGATAAAGAATCGCCATGTGATAAAGTCCCGTTGTGCCGGGCGCGGGCGGGTGTCCGCCGCGGCTTTCCCACGTGTTGAGGCCGATGTGGTGGTGGTAGCCACCGGCCGAAATGAACGCGGCCTGCGTGCCCCAGCGTTGAGTCACCTCGAAACCGAGCACGCCACAGTAGAAATTGAGCGCGCGCTCGAGGTCGGAAACCTTGAGATGAACGTGACCAATGCGGACGTCGGAAGAGATCGCTGACATAGTGCGCTCACTGAAACGCGATGGCGTGAAAATGCGAACGACGCGCGGCGGCGGATGGACGGCGCCAACCCGAATGCCCACTCAGGAGATTCGACGCAAAGGGGCAAAGCTCGTAGGGATTTTCAGGACATATCCGATGATGTCGGAGGGACTGTTTTTGGCCGCACCCGGTTGAGGTTTTCGGCGCGGCTTTTCCAAGCCGGATTATCTTCTGCTAATCGCGGTCAACTTCTGACGACGAGTTTGAAACTCGTTTGATGCCGAGTTTGGCGTATTTGAAATTGAGCAGAAGCGCGGTGTTAAGCCCGGTGATGTTGAGGTAACCAAGCATCTGAGCGGGAGCCCCCGCCTTAACTTATTGCGGTAACACACTCCGGATCCGGAATTTTAACCACAGATTTCGCAGAGAGCACAGATGTCCCGATCCTGTGGTGGATGAGAGTCCGAGGCTCGATGGATTGCATCTGCGTTAATCTGCGTCATCTGCGGTCAAAAACTCCGCACACTTTGGATCCGGAATTTTAACCACAGATTTCGCAGAGAGCACAGATGTCCCGATCCGATGATGGTGGGCACGAGGTCGCAGAGAGGGAGGGGAGTAGCGAGTTGGGCCGTGTTCTCCGCGGAATGAATTGATCGGCGTGATGGAGGTGCTTCCTTGCGCCGAAGAAGGGGGTGGCTTTCGTGCTGGTATGGATTCCGTTACCCAAGGACCGATCACCGATATTACTCCGCTCTCCTCCCTCGCGGCGCGGGTGCTGGGTTGTCTGATCGAGAAGGAGTTCGCCACGCCCGACATCTACCCGCTCACGTTGAATGCGTTGGTCAATGCCTGTAATCAAAAGAGCAATCGCGAGCCGGTGATGGACGTGACGTCGCGCGAGGTGGAGGCGGCGATCGAAGAACTGCGTCAGCAGCGCCTGGTGGTGATGTTTTCCGGGGCCGATGCGCGCGTCGCGAAATATCGGCAGAAGCTCGACGAGGTGTACCATCCGCTGGAGCCCGCGGGACGTGCGGTGTTGGGCGAGTTGCTCGTGCGCGGTCCGCAAACCGCCGCGGGATTGCGCGCCAACGCCGAGCGTTTGTATCCGATGCCGCCGACGACGGAGTTTGATCTGGTTCTGGCGGAGCTGGCCAGGCGGCCGGCCGGTGCGCTGGTTCGCAAGCTGCCGCGTCAGCCGGGGCAGAAGGAGGCGCGCTGGGTTCAATTGCTCACCGGAGAGCCGGCGTCGGAACCGACGGGCGGAGGGGCCGAGCCGGTGACCGTTACGATGACGCTGCCGCCCGAAGTCGAACGACGGTTGTCGGCGTTGGAGACGGAGGTCGGTCAGTTGCGAACGGAGCTGGCGGAGTTGAGGAAATCGCTGGGGGAGTGAAGGGATTGCGGAGTGGGGATTGCGGAATGCGGAATGGGGGGCTGAAGGCGGAGGCTGATATGGAGTGCGGGGACTTGTCACCGCTTTGGACGACGCTGCCTGCCGCGTCGCCTTGTTTTGACTGCATCATTCGTTGGCCGACGGGTTGACGAGAATGAGAACGAGCCGTCGGGTGGGAGCGGGCCGACGGGTCGGCCCGTCGAAAGCGGCGAGAGCTCGCCGCACTCGTGCGTCCATGAAACCATGAACTCAGAATGTGAAAGTCATATCCTCCGCGAAGGCAGAAATCGCGGGGCAGCCGGAGGCAACTGCGTCGTCGCAAGACGGGGTGGGGAGCAGCCCGAGGTGGAAGGTTGGTCCCGAACGAAAGTGAACTCGATACGGCATGTTGGTCGGGCGAGCCTGCGAGTGAAAGGCGAAGCCAGCCGCGCAAGCGGCGAACGCGTGACGGTCCGGGGACTGCCAAAACTGGACACGCGTCGGCCAGGGTGTGGGTGGAGCGGGAACGACCGGAAGGGAGCATGGTGTAAGTGGAGAGACCGACGCGGCGGGCTGAGTCGCGCCGGAGTCAGAGGGTCCATAGTAGCGATGAAGCCGGATAACGCCGGGGGAGCGAAGGGACCCAGGAAGGTGAATGCGTGATGGAAACACCGAAGGAAGCAAAACCCGCGACAGTTCCCGAAAGGGATAAACAAGCGGGAGAGACGCCCGTCACCCCGGACCCGATCCGGGTGGCGGGAGCCGAACCCGGGGTGTGGACCGAGCGCATGCAGACGGCCCTCGTGAGAGGGCTGAAAGGAAACCGGTGGTTCAGTCTGATCGACAAAGTCTATGCGGACCGGACGCTGGAACTGGCATGGGAAAAGGTGGAGTCCAACGCAGGAGGCAGCGGCGTGGACAACAGCACGATAGCGCGCTTCGCCAAAGACTGCCCCCGCGGTCTGCTCGACCTGAAAGAGCAACTGCGCACGGCGAGCTATCAACCCCTGCCGGTAAAACGGGTCTGGATACCGAAGCCCGGCACGAACGAGAAGCGCCCCCTGGGAATCCCCGTGGTGCGAGACCGCATCGTGCAGACGGCCCTGCGGATGGTGATCGAGCCAATCTTCGAGCACCGGTTCGCCGAGCACAGCTACGGCTTCCGGCCCGGACGTGGTTGCAAGGACGCGTTGCGCCGCGTGCAGGTCCTGCTCGACGAGGGCCGCACGTGGATCGTGGATGCGGACCTGAAAGGCTACTTCGACACGATTCCGAAAGACCGGCTGATGAGCCAGGTGGCGGAACGCATTGCGGATACTCGGCTGCTGGCGCTGATCCGAAGTTACCTCGATCAAGGGGTGATGGAGGGGCTGGCGTTGCACGAGCCCACGGAAAGAGGAACGCCGCAAGGGGCGGTCATCAGTCCCCTGCTGGCGAACATCTACCTCGATCCGCTCGACCAGCTCCTCGCCGAACACGGCAAGGAGATGGTGCGCTACGCCGACGACTTCGTCTTGCTGTGTCGGAGCGAGGAAGAAGCGAAAGCCGCGCTCACCCGCGTGCAAACGTGGGTCGCGAAAAACGGACTGACGCTGCACCCCGAAAAGACCCGCATCGTGGACGCGACCCAACCCGGAGGTTTTGACTTCCTTGGGTATCACTTCGAGCGGGGCTGGAAATGGCCGCGCCGCAAGGCGACGGACAAGTTGAAGGACAAGGTGCGAAAGCTGACCCCGCGCACCAGCGGGGAGTCCATGGAGGCCACGATCACGAAGCTCAACGAAGTGCTTCGAGGATGGTTTGGATACTTCAAGCACAGCAGTCGCTCCGGGTTTTACGGCTTGGACGGATACATCCGAGGCCGACTCCGCGCGATCCTGCGCAAACGCGCAGGCAAACGCGGACGAGGTCGAGGGCAAGACCATCAACAATGGCGCAACCGCTACTTCGACGAGCTGGGCTTGTTCAGCCTGACGCGAGCCCATGCCTTGGCACGTCTGTCTCCGAAAGGAGTTTCAAATTAAAACCAACTGGAGAGCCGGATGCGGGAGACCCGCCAGTCCGGTTCGGAGGGAGGGGCGGGTTTAATCCCCGTCCCTACCCCTATCAGA
>JANJTQ010000343.1 GCA_024711005.1 Opitutaceae bacterium | reverse complement strand
GGCCGTGCACGGCTCTGCGCCGAAGTACACGGGCATGAACAAGGTCAACCCGACGGCTCTTCTGCTCTCCGCCACGCTGATGCTCGAGCATCTGGGCGAGCTTGACGCTCGCAGGGACGTCGAGGGTGCGTTGGAGGAGACACTGAAGAAGGGCATCAAAACCTACGACCTCGGTGGCGACGCGACGACGAGCGGTTTCGCCGACGCGATCGCGAGCGAACTGCGGGGGTAAAGCACCAGTCATGCTCACTCGGTTGAGGTTGCGCAATTTCAAGAGCTGGCAAGACACCGGTGAGATTGACTTCGCGCCAATCACCTGTCTTTTCGGGGCCAACAGTTCCGGAAAGACAAGTCTCATTCAGGCCCTGTTGCTTCTCAAACAGACGGCGGCATCATCCGATCGCAACGCCATCTTGGAGTTTGGCGACGAACAGAAGGACTTGGTCGCGCTCGGAGGGTTCGGCAGCGTCGTCTATGGCCACCGGCTCTCCGACCCACTGGTCTTCGAGCTGGCATACAAAGCGCAACGGAATCTGAGATTGTCCGACGCAGCCACCAGGGCGGTCCTAGCGGAGGGTCGCCACCTCAGCTTTCGAGCCGACATTCGAAGGTCCGACGGTTCTGAGAACGGCGCGATGCGACTTCGGGTACAAAATATGGCGCATGGTCTCGAAGGCGTCGCGTTCGGGATGCGCCCAGCTTCCAAGGCCTACGAGGTGTTCACGACCGCTGAGTCATTCGACTTCGTCCGACCGCAGGGACGGCCGGCGCACATTCCGTCGCCCTACAAGTGTTACGGGTTTCCCGACCAGGTTCGAACCTCCTACAACAACGCCGGATTCTTGGGCGACTTGGAATTCGCCTTCGAGACCTTTTGCCAATCCGTCCAGTACCTGGGTCCCTTGCGTGCATTTCCGGGCCGCACCTACCGCTGGTCTGGCAGCCAGCCCGCGGATATGGGGCGAGCAGGAGAACGCGCGGTCGAGGCCATTTTGTCGGCCAGGGATCGGGGCGAGACGATTTCACCAGGGTACAAAAAGAGGAAAGTCCATTTAGAGCGCTATGTGGCCCAGTGGCTACAACGGTTGGGTTTGATCAGTTCCTTTCGAGTGACATCGCTTGGGCCTGAAAACGCCCAGTTGTACGAAGTCAAGGTTCGAAAGACGCCGAGCTCCCCGGAAGCACTTCTTACCGATGTGGGTTTCGGAGTATCGCAGGTCTTGCCGGTGATCGTCCTCTGTTTCTATGCGCCTCCAGGCTCCATCATCATTCTAGAACAGCCGGAGATTCACCTGCATCCTTCGGTTCAGGCTGGGCTGGCAGACGTGCTTATCGGAGCGCAGAAGATCCGTGGTGTGCAGGTGATCGTTGAGAGCCATAGCGAGCACTTCCTGAGAAGGTTGCAGCGCCGAGTGGCCGAGGAATTGGTCTCCGAGAGAGATGTTGCCGTGTACTTCTGTCGCTATGACCACGACGCATCCAAACTGGAGCGGCTCGAGATGGACCTCTTGGGCAACATCAGCAACTGGCCGACCGAATTCTTTGGCGATCAGTTCGGGGAGTTGGCGGAGACGCAACGCGCTCGCATCAGAAGGAGAAAGACCGCCTGAGATGGGGCCCGAAGTCCTGATTGACACCAACGTGATCTACGTTGCCGGAGGAGAGCACCCCGAAGCTACGATCGAGTGTCAGTCCAATTGCGTGGATCTGTTGGAACGCGTCAAGCGTGAAGGTGTCTGCCTCCTTGACAGCCTCGGCCATATCTTGGAGGAGTACCTTCGACGAGGATACCGCTTCCCGCAACACGTCGGGGACCTCTTCATTGTGCATCTGGTCACCCATCAGAGTAATGAACAGTACTGCCGGATCGTGTCTGTGAGCGAAGACTCCGAGCGAGGCTATGTGGAGTTTCCTGCGGACGCCGCGTTGAAGGACTTCGACCGATCGGACCGCAAGTTCGTGGCCGTTGCGGTCGCCCGCGGAGGCAAGCCGCCGATCCACAATGCGGTCGACAGCGATTGGCGCGTTCTCAAAGAGCCTCTCAAAGCACATGTCCGAGTTGAGGAGTTGTGTGGCTGAGTCTCTGCAGGTTCAAATTGCCGTGTTCGTCGGGACCCGTGGGCGCGGGAGCAACCTCCGCGCCATCCACGACGCCTGCTCGCGAGGCGAAGTGCCCGGTCGAGTGGCTCTTGTGGTCGGGACGCGGCAGGACTCCGGCGCCATCGAGTGGGCCCGCGAAGCGGGACTGCCGATCGTTGTGGTCGAGCCGGGCGAGGGCTACGGCCCCAGGCTTCTCGACGCCCTAAAGCAGGCCAGTGTCGATTGGATTTGCTTGGCAGGGTACTTGCGTTTGCTTCCCGCCGAGGTGCTGCAGGCCTTTCCCAACAGAGTCCTCAACATCCACCCGGCGCTGCTGCCCAAGCATGGAGGCAAGGGGATGTACGGCATGCACGTCCACGAAGCCGTCCTCGCGGCTGGCGAGGACGAATCGGGCTGCACGGTTCACTTCGTTACCGAGCACTACGACGAAGGCGCGCCGATCCTGCAGCTGCGGTGCCCCGTTTTCCCCGGTGACACCCCCGAGTCGCTGGCGGCCAGGGTGCTCGTTTTGGAGCATCGAGCGTATCCCGAGGCGCTGCGCCGCGTACTTCATTGACATGGCGACCGACCTCGTGCCCGGCTCCCGCTTC
>JANJTQ010000303.1 GCA_024711005.1 Opitutaceae bacterium | reverse complement strand
GTCTGCATGTCCGTGGGCTGCGGTTTTCGCCCATCCCGGGTGCGTGTAGTTAAACCCCCCCGTGGCCCCCAGCTCGATCGCCGTCGCAATCTTCTCATCGCTGCTTGATGTCACATACACCTGCGCTCCATGTGCGACCGCAAATTGCATCGCGAACAACGCCACTCCTCCGCCGATGCCACTGATGAGAATCTTCTCCCCCGGATGAAGCGCCGCGCGGCTGAACACGGCCCGATACGCCGTCAGCCCGGCCAACGGAAGGGCCGCCGCCTCCGTCCAAGTGAGATGCGTGGGCTTAGCGGCAAGTTGGACAACTGGCACCGTAATAACCTCGGCCAGTGTACCCGCACGAGGCAGACCCAATATCGTGAAGTCGTCGCCCTGCGCCTGCTCTCGCCCACCCCACCCAAACGAAGGGTTGATAATCACCTCGCTGCCCACCCAGGCATCCTCTACACCGGCGCCGATACTCTCGACGATTCCGGCTCCATCCGAGCCAGGCTGTGACGGGAATTTCAACCCGCCATATTGTCCAAGTTTGATCCACACATCACGGTGATTGATCGCCGCCGCCTTAAGCCGCACGCGTGCTTCGCCGGCCACGGGTTCAGGAACGGGGAGGTCCACAATTGAGAGGGCATTGATCGCGGTGAGTTGAACGGCGCGCATAGTGGGACAGGCTACTCAAAATTTTGCGGACGCCAAAATATTTCCCGAATTCCGACCTTTCTCGCGGCGGCGTTTATGATTGGTTCGAGGGGTGCTTCTTGCGCTTCACAAGCCATTCGGCGTGCTCTCCCAATTCACTCCCGAGCCCGGGTCGCGGTGGCGCACGCTCGCAGATTTCCGACTACCCGGAAACGTCTATGCCCTCGGGCGCCTCGATGCGGACTCGGAAGGGCTCCTCCTGCTCGGCGACGAAGCCGGGCTCAATTCCCGGCTCCTTGATCCGAAGCACGCCCACCGCCGAGAATATTGGGCCCAAGTGGAAGGTGCGCCCACCGACCCCGCGCTCGCGCAACTTTCCCACGGCGTAAAAATCGGGGACTATGTGACCTTGCCCGCGCGTGCGCGGCGACTTGCGCAGCCCCCCGACCTGCCGCCACGCAACCCGCCCATTCGCGTTCGGAAGACCGTACCAGACACGTGGATCTCATTGGAACTGATTGAGGGCAAAAACCGGCAGGTTCGCCGCATGACCGCCGCCGTGGGGCATCCCACACTTCGTCTCGTGCGTGTGCGGATCGGAAATTTCGAACTGGGCACCCTCGCCCCGGGCGCATGGCGGGAGCTCACCGAAATCGAACGCGCCGCCGTCTTGGCATAGGCCCGCCGCCCGACGCTTAACTGGCGCCGACAAGCATGGGATAATCCGTATAACCCACCTCCGTGCCGCCATAAAACGTCCCGGGTTCCGGTGCATTCAACTCCGCGCCAGTGCGCAACCGCTTCGGTAAATCCGGGTTGGCGATAAAGAGTTTACCCCAAGCGACCGCGTCCGCGTAACCGGCGGCGATTTCCGCCTCGGCGCTCTCCGCCGTGAAGCCTTGATTGGCGATGAAGACCCCGCCAAAGGCCTTCTTCAATTCCGGCCCGAGCCTGGGTTCCTCCAACCCTTCGCGCACACATAGGAAAGCCAGACCACGCCGTCCCGTTTCACGCGCAACATACCCAAAGGTCGAGGCGGCATTGGAGTCCTTCATGTCGTGACTGTCCCCGCGCGGCGCCAGATGCAGTCCCACGCGATCCGCACCCCATTCGCCAACCGCCGCATCGACGGCGTCGAGCATCAAGCGCGCACGATTCTCCACCGAACCACCGTAGTCGTCAGACCGATGGTTCGTACCGTCCTGTAAAAATTGATCGAGCAAATAGCCGTTCGCCCCGTGCAACTCGACCCCGTCAAAGCCGGCTTCCCGCGCATTCCGGGCGCCTGTCCGATACGCCTCGATCACACCAGGGATCTCCGAGCGTTCCAAGGCCCGCGGTACCGGATAGTTCTCATAAGGACGCAACAAACTCACATGCCCCGAGGCGGCGATCGCACTGGGAGCCACGGGCAAGGCTCCGTTCAAATAAACCGGATGTGAAATCCGCCCGACATGCCAGAGCTGCAACACGATCACCCCGCCTGCGTCGTGAACCGCCCGGGTGACTTGCTTCCACCCCTCGACCTGTTCGCGAGACCAGATACCGGGAGTATCCGGATAACCCACGCCCATCGGATCGACCGCAGTCGCCTCGGAGATGATCAAACCGGCGCCGGCCCGCTGACGGTAATAATCGGCCATCAGCGCGGTCGGCACCCGACCGGCACCCGCGCGGCAACGGGTGAGCGGCGCCATGACGACACGATTGGAGAGATGTAACGCGCCCGCGCGCAGAGGACTATCAAGCAGCGACATGCGACCATGCTAATCGAACAGCTCTCCGCAACAAGCGAGGCACCGCAATTTTCGGAAAAAAAGCCGGCCGATAAACGCCGGACCACGCTCAGGCGACCTGCGGCTCGGAGCACTTCGCGTGAAGGTGGGCAAGCACCTGATCGCCGAGATTACGCAGGATCTCCGCATCATTATGTATCCGAGCCTGCGTGATCAGCCCGCCGACATAGGCGAACACGCATCGCGCCTTGGCGGCGGGATCGCCCGGCCCGATCAGCCCTTCCGTCTGCGCATCTCGAATGGCCGACTCCCAATGCTCCGCGATGCGACCTAGAATATGCTGTATTTTTTCACGGATACGTTCGTCCTGATTGCAGATCTCGGAACCGACCGAGAACATCGGGCATCCGAGCACCTTTCCCGTACGCGCCTTGATCTCCACTTGTTTCGCGTAGGTAAACTCGCAATGAACCCGGATGCGCTCCAGCGGCGGCTTTGCCGGAGAGAATTGCTCAGCCCAGATCAACTCCTGTGCCTGGGCGCAGCGCTCCAACGCCGCCACCGCAAGGTCGGACTTCGACTCATAAAAATAGTAGAAACTGCCCTTTTTCACCTTCGCACGCTGACAGATTCCATCGATCGTGACCGCGCCGTAGCTCTCTTCCCACATCAGGTCGAGGGCGGCCGTCATCAAACGTTCGCTGGCATCGCTGGTTCTGCCCATGCGGGCAACTTGCTTACGGATGACGCAAGATCAAGCCGTCTCTCCGGACTTCTCGTCGACACGCCGAGCCCAGCGCCCGGCCAACACCCCGCAGATCAGGAGTTGCAACGGATGATAGATCATTAGCGGCAGCAGGATAAGTCCCAGCCGGGGGTCGCCGGCGAAGATCAACTGCGCCATGGGAACACCCGCCGCGATCGACTTTTTGGATCCGCAAAAAATTGTCGCGATCCGATCCGCCGAATTGAAACCGGCCGCCCTGGCGATCGCGCTTACCACATGGAAAATTCCATAAAACAAAACGAGCGAACCGACCGCCGCTGCGATCACCGCATCGCCCTGGCCCGACCAGATACCGCGCATGATCGAATCGCAATACGAGGTGTAGATGATGAAGAGGATCGTGCTCCGATCCACGCGGGCGATCGGCTTCTTGTTATTCCATGCCCACTCCGCGAGCCAGGGACGCACCAGTTGCCCCGCGATAAGCGGCAGCAAAAGCCAAAGCACCAGATCGAGAATCACTTTGTCCAGCGGCATCGCGCCGCCCTCCGTGTGCAAACGCCAGCCGACCAGCAACGGAGTCGCGAAGATACCAATCACGCTCGACAGCGTCGCGTTGAAAACCGCCACCGGCACGTTTCCGCGCGCCGCCGCCGTCATCACCACCGACGACGACACGGTGGAGGGCACCGCGCACAAAAAGAAAAAACCAATGGCCAGCTCCGGTGACACCCACGATTCCGGAGCCATCATCAACAGCAGGCCCGCCAGCGGGAAAATCACAAACGTGGTCGCCTGCACCGCCACATGCACGGGCCAGCGCATCGCCCCGGCTTTCATCGCGATGAACGAAAGCGACAGGCCGTTCAGAAAAAATATCAGTGCGACGCCGATTTTGTTAACAATCTCCGGGTGCAGCCAGCCACCCGGCGCGCCCGCGCGCGGGAAAGCCCAGGCGAGCCCCACGGCCGCCATCATCCCCATGAGGAACCAGTCGAATTTAAGCTTCATGTCACCCGTTCGCGGGTTTCAGTCGCCGCCGCAGCAACGCGACGACATCCTCACGTCCTTGAATCTTGAATACCCACGCGAGCCCCGCGTACAAGAGAACGCCCGCGGAAATCAACAGCACCAGCGCCAGCGCGTCGGTCAATGCACCCGCCGGGGCCAGTCCCCGACACCACCATCCGGCCGCCACCGCCGCGCCCATCAGCAAGCTCGCCAACAAGACTTTCGCGGCATCCTTGGCGAGGTGCCGAAATGCCAGGGCCGGTTGTTTGCGCGCGAGCTGCACCTGCAAATACCACGCCTGCACGACGACCGCGACGTTGCTGGCAATCGCCAGACCCACCGTCGAAAGCGGTCCCATCAAGACCAGGCTCAGTCCCAAGTTCACGGCAAAACTCAAGAAGGCCGCACGGACCGGAGTAGTCGTGTCCTTTTGCGCGTAAAAGGCCCGCAGGATCAGGTTCACGAACGAGAAGAACGGCAGCCCCAGCGCAAACACCGCCATGATCGGCAGCATCAACCGGGTGTCTGTTTCCGTGAACGCTCCGCGTTCAAACAGGAGCCGGACGATTGGCGTCGCCAGCACCGCCAGCCCCATCGCCGCCGGCGTGTTGATGACGAGGATGAGCCGCATTCCTTTGCGGTAAGATCCGACCAAATTCGTGTGATCCCCCTGCGCCGCATATTTGGCGATCAACGGAAACACCACGGTTGAAACGGCCACCGCGAACACCCCGATCGGCAGTTCCATCAAGCGAGTCGCCAGGTTCAGCAACGAAGCCGCATTGTCATTCAGCGACAGTCCCAACAGACGGGAAACCGCCATGTTCACCAGGTAGATCGCGGAGCCGAACAGTGTCGGCACCATCAACCGCACGATGCCGCGCAACGCGTCGCCTGCTCCGAGATCAAAGCGGGGCCGCCACCCTTCGCGCATCAACGCAATCGCCGGCACCGTCATCTGAAAAAAACCGCCGATCAACACGCCTGCGCACAACCACCGCATCGCTCCGTCAAGTCCGTGCGCCCACCCAAAATAGGCCGCGCCCGCCAGCAGGGTGATCATCGAAATATTCAACCAGATCGGCGACAGGGCGGGTTCGAGGAACCGGTTCAGCGTTTGCAACGTGGCGCTGAACGCCGCCGCCAGGCACACGAAAATCAAGTAAGGGAATAGCACTACGGCCAGGTCCGCGCCCTGCACCCAGCGCTGCGCCGTTTCTGCGGAAATCCCCCGGTCCGCCGCCCACTCCGCCACCCGGCCCGCCTGGCTCAGCGCGAGCATCGACGAAGCAACCACCGTGACTGTGACGACCAGCAGCCAGCTCGCCACCTGGCTCACCAGCGCGAAGGCGCCATCGCGGTGCTTTTTTGCCATCTCGTCGTGCAGCGTCGGCACCAACGCCGCCGTCAACGCCCCCTCGCCCAGCAAACGACGAAACAAATTCGGCAAGGTAAATGCCGTCACAAAGGCGGAATTAAGCGCGCTCGTCCCAAACACCGCCGTCGTCAACACATCGCGGCCCAACCCCAAAACACGCGAAAGCAAGGTCGCCGAGGCTACGATTCCGATGTGTTTCAGGTTTTTGGACACGCGCGCCGTTTTTCAGAGGCGGCATGCCGGTTAGCAAGTTCTTTACCCGGAACCGGCATTGACGCTGCTAACAGGGAACTCCAATTTCGCCCATCCCCTATGCCCATCGTTCCTAAGCTCATTGAGAAACTCCAGCGCCACCCCAAGCGCATCGTTTTCCCTGAAGGCGGCGACCCCCGCATTCTCCAAGCCGCCCGCCAATGGGTCACCCGCCGCATGGGGGTGCCTATTCTCCTCGGTGATCGGACAGCCATCAAGGACGCCGCCGCCAAGCTGGACATCAATCTCCAGGGCATGCGCATCATCGAGCCGGAGCGCAGCGAGGATTTCGAAGCGCTCGCCACCCAGCTCGAACAAATCCGTCGGATCAAGGGCCTGCGCAGCACCGAGGCACGCGAAGCTCTCAAGAACACGAGCTATTACGCCACCATGATGCTCGTCACCGGCCAGGCCGACGCGCTCATCGCCGGCGCCACGATGAGCGCCGCCAGCGGACTCCGCCCCATCTTCCAGATCGTCCCGCGCTTCGAGCATGTAGAGACCGCCTCCTCGCTCATCGTCCTCGACTTCGACGAAAAGAAAGTCGGCAGCGATGGCTCCCTCTTCCTTGCCGACTGCGGCGTCATCCCCGATCCCACGGCCGAGCAACTCAGCGACATCGCCATCTCGACCGCCATGATCGCCCGCCATCTCACCGGCGAAACACCTCGCGTGGCGATGCTCAGCTACGCCTCCAAAAGCGCCTCCAATCAGCCCTCGCTCGTCAAGGTTCGCCAAGCCACCGCGCTTGCCCGGGCCAAGGCCCGTTCCGCCTTCCTCGAACTTGAGATCGACGGCGAACTCCAGGTCGACGCCGCGCTTGATTCCGTCGTCGCGGACGTAAAGGGCGTCACCAGCTCCGTCACCGGCAAGGCCAACGTCCTCGTTTTCCCCGACCTCAATTCGGGCAACATCGCGTTCAAGCTCGTCCATCACCTCGCAGGCGCCAACGCCTACGGTCAGATCCTCACCGGTCTCACCAAGCCCGCCGCCGAGATCAGCCGCGGCGCCAGCGCCCACGACGTGTTCGGTGCCGCCGCCATCGTCGGCTGCCAGGCGATCGATCGCCGTTTGCTGTTCGGTTCGGCCTGAGTTCCGTCTTCGAACGCACCCGCGCGAATGCCGTCATCTCTCCCACGCCACCTCATGCCATCGCCGTCACCCGACTCCGTTTCGCAAAACCCGTTTCTCCAGCCTCCGCTGCCGCTGCTGCCCAGCCCGACGAATCGGGAAACGAAACGCGTCTTCGTCGCCGCGACCCGCATGAACGACGGCAAGACAACGACGTGTCTGGGACTCTTCGCCGCGCTCCAGTCGATTTATCCACGCGTCGGTTTCATCAAGCCCGTCGGCCAGCGTTTTGTCGACGTGCAGGGCACCCAGATCGACGAGGACTCATTCCTTTTCGATACGATCTATGATGTGCGCGTGCCGATCCAAAGCATGAGCCCGGTCACGATCGACGCCACGTTCACCCGTCGATACCTCAAGAACCCCGGGCAACTCCTGCCGGAACTGAAGGACAAAATCTGCCGCGCCTTCGACCGCGTGTCGTGGGAAAAAGACTTCACCCTCATCGAGGGCACCGGTCACGCCGGAGTGGGCTCGGTTTTCGACCTCTCCAACGCCAGCGTCGCCAAGCTGCTCAAGTCACCGGTCATCCTGGTCTGCACCGGCGGCATCGGTCGTCCGATCGATGAAATCGCGCTCAACAAGGCGCTCTTCGACAAGGCCGGTGTCGAGGTAATCGGCGCCATCCTCAACAAGGTTGAGCCCGACAAAATTGACCTCGTCCGCGAATACGCCGGCATCGGTCTCCAACGCCTCGGAGTCCCGCTCCTCGGCGTTCTCCCGGTGGAAAAAATGCTCTCCGCGCCCAATCTCACGCAGATCGCCGAGGACATCGAGGGACAGTGGCTCAATGGCCGTAAAGGCGGAGCCAAACAGCGCGTCCTTCGCGTGATCGTCGGTGCGATGACAGCAAAGGGGATCGTCGATTACCTCACTCCCGGCACTCTGATCATCACGCCTGGAGATCGCGACGATATCATCCTCGCCGCCGTTTCCAGCGCCCGGCTCTCCGGCGGCAGCACCATCGCGGGTCTCATCCTCACAAACGACATCCAGCCGCATCCCAAGCTCGCCGAACTTCTCGCTCAAACCGATATCCCGGTAATTGCCGCCAAAGGAGAAAGCTACACGGTCACCTCCACGATCAACCGCATGACGGTGAAGACCCAGCCGCAGGACACCGACAAGATTCCGGTCATCAAAAATCTGATCACCACACACGTCGATCTGAAGGGACTGCTGGCCGAAGTCTGACACCGGACGGTTTAGGACGGAGATTCCTGCCGAAAACGGCGCCGGGAAACCCCGGCGTTCGCAAATTCCGACTGTAGCGAGAATGGCGACTACTTCCGGGGCGCCGTATCAAGAATAGCGTTCACCGTATCCTCCAACTCGCGTCCATCCATCGCATCACGCTCGAAATTGGCACGGGCAGTCTGGAAAACCTTCTCATTTCCTTTCAATGCCGCCTCGTACAGTCGGCCCATTGAGATTGTCGCATTGGCGTAAAACGGATGGATCACACCCAGCACAGCCTGCGTTTGTCTCAATCGTTCGCCGAGCTCGGCACGGATCCAAGGTTCTCGACGCAACTGTTGTAATTCGGCAAGCGGCAACACCACCTCGCGCCCTTCGCGAGCCGCCAGCCACCGACTGCGACTCCCCAGCCACGCTCGCGACTCCTGGGCCGTCATTGCCGGGATCACCCGGTGCCGGCATTGATAATAAAAGCCCACTTGCCACCACAGCTCCATCGCTGCGGCATCAGTCCATAGCCCGGTATAAAAACGCGGCAAGGTTTCGAAGGACGCGGCACCACCCAGCACTCCACGAATCCAACCACCCCAGCGCGCAGGGTTGTCCGCCTCCGCCTGCAGTTGAAGAAACAACCACAACGACGCCAACTCCCACCCGCGCGATTCCACCTCTCCTCGTTCCCAAGACAAAAGCGCGCGCAACGGCGGTGGAGCCGGTATCCCCGCCGACTCCTGCTGATATGCATCCTGCAGCGCGGGTCGTTCTCTCATGAGGCTCAAAGCTGTGCCCGCCTGCTCCAGCCACAGCGGCACTGTGATCTGCGGCCCGACACCATGCCAAGCCGCCGCCTGTCTCAAAATCAGTCCTTGGACAAACGCCCGTCGCACGACCACTAGATCGACGTCGTCAGACCACCGAACTCGCACGCTTACCCTGCCCGGCATTTCCGCCGTCACCGTGAAAGCGGCCGGCGACGTCCATTGATCAGCAGGCACCATTCGAACGCTCACCGGAGAATTGAACCCCTCCGCTGGCAGTCCCAACGGAGCGGCAAGGGCGCGCCACACCGACCGTCCCAACACCAATGCCTGTCGGGCGTCGGCAACATCGGCCACGACAATCTCAAATTGACCGGACCCGGTGTAAAACACCCGCGGTGCCGGTCCCTCAATATCCGCAACCGGAGCGGCTGAAGTGACATCTTGCGCCCACGTGTCCGCAGCGCCCGCGATGGCAAACACCACAAGCCCCACCCGTAACCAGCGGACAGCAATCCTTATCACGGCAACACGAGGCGCAGCAGGTTGTCCTCGACGGCCACCAAGTTCAGCTTTTTCCAAGTCGCAACCAAGTCTTCAGGCAATTCCTGGGCCGCCAAAACCCGCTTCATGAGCAGCGGCGTCAACATGGGTACTTTGTGCACAGGCAGCGAACCCACATAAAGTTCATCGGCCGTAAACGCGAAACCTTCGGCGCCTCGGACGAATCGGCCTCGTGTCTGGAACACCAGATCCCGGTCGATGCCGACGACCGCGATCTTACCCAGCATGCCCGCTTGCAGGACCCCCTCGCGGATACGGAAATTAATACGTTGAGGCGTAAAAACGGCGTCGGCCGATCCTGCGGCTTTGCCTGCTTGAGGTGCCACGCTCGACATCCAGGCGTTCAACTCTTCCTCGTTAAAGGTCACGTCGGCTGAGTTGCCTTCGGCGAGCATCTGCCGCTTGCGCTGCCACTGGCGGGCCATGCTGCTGTTCATCGAACCCTCGATTAAATACACCTGCCCCGCGACCACCGTCTCAGGCGGCTTGTTCACTACCTCGACCGGTTTGAACACCAGATGAAGCGCCGCGATCAGCGCGCCCAGTATGATGCTTAACAATACCCCGAAGACGATTTCAAACGTTCCCGGGCCCTTTAGTGCACGATCGATCTTCTTATTGGAAGCCATGTGAGTGGGGGATAAACTTATGAATGCGGAAGCCGCACAAGCGGCGCGGATTGACGTCTAGGCTCAGTGACGAATCGCACCTTTGCGAGACTCTTCAACAAAACGAAATGTAACAGTATAGTAAGACCAACTCGCCGCCAGTCCTACGAAAACCGTAAACGTCATCAGCGGATATCCCGCCACGAGAAAGCCGATCAGCGCAAAGGTCGGTACCCAAAAATAAGACTTGGTCGAGCGAAGCATCGCCACCAGTACCTGCATGCGGAAGGCATCTCGAAACTCCTCATGTTTCTGATACTGGTAGATCCCCGCAACCGTAAGGGGGCCGGCGAGCATCACCGCCGGTACCAATGGCAGATAAACGAACGCTCCGTAGTTAAGGAAATGCAGTGGCCACACCAACAGCCATGCGACCAACATGGGGACGACTCCGAGCACGAGGAAAATCATAAACGCCGCTGCTCCATTCAGAAAAAGACGCTTCCAATCGCCCCACTCCGGAAACACCAGATCCTCGCCCCGACGCGCCTGTTCGATCATCGCATACAAATAACCGAAGGCCAAAAAGTGGGCCACGGGCACGATTAATAAGAGGGCGCCGACGATCGCTTTAAGAAACCACGACGAGTCGGAAAAGAGGCGTTTGCAAACTTGTTCAAGGGAAGGCATTGCGGCGGACGATTTTTGCCGAAAAGGTAGGTGTGCGCCGATGGACTTCACAACCAAATTAAACCGACTCGTTTCCGAGATCGAAGTTTCACTGAACCAGCTTGTCCCCGCGTATCCCGGGACGGAGGCCGGTCCCACCCGTATCCACGAGGCCATGCGCTACTCCCTCCAGGCCGGCGGAAAACGCCTGCGCCCCGTCTTGACGGTTTCCGCGGCATCCCTGTTTCATCCGCAATTTTCCCCGTTGCCCGCCGCTGTCGCCATCGAGTGCATCCATACGTATTCGCTTGTTCACGACGATCTGCCGTGCATGGACAACGACGACCTTCGCCGCGGTCGCCCCACCGCCCACAGACAATTCGATGAGGCCACCGCACTCCTCGCCGGCGACGCCCTCCTCACCCACGCATTCCTGATTCTCTCGACGCACTACTCCGTCGATCCCCGCCTCGCAACCGCGCTCGTGCGCGAACTCGCCGGTGCCGCCGGTTCGGTCCGTCTGGTCGGCGGCCAGATGCAGGACCTCCTCGCCGAAAAAAAGACCGATGCCACGGCATCCGAACTTGAGTTCATCCATCTTAACAAGACAGCGGCGATGCTGGAGGCATCGCTCGTGATGGGCGGACTCGTCGGCG
>JANJTQ010000293.1 GCA_024711005.1 Opitutaceae bacterium | reverse complement strand
CCGGACGCGGCGACGAAGCCGCCGAGATCGATCGTGATATCGGTGCCGACCACGTAGCTGGTGGCGCCGGGGGCGGTGAGCGTGAGGATGGAGTCGCCAACTTCGACGGAGAGCTCGGTGTCGGTGCCGTCGGCGAAGGTGCTGTGGATGACCTCGAGGGTTCCGGTCAGAGTGACGTCGGGAACGCCGACCAACGAACCGGTGCCGCGGGCGCCGACCGCATAGTTGCCGCTGGTGAGGTCGACGACGAGGGCGAGATCGCCGTCGGTGATCTGGACGCCGGTGTCGTTCGCGCCGACGAAGGCGGAGACGTTGGTCGCGCCAAGGATCAGGGTGTTGGCGACGTCGTTCTTCTCGAAGGTGAAGCTGCCGGAGACGGCGGCGAATCCGCCGAGGTCCATTTCGATGTCACCGTAAACCTGGGTGATGCCGGTCGGGATGAAGGCGCTGACGGTGCCGCCGGGGGTCTCGATTTCGAGCGAGGCGTCGACCGGCAGGTTGCCGGTGATGAGCGTCAGCGTGCTATTAAAGGTGATGCCGGAAATACCGACGACCGAAGCGGTGCCGGTTGCGGCGAGGGCGTATTCGCCGGTGGTCGGATAGAGCACCATCGCGAGCGAACCGCCGGTGAGCTTGATGCCGATCTCGTCGTCGGTGCCGTAGCCGTTGCCGAGGAACGCGGTGACGTTGGCCGCTCCGATGAGAATCTGGTCGAGGGTAACCGGCGGCGGCGTGAGCTCGGCGTCGACGCTGACGAGGTCGAGGGTTTCAGCGGCGAAGGAACCGCCGAAGGCGATGCGATAGGTGCCGGCGGAAGAGGACGTGACGGTGACGTCGGCGTCGGTGATCTCGATGAAGGCGGCCAGCAAGGCGGCCTGGAGTTCGGCGGCGGACGCGTCGAGCGCGAGGCGGCTGGTGGTATAATTAAGACCGTTGTAGTTCAGGGATACGGTCATCGTGCCGGCCACGCTGGCAATGACGCTGATCTCCTGAATCGATCCGCCGGGAGCCCCACCCTGACGCTCGGTCACGAGGGCTGCGGAAAGTGCGCTGGCGTTGGCCAGCTGCGAACCACCGGCGGTCACAACGGTGACGCTGGCGATGGGTTCGGTGACAGTGGGAGTGACGACGAGAAGCGGGGGCGAGGTGCCGGCGAGCGCGCCGCCGAAAGCGATCTTCCAAATACCGACACCGGCGGAGGTGACGACCGTGGTACCGGCGGAACCGAGCGCGGTGTTGAGCGCGGCCTGGATCTGCGCGGCGGTAGCGCTGCTGCTGAGCGCGGTGGTGGTCTTCAGAGAATCGTTGACCGTAAGTCCGAGCGTGAACGTCGCGGCGACGGTCGAGTTGAAGGTGACCGTCTGGGCATCGCTGCCGGCGGCGGAGCCTTGCTTGACGGTCTCGATGCTGACGTCGCCGCCGCGGAACTTGGCCGGGTTGGCGGTGATGTCGGCGATGTTCTGGAAGCTGCGGGCGTTGATGAAAGTGATGACGTAGCGCTGATGGCTAATCGTCGAGGTGGAATCGAAGACGACCTGGACGTTGCCGACGCCGATGGAGGAGAATGCTTCGAGCGCTTCTGTTATATAGCGCTTGTTGTTGGTGACGTCGCTGCCGGCGAAACGAATCGGGTCGCTGGTGAGGGCCGAGGCGCCGGTGCCGAGGGTGAGCGTGTAAGTGCCGGAACCGGTGAGCGACGGGTTGTGAAGCGTGATCGCAATCACCTCGCGTTGGGCAGTGCCGGCGGTGCTGGTCTGTTCGACGGTGTAGACGGGCGTCGGGAAAGTCGTGGCAACGCTCAGGGTGCCGAAACTCTGGCCGGCGAGTTCGCCGCCAACGCTTACCTTATAGCTGCCGCCACCGAGCGAGGTGATGGTAAGGGCGGACGAAGTCAGTGGAGAAAGTGAACCGAGCGCGGCGCGAAGTTGGGAGATGATGGTGGCGGAGGATTCCGCGCCGGTGAGCGTCAGGGTCGCGGTCGGGCCGGAGTCGCCGAGTTGGAAGGTGAAAAGGCCGATCTGATTTCCGAGGTTAACCTGCCAGACTTGGGACTGAACCGTGCCGGCGGTTTGGATGGCGACAGTGATCGGGGCGACGTCGGTCGCGGCGAGCGCGCCGGTGAAGCTGATCCGGAAGCTGTGTTTGCCGGCGGTCGGCGAACCGGCGTAGGCGACGGATACATTATCGGCACCGATCGTGGAGAGATTCTCCAACGCGGCGCGGATCGCGGCGGCCATCGCGGTGGTGTCGGCAAGCGCGAGGGCGATGGCGACGGTGGTCTGACCGGCAAACGAAAGGGTGAACGTGCCGTAGCTGTTGGCGGTGGTCGTAAGGGTGAGGAGCTGTTCCTCGTTCTGGCCGACGGCGGGCGGGACCACTTCGATGACGTTGGTGTCGACGCCCTCGGCGAGGCCGTCGATCCACTCGGCGATGGCGGGTGAAGATTGGAAGGTGAAGTCGGCGGAGATGACAACCGAACCGGCGAGCGCGAGCAGACCGCTGCCGGTGATGTGGGTCGTCGAAGCGGTGGCGTCGAGTTCGACGGTGGTGCCGCCGACTCCGAGGGTGAGGGCTTGGTCGGCGTCAAACTGGTTGACGATGACGGTGAGGTCGGCGGTGAGCGTCGCGCCGGGAAGACCGACGAGGGCACCGGTGCCGCTCACGCCGACCACATACTTGCCGGCATCGGCGCCGGTGAGTTGAAGGCGGATGGCAAAGAGGCCGGCGGTGACTTTGATTCCGGTTTCGTTGGCGGTGCCGAAACCGGAACCGGCAAACGCGGTGATGTCGGTACCGGCCGCGATGAACTCATCGGCCGTGCGGGTGAAAGTGAAGTTGCCTTGCAGCGCGACGAAACCGGAAAGGTTGATGCGGACATCCGTGGCGGTGACTTGAGCGAAGGCGATACCGCCGGAGGCGACCTCGTCGGCCGCAAAGTCGATCGTCACGGTTTCGCCGTCGAGCGTGAATTCTTCGCTGTAGGCGGCGCCGGACTCGTTGAGGCGAAGGGTGACAAGGGCGTCGATTTCAAAACCGGCGATGCCGACCACGCGGACGCGGCCGGTAACGTAGCCCAGCTCGATGCCCTCGGCGGTGCGGATGAAGACGGCGGTACCGTCGGTGAGTTCGAGGCCGGCGCGGCGACCGTCGATGTTGTCACCAACAAAAGCAGTCACGTTGTTGCCAACGATGATCTCCGTGCTGATGCCGCCGATGAGAACGGTCCGGAAGCTGAAGTCGCCCGAGATTTCGGCGCCGGGCATGACGATCGCGAGGTTGTTGATCACAACCCGGGTGTAGATGCCGGACTCCATGACGATCGCGCCGAACGGACCGGTGACATTGACCGGGGCATCGGTGCGGTTGATTTCGAGGAGCACCTCGGCTCCGGCCGAAAACCCGCCAAAATCACTTGAGGCGCTGAACGCCAGCGAACCGGCGGCGCCGGCGGAAGTAAGGACCAGTTGACCGTGCGCATCCTGGATGGCGATCGTCGAACCATCGGTGCCGGTGCCATTGAAGGAAGCGGACACGTCTTCAAATTGAACGAGCGTGATCTTTTCGTCGTCGGAGCGCTTCGTCTGTTCGAAGGCAACGCGACCGGTCAACGCCAGTCCGCCAATCGTAAGGGTGACGGGATCGGCGACGAGGCGAACGAAGTCGCCCGCGGGCAGGTCCAGCGTGATCGTCGAACCGGCGACGGTCACCGAATCGTCGACCAAGTCGTCGCCGGTGTTGATCTCGAAGCGGAAAGTGGAAGGAGCCATGCTGACGCCGCTGACCCCGGAAAGGGTGGCGGTGACCGCAAAGCTGGCGGCCGTCCCTTCCTCGGTGACGAGGAATGCGCCGGAACCATCGGTGACGCTGACAAAACTGGAAGCACCATCGCCGAACGCAAAATCGAGGTCGGTCACGCCAACGACCACGGTGGTGGCTCCGGCGGCGGAGGTCGCGCGGGTGAAGGCGAAATCGCCAGTGAGCGTCACCACGTCGGCAAGCGTGACTTCAACGTCGGTGGCCGTGAGCGCGACGAACGGATTGGCAACCGTGCCGAGCGCTGTATCCAACGTGCGGGAAAGCACGCCGAGGGTGAGTGTCTCGGGGACCGCGGCGAAGTCCGTACCGGTGCTATTATAAGAGAACGAAACCGACGCGGCGGTCGCCGAAGCAAAACCGGCGCCTTCGAAGACGAGTTCCGTGGCCGAGACCGACGTGGCGAACGAGCCGTCCGCCTTCACCTTGAGGGTAAGGGAGCCGTCGGTAAACCCGGCGGTGAAATCGCCAACCGTCAGGGAGGCGGCGATCGTGCTTCCGAGAACGACAAGCTCGCCGGTGGGGGAACGGTAAAAACCAAATTCGCCCGACAGGCTGACATCGCCGATGACCAGGCTGGCGTCGGCGAGCGAGAAACCAAACGCATCGTCGTCGGTGCTCGCCGGATCGAGTGTGGAAGCACCCGCATCGGCCGTGAAGTGCAGGTCCGATCCGATCGTCAGCGAAAATTGGTCGAGCGCGTAGTCGAAGGTCTTGGCGGCAAAATCGTAGGTGCCGGTGATCGCGAAGGTGTCGGCATCGTCGCCATCGGTCAGCGAAGCGCTGAAGGCCTCGCCCGGGAAAAGCGTCGCCGCGGTCGCGCCGAGAGTGACGCTACCGGTGAAACCAGCGGCGCCGCTATAGTGCGCATTGCCGCCGGAGGACGGACCGGTCAGGGAAATGATCGGAGCAGTCAGGGAGAGCACGCCATCCAGCGTCGCGTCCGGCAGGGTCAGCGAAAAGGCGGGGAGGTCAAAACCATCGGCCACCGCAGTGGCATCGAGTTCGGCCAGGTAATCCGCGATGGCCGTGAGCTTGGTTTCAAACAAGGCAAACGCAGTTTCAATAGCGCCCGACTCACCGAGAAGAAAACTGTAGACGCGCCCCAAGAGCGCGGAGGCCTGGCCGGCGGTATCGAGCGCTTCGATTTCGGCGACAACACTCTCAACATCCGCGATGCCGAGCGAAGTGAGGAGATCCGAAAGCATCTCCGTCGTGCCTCCCTCCGGGATGGAGGTCATCCCCATCATTCCGCCATCGGTGGAATCCGAAGAAAGATCACCGAACAAGCTATCTCCCTCGCCATCAGACGAAAAATCCCAGCCCGAAGCGCTTTCCGGCGATGCGGATTCCACGATCACCGATGAATCCGGGGATATAATAACCGGCGCGCTCAACTCATCGTCCATGACGGTCGCCGACAGCAGAATACGCGCTTCCAATGCCTCGATGGCAAAGGATGCGGCAGTCACCGGCGAAACTGGACGACGTTGGCTCAAGCGAACTTAGGGAATAACCTAACTCAGACCGTCGGGGTAAACTCCTTGCTGAATATCGGGTAACATACGGTTTTGGGCCTCGTTTACATGCGCTAGTAAAACACTTGTAAACTCCAAAATCATTAACCTCTGCTGCTTTCCTTGATTAGGAATGCTCATCAGCTGGCGGGAATCCCGCCGTCTCACGTTCGAGACCAGTCGATCCGACTCCTCAACTTCGCGTTCCTTCGTGCCCTTTGCGGTTAAAAAATCCTCCTACGCAGCAGCCCGTGACTTTTACTCGTATATCCGCAAGCGGATGAACTGCTTGCCTCCCGAATAAACAGGGGCAAGCGCGCGTTCACGAACGAGTTCCAGTCGCGAATCGAGCACGACAACCTCCACCGTTTCCGTGTAAGCAGAACCGCTTTCCCAACTCGTTAAATCGGTCGAAACCTCGACGCTCATCAGGCCCGCGTCCAAGCCGCGGCGGCGCTCATAGGTCAGCACGAGTTGGCCGTCGGACAATTCAATCTCGGCCGCAGGACCCTCGGACAGCATGGGGCTCCGGTCCTGATAATACTCGAGCAGGTTCGGCGCACCGTCGCCGTCCGGATCGGCCGCCGGACCCGAAATCAAGGGGTCGGCGCGCTCGGCGACCGTAAAGTGATCGACCAGCCAGTCCGCCCAAGCCGGCGGCACCACCGTGATTGTCAGCGTCGCGTCAACGGTGGTGAGTTCGTTCGTGACCGCCACGTCGACGGTGTAGACACCCGAGTGTTGGGGCGTTCCGGAGAGCACGCCGGTGACTGTATCGAGCGTCATCCCTGCAGGTAAATTCGTTGCGACGAAGGAGGTCGGCGAACCGGTCGCAGCCAACGTGTAACCGGAAAACGCCTGTCCTTCGACTGCTCCGGCAACGACCAGTGAGCTGGTGATCACCGGTACGCTCGGCGGCGGTGACAGACGCCGGACCATGGGGTTCAGGGTGTTGCCTTGGTCCGATAGATAAACATCGCCGTCACCGGTCAACACGAGCGCTGAGGGCTCATTAAAGCGCGCATCTTCGCCGAAACCCGATGCATCCCCCGGAGTTCCGGCGAGGCCCGCGACCGTAAACACATCGCCTTCGGGAGAAACCCGCCGGATGACATGGTTACCCGAATCCGCGACATAGACGTTGCCATCGGGCGCGAGGACGAGGCCCATGGGGTAACTAAACTTGGCCACCGCCGCACTTCCGTCCATGAAGCTTGGGATACCGAGAGTACCGGCAGCCATCGCCTGCGTGTAAACCCCGCCCTCGCCCACTTCGAACCGCGAAACTTGGTGAGCGTCTCGATCGCTTACATAAATCGCACCGGTCGCAGCGACTGCCAGACCAACCGGTTGGTAAAGAAGTCCAAACGGGATATCCAAGGTCGTCACCTCAGTAGAGGTCAGATCAATGCGGCGTATCAAGCCGTTGCTCGTGTCGGCGACCAAGAGGACCCCGTCCGGAGACAGCGCCAGGCCGGCCGGATCACGAAAACGCGCCAATGAACCGACTCCATCCGCAGAATCGAAATCAAAAGGATCACCGCTGCCGGCCACCAAACTGACAACACCCGCCGGAGTGATTTTACGGATGGAGTGGTTGCCGGTGTCGGCCACGTAAACATTGCCCGAGGCGTCCACCGCCACGGCGGACGGCATTTCGAAGCGGGCGTCGGTCCCCATGCCGTTTTGATAGCCCGGCTCTCCCGCCCCGCCTCCGCCCGCGAAAATCTCCATCCCTCCACCGACCGTCCGCCGCCAGATGACATGCTGAACCGGGTCGGCGAGGTAGAGTGTGCCGTCGGGCGCGAATGCCATGCCGGCGATCGACTGCCCTTCGGCAACCGGGTCGGCGTCCACACTCCAATGAACCGGTTCCGTGATGCTCAACGTCCCGGTCGTCGAGCCTTGGTAATTGTCGTCGTCAATCGTCGCGACCACTTCATAGGTGCCGAACGCGCTGGGCACCGTGGTGCTGCCGTTGAACGTTAGCGTGACCCCAAGCGAGGCGGGGTTCGTTTGCACCGTGGGTGACTTCGGCGTGCCGTCGTACGACACGGACAAGTTGCCCAAGGTCACCGTCGCGGCGCCCTTGGCGATGGTGATCGTCAGCGTTTCGACCGCGTCTCCGCCGAGGCCGACGGCCTTGATCGAAACCGGAAACACGCCGGCTGCGTTGGGCGTGCCCGATATGACGCCGGTGCCCGCATGGAGCGCCAGCCCCGACGGCAAACCTGTCGCCTCGAACAGCACGACAAACGGCTCGGCCTCGATCGTGTAGTCGGCGAGCGGCTCGGACACCGTTCCCGTCGCGGTCAACGCACTCGTGATCACAGGCGGCGGCACCGGCACCGCCCGGCGAATGGTGTTGTTGCCCGTGTCCGCGACGTAGATCTCGGCGGACGATACGGCGAGGAGCCCCTGCGGAAAACGAAAGCGCGCGGCGTTGGCGACACCATCGGCAAAGCCGGGAGAGTCGTTCGTGCCGGCGAGCGTTTGGACCGCGCCGGCGGTACCGTCGACCTCGACGACGACGCGACGAATCACGTGGTTGCCGTAGTCGGCGACATAAAGATAGCCATCGCCGTCGAGCGAGACGTCGTAGGGCGTGAAAAATTCCGATTCCAGACCGGTCTGCCCATCGAGGTATCCGTTGTCGCCCAGCTTGCCGGCAAACAGCGTCGCATCCCCGGCCGACGTGATGCGCCAAACGACCTGATGATTGGAGTCGGCCACAAAGACATTGTCCTCCGCGTCGATCGCAAGTCCGGTCGGACCGCTCAACGAGAGCGCCGGCGCGAAGGTCGTGACCTCGCCGACGGGCGTGATCTTGCGCAGGCGGTTGTTGCCGAAGTCCGCGACGAATACATTGCCCGCGCTGTCCAAGGCGAGCGCCCACGGCAGGTTGAAGCGCGCCAGACCACCCATGCCATCGTCGATGCCAGTAAGGTCCGCGCTGCCCGCGAACGTGCTCACCGTGGCGACACCGGCCTCGCTCACGACGATCTTGCGGACCACGTGGTTGCCGTAGTCGGCCACGTATAACACCCCGCCGTTATCGCTCACCACGACTCCCGATGGCTGATAAAAACGCGCGACCGCCCCTTCTCCGTCGGTCGAGCCGGTTTCGCCCGCGCTCCCGGCGAGCGTGCTGACGACGCCGGCCGAAGTGATTTTGCGAATCACATGGTTCTCGCGATCGGCGACATAAAGATTACCGGCGGCGTCGCGGGCGAGGCCGCCGGGAGCGTTGAAACGTGCAAGGTGTCCGGAGCCATCCGTCGAGCCCCGGATAGAAAGGGGTCCCGCAAGATTCGAAACACCGAAGGTCGAGGTATCAATAAACCGGATACGGGAGTTAAGGCTGTCGGCAACGATCAACCGCCCGGATGAGGCATCGTAGGCCAGCCCGGTGGGAATCGTGAAACGCGCCGCCACGCCGACACCGTCGTCACCTCCCGGAACGAGATACCCTCCGGCCACCGTGGACACGTCGCCGCTCGTCGTGATTTTACGGATACGACAGCCATTGGCTTCCGCGACGTAGAGATTGCCCGTCGAATCGAACGCGAGGCCCTTGGGCTCGTCGAAACGCGCGGCGGTCCCGTTGCCGTCGTCTTCCCCCGCGGTGCCGGACAAGCCCGCGAACACCTCGACCGCGCCCGTTGCCACGATGACACGACTGATCGTATGCCGGACGTTGTCGGCGACGTAGAGGCTCGCACCGTCGGCCGACAATGCCACCGCGATGGGACTCTCGAACCCAGTCGCCAAAGTGCTCCCCACCGCACCCGGCGTGATCTTGCGGATCGCCTTGTTGCCGGCGTCGGCCACGTAAAGAACGTCTGCCGCGGCATCGTAGGCGAGTCCTGTCGGAAACTGAAAACGCGCCGCCGTGCCCGTGTCATCGATCAGCGCCGGCACGCCGGCCGATCCCGCGAGGGTCTCCACCTCGCCGGACGGACTGATCTTGCGGATGACGTGATTGTTCGTGTCCGCCACAAACAGCGTGCCGTCCGCCGCGGCGACGAGACCGAAGGGCCGGTTGAACCGGGTCGACGTGCCCGAACCATTCGCAATGCCGTCCACCCCGGCCATGCCGGCCAGCGTTGTCACCCCCCCGCCCGAAGTGATCTTGCGAATCGTGGAGTTGTCCGTGTCGGCGACGTAGATCACCCCGGCTCCGTCCACCGCCACGCCATTGGGAATATTGAACGTCGCTGCCTCGCCCGTGCCATCCGCACTGCCGCTGCCGCCATAACCGGCGAAGGTCGTCACACCGAAGGGTGGCGTGATGTCCTCCGCCGCAAGCCGTGCGCCGGTCAGGCCCGCCGCCACACCCAGCATCACCGCCCAAGCCGTGATCATCCGATGGCTCATCATGGTGGAAACCCTCCTCAGAATTGATCCGGTCCGGTGCCGGGGATCAGCGCCTCCGCCAGTTCCTGATCCTGCTCCATCACCAGACGGCGCTGGCGATACGACTGGTTTTCCGCCGAGCGCTGAGCCCGGCGCAACCACCACGCGATGATCTTTGCCTCCAGCCCGTCGCGGGGCATTCCGCCCGGTCGCGCCAACAACCAACGCCGCAGCGAACGTCGCACGATCTTGGGTAAAAACCGTTCCGCCAAATCATCCTCCAGGCTCGCGAACAATCGCGTGCTGCCCGGATCGCCCTGGCGGCCCGCGCGACCGCACAGCTGACGATCGATACGCGCCGAGTCGTGCAGTTCCGTCAGG
The DNA here is from genome assembly GCA_024711005.1 of Opitutaceae bacterium. Lineage (GTDB taxonomy): Bacteria > Verrucomicrobiota > Verrucomicrobiia > Opitutales > Opitutaceae > Rariglobus. Next base: position 9,178 of record JANJTQ010000293.1, on the reverse strand, counting down.
ATCACATGCAACCCACCCGCCGCGGCCACGCCTTGACCCAGCCGGATATCGGTGCCACGACCGGCCATGTTGGTCGCCACCGTGATCGTATGACGTTCGCCGGCCAGATGCACGATGGCCGCTTCCTCGCGGTGACGGCTGGCGTTGAGCAACGCAAAACTCAGCAGTCGTTTCGAAAGCAGTTCGCCCAGGTGTTCGCTCGCCGCGACGCTTCGCGTGCCGATCAGCACCGGACGTCCCTCGTCGTGCAGACGTACAATTTCCTCCACGACCGCCTCCCATTTTGCATCCGCGGTCGCGAAGTAACGCGCCGGCAGCGCCAGGCGTTGGCTCGGCCGGTTCGGCGGCACGACGAGCAACGCGCGATCATACATCCGCCAGAACTCCGGCGCCGCCTCCGCCGCGGTGCCGGTGATGCCCGACAGGTGGCGAAACAGCCGGAAGAAACGCTGAAAACTCAATCGTGCCAGCGACTCGTTGGGCTGGGTGATGTCCACGCCTTCCTTCGCCTCGACCGCCTGGTGGAGACCGAGTCGCCACGAACGTCCGGGCATGAGGCGCCCCGTGGATTCGTCCACGATGATGACCTTGCCGTCGACGACCACGTATTGCTTGTCGCGTAAAAAATAATGCCGCGCCTGCAACGCTTGCACCACCATCGCGCTGATCCACGCGGGCTGCCGAAAGCGTCCGGTCCCCGACTCCGCGCACCATGCCTCAATGAGCGCCCGGCCGGGCGCCAGGAGCTTCACTTCCTTGTGCCGCAGTTCCAGTTCGTAGTGCTCGTCCTGCGCCATGCCCGAGGCAAGCCGGTCCGTGGCGCGACACACCGACACGAACGCCGGATCGTCCTGCGGCCGGCTGATGATCAACGGCGTCACCGCCTCGTCGATCAACTGGTTGTCGGCCTCGTCCACGATCGCCGTGTGCAACCCGCGCTGCACCGTCTGGTTCAACGCAGGCACATTGCCGCGCGGGCGAATCAGACGCGCCACCATGCACCGTCCCGGATCGGCCAGCGGGCCGAGCAGGATCCGATCGCGCAAGAAATCCGCCACGAGTTCCTTGCTCGTCGTATAAACAATCTGCGCCGCATAGGCCTGCCGCCGCGCCTGCGGATCCATCTCGCCGGTCACGGCCGCCGCCCGCACACCGCACGCCTCATACAGCGCGGTGAGGGTCGTCGCATCGCGTTGGGCCAGGTAGTCGTTCGCAGTGACCACATGCAACGGACGCCCGCGCCACGCCATCAAGGCCGCGGCCAGCCCGATCGTCAGCGTCTTGCCCTCGCCCGTCGCCATCTCCACGAGGCGCCCGTGCGCGAGCCCCAGCGCGCCCATGATCTGCACCGGATAGGGCCGCATGCGCAGATGCCGGCGCGCGAGCTCCGCGACCAGGGGCAACGCTTCCGAAAAGCTCTCCGACCACCGCGCGTCCGACGTCCGCCGCAGCCGGGCGCGCATCTCGCGCACGCGTCGCTTCAACGTCGCTTCATCCAACTCCTCCAATTGCGCGATCTCCGCATGCAACCGCACGGCCTGCTCGCGCAACCGCACGCGGTCGTTCCCGCGGCGGTGCCACCACCCGTGCGCCTGATGCACGGCGGCATCCAGGCCCGAGGGCAGCTTCTCCCGCGCGGGCAACTCGGTGCGGCGAACTTCTGTCAAGGGGGCGGGCATGGCGGTCGGTGCGTATCGGTGTTACGAATACGAACGTTAAATCTGGTAACGATTCTGCAGCACTTGGCGAAGGTCGCGAGCCCACTGCACGAGCAACGGCTTCCACGGCCGTGCGAAACGCATCACGCCGAGCCGGCCTTGCCAGAGCAACGGACCTTCGCCCGCCTCGACGCCGTCGGTCGCGACCTGACCGACCACGAGGAAGAACGGCTGATCGGCGAGCACGCCGCGCTGGTCGTTCTCGCGGGTCTTGACCGGACCGCCCGCCATCCAGCCCAACGCCGGCCCCGGCAACTGTTCCTGCCGACCCGGCACCACGCGCCACGAGCTCACCGTCACATCGCGCCCGGACGAACCACGGAAGCGCACCTCGGCGCCCTTGCCCGCCGCGTCGAAAAGCGCGCTCGCATCGTCCTGCGACACCACGGCGAAAAATTCCCAGTCCGGTCCCGGTCCGACGATCTCGCCCAGGCGAATGCCCCGGCCGACATAAAGTCCTTCCCAATCCTCCGTGCGCAACGCCACCCAGCGTCCCGCGGTCGGCGCGTGCAGATTGAGCGCCGTGCGGTCCGCTTCGAGCCGACCCACCACCGCTTCCGAGGCCAGACGACGCAGACGCATCGGTTCGATGCCGGCGGAATATTCGGCCAGCATCTGACGCTCGCGTCCTTGCGCCTGGGCGAGTTCCGCCCGCGCGGCCGCGAGTTGCAGCTCCAGCTCCGGACTCTCCAGTTTCAACAACGGCTGGCCCGTGCCCACGGACGTACCGCTCGGCGTTTCCAAGCTGACCATCCAACCGGCGACCGGCGCATTCACATCGACCGAGCCCACCGCGCGCACCAGCCCCGGCGCGCGAAAATGATCGGGCATGGGAACCACACCTAGAAAAAGAATGACCGCCGCCACCGCGCCGCCGGCGATCAACAACGCCCGGCGTCGCGAGCGTTCGATCCGCGGCTCGCGCACCAGATAACGTCCCGCCTTGACCATCGGAATGATGAACGCACCGGTAAACGCCAACCCCGCCGCCAGCAGGCCGAGACCGAAATAACGGTCCGCCACAAACAGGATGATCGAGACCGTGATCAGCATGCGATACACGTAGCTCCCGCCGCCGAAGACCGTCAGTCCCACCGCCTCGCCTCGCGTGCGGGCCGGGCTCTCCAGCGTATTGACCTTCAGCCCATGCCGCTCCCACAGGTGCAGCCAGTGCCGTCCCGAGCGGGACTGCAAATTGGGACTATCCGTCAGGTCCGAGAGAATGTAGTAGCCGTCAAAACGCAGCAGCGGATTCAGGTTGAACAACAGGGTCGAGACCGACGCCACGACCATCGTATTATACGCGAGACTGTTCAAGGTCCCCGGACCCGTGTTCGCCCACACCAACGCCGCCAGCGACGCGTAGACGAGCTCGGGCAACATGCCGGCCGCACCGACCATCACGCGCTTCCAGCGCTCGGGAAACGCCCACGCGGCCGTCGCGTCCACGTAGGGCACCGGCGTGAACACCAGCAACATGATGCCCATCGTGTGCACCTCTCCGCCGAAGGCTTTCACGGCATAGGCGTGGCCGAATTCGTGGATCAACTTCGCCACCGTGAACGCCGCGTACAGCAGCAGCAGATTGCCCGGCGCGAGCACGGATTGCGACTGGTCCATCGCCCGGTCCCACTGGCCGATGAGCGCCCACAGCGCGGTCAGCAACAGGCCCACCCAGACGAACACCGCCGGACGCGAAACCAGCCAGCGCAACGCCGGCCAGGTCTTGTTCAGCAACCGGTCCGGATCGAACAATCGAATGCGCAGAAAGAAGATTCCGAATAACTGCGACACCAGCTCCTGATGGCGTCGTTTCTGGTGACGGGAGAACAGCCGCGCCGTATCCGCCGGCGTGTCGCCCATCAGTAAATTCGCCTGATAAAGCTGCGCGAGCAGCGTCACCACCTCGCCTTGTCCCGGCGCCGAATCGGGTCGGTTCGCAACGCATCCCACCCACACCTCGTCCACCGTGCGGGTTCCATCCAGACGCGCCACGAAGTGATAAACCTCCTCGCGAAAACGGAAAAACTGGTTGGTGAACGTATCCTGGGCCACATACCAGCGCTCACCGCGAAACGTCTGGCGACGGATCACGACGGACGGACGCAGCCGCAGCTTCTGGCCGGCCACGCGGTGCCAGGATTCCGAGAAAATCGCGCGTTGGTTTTCACTCATGACCGCGCCTCCCCGAAAAGTGGCATGGGCATCCCGCCCATGTCTGGGAAACCAAAACCGGATCGAATGCGAGACATCGAAATCATCGGGTTCAATGCGCTCACCACCAGAACTTCAGACGCACAAAATCCACGAGCCGGTGCGTCGCGATCCACGCCAGCGTGCGACGGTCGCTCTCGATCTTGGCGATGCCGCTCATGCCCGGACGCAACCACTCCGCTTGTTCACTATTGACGAGGTGTCCGCGCACCACGAAGACGTTGCCTTCGCGTTCGACCTGCGCCGCCGGCTCGATCCGCTCGATCCGCACCGCGAACGTATCCTCGGGTCGCGTCGTGAAGGCCACCTCGGCCGTTTCGCTTCCCGCGATCAGGTCAACATCGCGCTCCGGCACGCGCATCTCGACATAAAGTCCGGCGAGCCGTGACACCTTCATGAGCACATCGCCCGGCTTCACCGGGGCGCCGATCCGCTCGCGCAAATCTCCATCCACCACGACACCGTCGAACGGCGCCCGCATCTCGGCGCGCGACAAACGGTAGTCGATCAGTTCGACCCGCGCCTGCGCCTGCGCATACGCCGCCTGCGCGGCGCGCAAATCGGCCAGCTTCCGGTCCGCCTCGGCGCGTTCCATTTCGCTGGCAAAACGCTGACGCTCCGCAAGCGCGGCCGCCCGCTCCACCCGCAGGTCGCTTTGGTCCAGACTCAACAACAAGTCGCCCGCCTTCACCGTGTCGCCCGGACGTACCTGCACTTCGCTCAGATAGCCTTCATAGGGCGCCGGCAAGTGAAGCAATGCCTCGGCGCGAACGATGAAATTGGCGTTCACCCGATACGACAGCGGCACGAACAACGCAAAAGCGAGTCCCACCGCGCCGGTGATCGCGCCGAGCTTCAGCCAGGTCTGCTTCGGCCCAAGGAACCCGGCGAACCACTTGCGGGAGGCCGTCGCCCAACGCGCGCCGAACCAGCGGTCGTTGCGATAAAGATCGTCAAGGCGTCGCGCCACCTGGTCCGCGACCACGCGCAACGCGAGCGCGTCGTGTTCCGAGAACGTCGCCCCGGACTCGCCGCGTTCGAACGTGAGCACGCCGCGCGGTTCGCCATCGACGCGCAACGGCACCGACATCACCGAGCCGACCCGCTCGACCTTCGCATAGTTTTCGTGATCGCGATGCACCGCGTCGCTGTCGGTCCAGATCGGCCAGGCGATTTCCTCGTCCTGCTCCACCGCCTCCTCCATCGCCGTCTCCAAACGCTGAACCACCTCCATGCGCCGCTCGAAACGATCCGTTCCGCTCACCGCCTTCACGTGGATCACCACGCCTTCCTTCCAGCCCAGACTCACCCGGCTGCACCGGTGCCTCGACGCCAGCTCGTTGATCAACGCCATCGAAACCGTGAGAAACCGTGTGTGGACGTTGGTCGCCGCCAGCACTTCGAGCGCCTGCGCGTAGTTCGCCACATCCCGGCGCACCCGTTCCAGCTGACGCTGACGTTGAAACAACAACGGCGTATCCACCGCCAGCCGCAACACCGCGGCCGCCTGATCGACATCCTCGAGGTTCCCGGGCGCAAGCGCCACGGCCAACACGCTCGCGTCGGTGGGCTCGCCGGTGGCCAGCGAAAGCAACAACAACCCCGGCGCGCCGTCCATGTTCGCCGGCACCATCACCACGCCTTCGCGGATCGAGCGCTCCGCCAATTCCGCAAACGCCGGACCTTGCAGACCATACGGAAACTCCCGCCCCTCCGGCCAAGCCGCGACCGAACGCCAGACGCCGTCCGCCTTGACCGACACCCGGGTCGCCGTGGCCGAAACCAGCTCGCCACAGGTCCGGGCAAACAGGGGCCAGAACGTTTTTACGGTGCCTTCATAGAGCCGACACGCTTCGAGACGCGCATAGGTTTCTCCGGAAGACATCCCAAAGCGATTAGACGAGTTCATGCGGCGTAAAAAGAATGCGAATACTCGCAATCGGCCCAAACTAGGACGGGGCCGAACCGGATTCCAAGCTCAATAAACCGCCCGACGGAGGGCCGCCCGATGGCGCTCGATTGCATGCTGCTCGTCCGCTGTGTAGTTAACTCTATTCCGCATCCGATCCACAGGCATGCACCAGCGCCGACCAAGGCTGATTTTCACCGCTCCACTTAACTACCCATTTCATTTACTTCATTCTTCAGGTTGCTTTCATGACTATTTTTTTACATCCCCGGGCATAACCTTTGGGAATCTGCCCTATAAGGATTAGACTGGTTTCCCCCATCATATTGCCGCACACACCACCCGTTATTTCTCGTTTTTTCTATGTCCGTGCCTTCCCGCCTCCTGTCCGCCGCCTGTTCGATCATTGCTGTTTCCAGCCTGGCTGCCTCCGAAACCGCCCCGGCTCCCGTGCTCACCCTGCACGACCTTCTGGTCAACGCGGTCAACGCCAACCTTGAGCTGAGCGCCCGCCGCATCGACCCCGAGATCCAGCAAAACCGGCTCGATGGCGCCTGGGGTGCCTTCGAACCGAGTTGGGTCGCCGGTGTGTCCTACTCCAGCAGCGAGCGTCCGCAAAACTACGTCCCCAACGCCGGCGGCGGTCGTTATGCCCCGCTCTACGAGGAAGAAATCCGTCGCGGACAGACCGGCATCACCGGCCGCCTGCCATTCGGCACCCAATACGAACTCCTCACCGGCGTGGACCGGATCGAAAACACCGCCAACACCACGCCCGGTAACGGATTCACCTCCTTCTCGGCCCGCTATTACCCCGAGACCGTCTCCACCACCACGCTGACGATCACCCAGCCGCTGCTGAAAGACTTCGGGTTCAATGCCAATCTCGCCGAGGTCCGCCTTCAGAAGTCCGCCCTCAATACCGCCCGCCACGACCTGACCGCCACCGCGCTGCGCGTTCTCCGCGATGTCGCGTCCGCCTATTACGAGATGGTATTCGCCCAGGAAAACATCCGGGTGAAGGAGGAGGCCGTCGCCGTCGCCGAGGCCCTCGTTCGTGATAACCAACGCCGCGTGGACGAAGGCCGCATGGCCCCCATCGACGTCACCCAGGCCAAGTCCCGCCTCTCCGAAGCCCGCGAGGAACTGCTCCTCGCCCAAAACTTCCTTTCGCAGCGCCGCAATACGCTCCGCGAGCTCACCCGCGATCAATTCGACTTGGACGGCGCCCCGTTCACCGTCGACCCGGCCTTCATCGTCCGGACCGCTCCCGCCATCGATCGCGACAAGGCGCTCGTCACCCTCTTCAAGAGCAACCCCACCTACCTCGCCAGCGTCGAACTCGCCTCGAGCGAAGACATCCGCATCGCCTACGCCAAAAACCAGCGCTGGCCGCGCGTCGATCTGAAGGCATCGTTCGGTTACAACGGCCTCAGCGACAACTTTTCCGACAGCTACAGCGATTACAGCAATCGCGACGAGCCCACCTACAGCGTCGGCCTCGTCATCAACGTTCCCCTCGGTGACCGCACCGGTCGCGCCCGTCTGGCCGAAGCCCGCAACCGCAAGCGCCAGGCCCTCTTCGCCCTGAAGCGCTCCGAGGTCATCCTCCTTAGCGCGTTCGACACCGCCCAGCGCGATATCGCCAACGCCGCCGAACGCACCCGTCTCGTCAAAGACACCGTTTCGCTCGCCGCCGCCAGCTTGGACGCCCAACAGCGCATCCTCGGCTCGGGCAAGACCACCAGCTACGAAGTCGCCCAGGCCCAACGCGACCTCAGCACCGCCCGCTCGCGCGAACTCGCCACCTTGGTCGACCTCAACAAATCGATCGCCCACTTCGAATTCGTCCTCGGCACCATCGCCGACTACCTCCGCGTCGACCTGAAGACCGAGAGCTGATCCTCCCTTAACCTACCGTCCCATGCGCCTCCCGTCCCGACTGCTTGCCTGCACCCTCCTCGCCGCGGGCGCCGCCGCCACGCTTCAAGCCGCCCAAGCGCCCTTCGAGGGCCTCATCCTGCCCTTCCAGGAGGTGGTCGTCTCCGCGCCCGTTCAAAGCAGCATCACCACCATCCCGCGCAAAGAGGGCGACACCATCAAGGCCGGCGAGACGCTCGCCCTTCTCTACAGCCGTATCGAGGAACTGGATATGCTCCGCGCCAAGGCCGCGTTGGAGAAAAAGGAATTCGACAACAAGAGCGCCGCCAACCTCTACGCCGACAAGATCATCTCCGAGGACGAGGCCCTTAAGAACAAGATCGAGCTCGATCTGGCCCGCCTGCAATACGAGCAGGCCGCCGAGCTGTTCAACCAACGCACCGTCAAGGCCCCGATCAGCGGCCTCATTGTGGAGAAGAACCGCGAGATCGGCGAAACCGTCACGGCGGCCCAGCCGATGTTTCGCTTGGTGGATATCACCCGCCTTTTTGTTCAATTCTACGTCCGGGCGGAAGACGCCGGTTCGCTCCACCTCGGCGACACCGTGAACATTCGCTGCCCCGTGGTTCACCCGGACCGGGTGTTTAAGGGCAAGGTCGATTTCATCGACCCGCGCGTGGACGCCGCCAGCGGCCTGATGCGCGTAAAAGTGCTCTTGGAAAACCCAGACGGTGCCATCAAGCCCGGCCTCCGCGCCTTCGTCACGCGCCCGACCTCCTGACCTCGGCCGGTGGCTGCCACCTGCTCGAACGGCTGCATAGACACGTATCGGAGGTAGAGTAACCCAATAGGTTACACTTTGCCGCAGCCGGCAAAGTGTGGCCGGCGCCCTCGCCGGCCAACGGAAGACAAGCGCGGGCAAATCAGCCCTCGCCGACCCGAGTTATCCGTCGGCCAACGTTTTGAGGCCCTCCACCCCGTCCCTTGGCCGGCGGAGACGCCGGCTGACTCGTTGTTGGGAAGACAACCGCTGGAAGGCGCTCCCCGAGCACGGCGAGGTTTACCGCAACTGCACCCCGGTGGACGACGCCACGCGAATGCGGTTGTTGGGGTGCGTCTAGTAAATGGGACGAACGGAACGATAAGCCACAGGAGCGATCCAGACATAGCGACATAGCTTGAACAGTCGCATCCCTACTTCAGTTCTGGCCGGCATCATCGCAGATTAAAACGGCTGCGGCTTGCCCTCCGCTTGACCAAGGACAAGCGCCACGAAGGCCGAAAAAAGGACCGACAAAAGGGGGGCCCGACAATCGGGGTCAATGCTTTACCCTTGCGCAAAGGAGTTCGTAGAGCTCGTTGGCGGCGGGGCGGGTGCCCGCACGCATCGCGCTGACGTAGCGGCTGACGCCGAACTCGACACCCATGTTGAGCTTGCGCCCCAGCCAGCCATTCG
>JANJTQ010000286.1 GCA_024711005.1 Opitutaceae bacterium | reverse complement strand
GTAGTCGTAATGGGGCTGATTGACGGGTGAATCGCCTTCGATTTTCAATTCACGGATGGGGAGGCGGGCCTCGCCCGCAGGGGGCGCGCACCCTCATCGACCGTTGATTATAGGCTGGGCTCTGGACGTGGGCGGCTCTATCCCTTGCCGTTTACACAACCATGAACCGCACCGTCGTCATTGTCGGCCGACCCAATGTCGGCAAGAGCCGCCTTTTTAACCGGCTCGCGCGGAAGCGCATTTCCATCGTCCACGATCAGCCCGGCGTGACCCGCGACGTGGTCTCCGCCGAGATCGAGGAGGGCGGGTTTACGCTGCTCGATACAGGCGGTCTCGGTTTCAAAGACAACGACACCAGCCTGGCCGCGCTTACCCGCGCCTCCGAAACGCAGGTCGATTTTGCCATCGAAACCGCTCAATTGATTCTGTTCGTGATCGACGGCCTCGAAGGCCTGACCGCCCTCGACACGAGCATCGCGCGCATGCTGCGCAAGTCGAAGAAGGATGTTCTTCTCGTGGTCAACAAGGCCGACTTTGACGACGACAAGGTGGATCTGGCCGAGGCCTATCGCCTCGGTCTCGGCGAACCGATTCGTGTCTCCGCCGAACATGGACGCGGCGAGAGTTATCTGCGCGAGGAAATCCTCAAGCGCATCGGCACCGTGCCGGAAGTCGAGGAGTCCTCCCATCGCAAGACCGCCGCCGACCCGCTCTGCGTGTGTTTCATCGGCCGTCCGAACGTCGGGAAGTCGTCCCTGAGCAATCGTCTCCTCCGGAACGACCGTCTGATCGTGAGCAACGTGCCGGGCACCACGCGTGACGCGATTTCGCTGCCGTTCGAATTCAAGGGCCGCAACGGCAAGATGTACCCGTTCCGACTGATCGACACCGCGGGCATCAAGACCCAGACGAAGCTCGCGTCGCCCGTGGAGTATTTCTCCCGCCTGCGATCGCTTGATGCGATCAAGGAAACCGACGTGGTGTTCCTCGTTCTCGACGCGATCGACGGGGTGACGCAGCAGGACAAGGCCATCGCCGGCGAGGCCGTCAAAGAGCGCAAGCCCATCGTCATCGTGGTCAATAAATGGGACGTGGTCCGCAGCGCCTTCAAGAAGGGTGAAGATCCCGGTTGCGCGCCCGAGGCGGCGATTCACGGCTTCGATAGCGAACGTGATTACCGCAAAAAATACGAACGCTCCATCTTCGACAGTTTGTTTTTCACGCCGGGCGCACCGGTTATTTTCGCCTCCGCCATGTCGGGCTACGAAGTGGACCGCATGCTCAACGCCGCGGTGAAGCTCAACCGCATCCTCGATACGAAGATCCCGACCGCGAAGCTCAACAAGACGATCTCCTATCTTACCGAGCGCACTCCGCCACCCGCCATCGGAGGCAAACGCTTCCGCGTCTATTACGCGTTGCAGACGGGCAACCGCCCATTCCGCATCAAGATCTTTTGCAACCGCGAAGAAAAGCTTACCGAGCAATATCGCCGCTACCTTGAAGCCGGGCTTGTCGACGCATTCGAACTCAACGGCTGCCCGATTTACTTCGAGCTCGTCGGCAAGGAAAAGCACGAGCCCGGCACCGCGTATTCCGGCAAGGCAAAGAGGGCGGGCCTGCTCTTGCGCGAGGATTACCCCGAGGCGCATGTCCCCAAGTGGAAAGAAGGCGAGGAGGCGGCCGCCGCGGACGACTTTACCCATGAAACACTCGAAGACTGATTACCGCGGCGGCGAAGCCGTTGTGTTGTCCACCAAGGCGATCGAACTCGCCGTCACGACCGCGGTCGGCCCGCGTGTCGTCGCTCTTGGCTCGGTTGCCGGCAAGAAGGCCGGCAATCTCTTTCTTCAGTTTCCGGAGAGCGAGAAACGCTACCACGGTTATTATCTGCGCGGCGGCCACCGTCTCTGGCATTCCCCCGAGGACATCGTGCGCACCTACCAGCCCGACGACGAGCCGCTCGCGGTGAAACCACTCAAGAACGGCGTGGCCCTGGCGCAGCCGACCGAGGAAAAGACCGGCCTGCAAAAGGCGATGAAGCTGGAGGTTTACGGCGAGCGCACCGTGAAGGTCACCCATGCGCTCACCAACCACGGACTCTGGACGGTCGAGACCGCCGCCTGGGCGCTCACGATGTTGCGCGGCGGCGGCTACGGCGTTCTTCCGCTCCTGCCCAAGGGCAACCATGCGGACGGCGACCTGCTCCCGTCGTATTCGTTCGTTCCGTGGACCTATACCGACTTGTCGCTTCCCGTGTGGGACCTGCACCGCGATTTCATGGGCATCGACGTGCCCGAGGCCAAGGCCGCCCAAAAATTCGGCATCACCAACTACCCGGGATGGTCCGCCTATTGGGTCGATGGCGTCACCTTCGTCAAGTACGCGCCGGTCATCAAAGGTGCCACGTATCCGGATTTCGGATGCGCCTTCGAGACATTTACCAACGGCGAGATGATCGAGTTCGAGACGCTCAGCCCGCTCGTGAAACTCGCACCCGGCGAGTCCGTCACGCACGTCGAACATTGGGGCGTCTTCGATGGCCTCAAGAAGCCCTCGACCGACGCCGCCTTCGCCGCAC
>JANJTQ010000133.1 GCA_024711005.1 Opitutaceae bacterium | reverse complement strand
GGATGTTGTGCTTGAGGAGAATTTCCTTGGTGAAAACCTTCGATGCTTCGAGGCGGGCGCCGTCGGCTTTGGGTCCGTAGGCGGGGACGCCGATTTTCGAGAGTTCGTCGACGAGTCCGAGGGAGAGGGGAACTTCGGGGCCGACGATGACGAAGTCGATGTGCTCGCGCCGCACCAAGGCGACGAGGCCCGGGATGTCATCGGCGTCGACGGGGAAGACGGGCACCTCGGCGGCGATCCCGGCGTTGCCCGGGGCGGCGATCACACGAGGTTTCGCTGGGGAGGCGAGGACGGCCTTGACGAGGGTGTGCTCGCGGCCGCCGGCGCCGACGATGAGGACGTTCTTGGGGAGTTGGGAGGGAGCGGGAGACGCGGAGGACACGGCGGAGAAAAAGAACGAATGGGGGGAAGAGAACGAGAACGATTTTTGTCCGGAGGATGAGAGCGGGGGAGAACGAGAACGAGGAACGAGAACGATTTTATAGGACCTGCAGGGTCTTGCGGTAGAACGCGACGACCTCGTCGGGATCGTCGGCGAAGAGAATGTAGTCGAGCATCCAGGCGGGCGTGCGCTTGGTGCGGACCATTTCACGGAGCTGTTTGCGCAGGTCGGTCCAGTATTTGGAGTTGAAGAAGACGTAGGGTGTGCGCGGGCGGATACCCAGCTTGAGGTTGCACAACTCGATGCCAACCTCTTCCAGCGTGCCGACGCCGCCGACGTTGAAGACGCAGAAGTCGGCGACCTCGAACCACTTTTGACGATAGTGGCGGGCGGTTTCCTGAAACGTGTTGAAGAAATCCACGCCGAGCTCGGGTGGCTGGGCTTCGAGTTCCAGGAAACAGGCGCCGGTGAGGGCACCTTTGGCGCGGGCTTGGTCCGTCGCGAGGCGCATCACGCCGCCACCGCCACCGGTGAGCACGCCGACGTTGGGCCCGATAAAACCGGTGAGCTTGTCGATGAGGCCGGAGATGCGATCGGTGTCCGCTTTTTCCAAGCCGACCGCGGAACCTTAGAAGGCGAGGATGGTGCACTCTTGGAAGACGCGCCGCAGCTCCTCCCGCACGAAAAAGCCGTGGTTTTTCTTATAGGTGTGGCGGTAGAGGTCGCCCATCGCGGCGTGAAACCAGTAAACGTCGATGCCCAGGTCGTGATAGCCCTCCAGACGTCCGTGGGCATTGGTGGAAAGAAAGAACCCATGGGTGCGGGACGGCTGGCGAAAAATGATGCGGCGCAGCTTGAGCTTCGGCAGACGGGTGAGCAGTTCGGTGTGTTCGACGAGATTCGGGAAATAATCGATCAGCAGGGTGTCGGCGTCGGCCGGGGCGGCGGCGACGGCCTCGACCAACGTGCGATAGCCGCAGTCCTTGAGTTTGTTGATCTTTGGCATCGGACGGCCCGACGTCTGAAGGAAGAGGCTGAAGTTTTCCATCAGCGCGCTCTGACCCCGCACGGTGATGTGGGTGCGCGGATGGGCCGGGGTGTCGATTCGGGGCGGGTGTGCGTCGATGCACGCGAAGACATCGGTCGCGGTGGTGAGCAGGCGGGTGCGACGCCGGCGCAGGGATTTGAACTCGGGATCGTCCGGGCTGATTCCGGCGATGGCCGACGGAGGCGCGCGAAAGATCTCGACCGAAACCATCGGGTTCACGACCGGCTGCGTGCCGGTGTTGTAGATCTCCAGCATAACGTTCGTGCCGAACGTTTTTACCGGATCGAGGAGAACGGCGCTCGTATGGATGCCGAAGTTGCCCTCGCCCCGGTTGAGCAAGACGTAGTGCTCTTTCAAGTACATCGAGCAGCTGGTGAGCACGCCCGAGCGGGGAGGGACGGTGAGGAGATCGGTTTCGATGCGCACCTGGACCTTGTCGAGATACGCGCGTCCGGCCTCGCCGCTGACGAGACGCTCGAAATCGGGGCGCTTGAGTCGCGGATTGAGCGCGTAGCGAACGTGGTGGGGCGTGAGAAAAACTCTGCCCACGCGGTCGATGCTGATGGTGTTGGGCAGCTTGAGGCGGTTGGTCTGGATGGCCTCCCAGATTTCGGCGGTGGAGAGCTTGGCCTTTTCGGGGGCGTAGAAAAGGCGTCCTACGGGCGTGCCGGGGATGAGGAGCTTTTTCCAGTAGCCGGCGTTGGGGAAGCTTTCGTCGAAGACGAACGCGTCGGCCTCGAGTATAAGCCGGCCGGCTTTGATCGAAGCCGGTTCCTGGGTGATCATCTCGATCCCGATGCGGGCGAGCGTGCTGCGCTCGGTGAAATGAAGCCGGGCGAGATTATCTTTGAGGAAATCCAGTTCCTCGGTGGTGCGGGGATAGAAGGCCAGGGTGAGGCTGACGGTGCGGGCGTCCTTGTTTTTGATCGTGAGAATCTGGCCGTCCAGACTCGTCCAAAATTGGTCGGAATGCATGAGGGGAAGAGAGGGGCGCAATCAAGGCGGGCTCATTTGTCTTACACAAGTAACGAGTAAGGGGTTGCCAACGAACGGCAATGCAGCCACGAAACTTGCTCTTTTCACGGCACAAAACTCAACACGCCGTTTCTAGTCTCCCTCCCAACCCATGAAACTCACCTCCACATTCAAGGCTGCTTTGCTCGCAATCGGCACGGTCGCCTCGCTGTCCGCCCAAGACACCCCGAAGCCGGTCGAAGCGGCCCCCGCCGCCGAGGCGGTTGCTCCCAAGTTCAGTGAAACCCAACTGCTCGAAACCTTCGGTTGGTTCGTCGGTCGCCGCATGGGCCTGAGCGAACTCGGTTTCACCGCCGATCAAACCGCCTCCATCATCAAGGGCATCCAAGCGTCCGCCAGCGGAGCCGAGGCCCCCTACAAGATCGAGGAAATCGGGCCCGAGCTCGATAAGTTCATGCAAGGCAAACAGGCCGAATACACCGCCAAGCAGCGCACGAAGAACGACGCGGCCAGTTCCAAGTTCTTTGCCGACATCAAGGACAAGAAGGGCGTCGTCGCGCTTCCCGTGGATCTGCCGGGAGGCGGATCGGCGACCATGTATTACGAGATCCTCAAGCCGGGCTCCGGCGAATACCCGAAGGCGACCGATACGGTGAAGGTTCACTACACCGGCACCTTGGTTGATGGAACGGTGTTCGACAGTTCTGTCGAGCGCGGCGAGCCCATCGAATTCCCTCTCAGCGGCGTGATCGCCGGCTGGACCCAAGGCGTGCAGAAGATCAACAAGGGCGGTAAGATCAAACTCTACATCCCTTATCAGCTCGCCTACGGGGAAGCGGGTCGTCCTCCGACCATCCCTCCCGCGGCCACGCTGGTGTTTGAAGTCGAATTGCTCGAAATCAACCCGACCCCCGCCCCCGCCGAGCCCGCAGCTCCGGCTTCGACCGAAGGCATGTAAGCCGCGCCCGAAGCGAACAATCCGTCGACGGTTTTTGAAACCCTTCGCCCTCCAAGGCGGAGGGTTTTTTGTTGCGCAAATGTCACGCTGGCGGCTCGGCTCGGCCGCCCTCGTCGCTACGTTTCGGGCTGGTATTTAAATTCCGATGAACATCGCTCTCGTCACCGAAACGTTTCCACCCGAAGTCAACGGTGTCGCCATGACGCTCAGCCGGTTGGTCGGCGGCATGCGGGCGCGCGGGCATGCGGTCGAGGTGGTGCGTCCGCGCCAGAAGATCGAGCTCGTGGCGGATGCCGCGGAGCCCGGGACGATCGACTATGTGGTGCCGGGCATGCCGATCCCGTTTTATAGTGCGCTGCGCATGGGGCTGCCCGTCACGGGACACTTGAAGAAACGCTGGCGCGAACGGCGTCCCGACGTGGTTCATGTCGCCACCGAAGGACCGCTGGGATTGGCGGCCCTGCGCGCGGCGCATCTGCTCAAGCTGCCGGTCACATCGAGCTTTCACACCAACTTCCACCAATACGGAGGCCACTATGGACTTACAGTCGGGCGCGATCTGGCGCTGCGTTATCTGCGGTGGTTTCACAATCGCACGCGCTGCACGATGGTGCCGGCGACGGATTTGAAAGAGCAGTTGGCGGCCGATGGTTTTGCGCGCCTCACGGTGCTCGCGCGCGGGGTGGACGCGACGTTGTTTTCACCGGCCAAACGCACCGAGGCGTTGCGTGCGGAGTGGGGCGCGGGTCCGGACGATCCGGTGATGATTTATGTTGGACGCATCGCGGCCGAGAAAAACCTGTCGCTGGCGGTGGAGGCGTTTCTGGAACTTCAACGTTTGGAGCCGCGCGCGAAGTTTGTGCTGGTGGGCGACGGACCCGAGCGGGCGGCACTGGAGACGGCGTATCCAACTTTCCACTATGCGGGCATGCGGCGCGGCGAGGAACTGGCGGCGTATTATGCATCGGCCGATTTGTTCGCGTTCCCCAGTGTGACGGAAACCTTCGGCAATGTGGTGACCGAGGCGATGGCAAGCGGGCTCGTGGTGCTGGCCTACGATTACGCGGCGACGCGCGAGCATGTGCACGACGGGGTGAACGGGTTCGCCGTGGAATTGGGGAATCGCGCGGCATTCCTGAATGGTGTGCTCACGCTGCGGGCGCGGCGGGGAGATTGGCCGGCGATCCGGGCAAGGGCGCGAAGGACCGCGGAGAGTATCACGTGGGATTCGATATTCGATGTTTTTGAGCGGGAACTGGGCGCCGCGGCGGAGCGAATTTTGTAATATATTACAAACGGTTTTCTGGCATTTGAGACGCGTGGACATAGCCTTGGTGTGTGGTCAAGGGACCACACCGATAGCTGACAGGTTAGCTCGCTGACAGGTTGATCGATCAGAAATGGTCGGTGCCAGTGACAGGTCAGTCCGATAGCAGGTCAGATGTCAGTCAGTGAACGGTTAGGTAGCAGTCCAAAAGCTAAAAACTCAGTAAGACTCCGCCAAAACCAAAGACGAAGATAAGCGCCCTTGCCGCGCTCGCGGGTGCGACCCGCACAATGATGAGCCTCCCCGGTTTTTTCGAGGAGGCTCAACTGTTTTACGGCGGCGGCAGGGGGACGAAAATGTCTCTTGTACACCTGCCATGATCGTCGCCGGGGCGGTGGTATTTGCCACTACAGCACCTGCTCCGTCGCCGGGTTGAATAGGTGGGCGTTTTCGAGCTTGAGGGTAACCTTGACCCGCTGGCCGGACTCAAAGCGGTCGGTGGGGCCGACGCGGGCGATGAAGTTGTTCGCTCCGGTCGTGAGGTAAAGAAATGTCTCCGCGCCCATCGGTTCGGAGATCTCGACCGTCACCTCGATGGTACGGCCTGGATCGGGATGGGCCACGGTTGTGGCGTCTTGGACGTCCTCCGGTCGTACACCGAAAACCACGGGCTGGCCGACGTGACCCCTGCCCAAGGCGGAGAGTCTTTCATCGAGCACGATGGCGACGGGCGCCTCTTCATTGTTGGTCTCCACAAAGCGCAGAGCATGGCCGTCCGTCTGCAACGTGCCTCTGAAGAAATTCATCGGCGGGCTGCCGATGAAGCCGGCGACAAACAGGTTCGCGGGCCGGTTGTAGAGTTCCAGCGGGGTGGCGACCTGCATGATGTGTCCGTCCTTCATCACGCAGATGCGATCGCCCATGGTCATGGCCTCCACCTGATCGTGCGTTACGTAGATCATCGTCGCCCCGAGCCGGGCGTGGAGCTTGGAGATCTCGGTGCGGGTGGAGACGCGCATCTTGGCATCGAGATTGGACAGCGGTTCGTCGAAGAGAAACACCTTGGGTTTGCGCACGATGGCGCGGCCGACGGCGACGCGCTGGCGCTGACCGCCGGAAAGCGCCTTGGGCTTGCGGTCGAGATAGGCGTCAAGGCCAAGCATGGCCGAGGCCTCGCGCACGCGAGCATCGATCTCGACATCGGGATACTTTCGCAGCTTTAGGCCGAAGGCCATGTTGTCATACACGGTCATATGCGGATAGAGCGCGTAGTTCTGGAAGACCATCGCGATGTCCCGGTCCTTGGGCAGGACGTTGTTCACCACGCGCCCGTCGATGGAGATCGCACCGCCGGAAATCTCCTCCAAGCCGGCGACCATGCGCAGCGTCGTGGATTTCCCGCAGCCGGACGGCCCGACCAGAACCATGAACTCGCGGTCGCGAATTTCCAGATTGATGCCATGGACAACTTTTACATCGGGACCGCCGCTGCCGGGATAGATTTTGACGAGGTTTTCGATAAGGACGTTGGCCATGTGGGTGCGCGTGGTTGAAGGCGGCGGGGAAGGGGTTCACTCCTTGGAACCGGTTGCCGCGATGCCCGCCTTGAAGGTTCGTTGGCAGAGGAAATAGAGGATCACCACCGGTGTCGTGATGAGCACCGCGGCCGCCATCAGGTAGTGCCATTCCGTGCCGCCTTGCTGGCTCTGAAACGCCTGCAGGGCGAGCGAGAGGGTGAAGTCCTTCGGCTCGGTCAAGTACACGAGCGGGCCGAAAAAGTCGTTCCAACTGGCAAGAAACGTGAAGAGGGCGACCACCGAAAGGGCGGGCTTGGACAGCGGCAGGATGATCTGCCAGAAGATGCGCCATTCACTGCAGCCATCGATTCTGGCCGCTTCGCTCAGTTCCTTGGGCAAAGACAGAAAAAACTGGCGCAGAAGAAAGATGTTGAATGCGGGGGCGAGGAACGCCGGCGCCCAGAGCGGCTTGGACGTGCCGATCCAGTCAAGACCGCGAAAGAGTCCGTAAAGCGGCACGACCGTGACGGCGAAGGGCAGCATCATGCTGGCGAGGACCAGAAGGAAAACCTTCTCGCGATGCGGCCAGTTCAGGCGGGAAAAACCGTAGGCGGCCATCGCGCTGCTGAGCACGCTTCCGACGACCGAGAGCACGGCGATGCGCAGGGTGTTGAAAACGTAGCGCCAGAAGTCGCCGATGCGCGCGATCGTTTCGGCGTAGTTGTGCCATTGCGGTGACGATGGCCACCAGCGGGGCGGGATCGTGATGGTCTCGTTGAGCGGTTTGAGCGAGGTGCTCAGCATCCAAAAAAACGGCAGCACGAATGCGGCCGCGCCGACGACAAGGAGGATGCCGGCCACGAGGCGGAAGGTGCGGGATGATCCGGGTTCGCAGTTCACGGGTCAGTCGGCGGAGGAGTGGATGTTGCGGGCGGAAAGGCGCTTAAGCAGAAGCGTGAGCCCGAACACCAGTGAGAACAGAACCATGGCCACGGCACAGGGTCTGCGTCTCGAAGTATCTCGATCACCTGCCGCTATATCGCCAGGAGCAGATGCTCGGGCGCTGGGGCGCGGCGATCCCGCGCGCGTCCCTTTGCGAATGGATCCGCATCGCGGCCGACTAGCTCAACCGATCTACCGGCGCATGCACGCGCACTTGCTCGGAGGAGATTACCTGCAAGCCGACGAGACGCCGATCAAGTGCCACGACCCGGACGCAGGCAAAGGCGCGGTGAGTCAAGGGTACCTCTGGTTGATCAGCCGACCCGGTGGAGACGTCGTCTTCGACTGGAAGCTCTCGCGTCGCCATGGCGAACTGACCGGGCTGGCGGCCGACTTTAAAGGCGTGCTGCAAGCCGACGGTTACGAGGCCTACGACGCTTGGCCCTTCCACACCGCCCAGGCCGCCCCCCCGGCGGGGTCGCACTCCACCCGGACCGGAAGACGCGCTTGCGCGGCTGGAGGGAGGAAGCAGACGGCGTGACAGCCGCTCGGGGCTGGCGCGACGTGTGCCGCTTGGATCATTGTTTCGGCCTAAAAGGGAGCCGGTAACCGCCCTGCTTATTATAGGTCTCCACCGTCAGCTTGTTGTCCCCGTCCACAATGAAGACGATTTCCCCTTGGAACAGGCGGCTAACTTTTCCCCTCATGTCGAT
This sequence comes from Opitutaceae bacterium, assembly GCA_024711005.1. Taxonomy (GTDB): domain Bacteria; phylum Verrucomicrobiota; class Verrucomicrobiia; order Opitutales; family Opitutaceae; genus Rariglobus. Next base: position 1,114 of record JANJTQ010000133.1, on the reverse strand, counting down.
TTCCTCCCGGTGCTCGCCCCCCTTCGCGTCTCGCCAGCTATACACGAAGCGGCCGTTCGGCGGTGCGGGGATCGGCCCCCGGTGCGTGCTTTGGCTGGCCGCTGACAAGATCGAGTGCGGGCCGTAATCGCTCCATTCGGTATCCAAACTCTGGATATTAAGCGCACGCATTGGTTCGGTGCCCGTGTTCACCACGATCATCGAGTAGGAGTAGCCACCGTTTACGGTCATGCAGCCTCCGACGAGGCAGGCCCACACGACGAGGAGAGGAGCGAGGAGTTTCATGGGTTAACGAGGACGGGCCGGCAGGATTCCCCAGAGGCTCATGGCCCCGGTGTTGAGGTTGTGCGGAGTGGTGTTGCCCGTCGGCGTGTAGGGTGGCAGCGGACCAAACGGCACGCCGGCCGCGCGGCCTTGGCTCCAGATGTATTCCAAGGGAGCGCGGCTCAGGTCGTTCGTATCGTCACGGTGCCCACGCCCGATGTCGGAGTGGTCGCCGGGGAAGGATTGCTCACTAAAGTTCTGCCCCGGTCCCGCAGGATTGAACGGAGTCATCGGGAACAGGAAGCGTTGTTCATCCTCCGCAGTGGCGTGCGCCGCGTTCTGCACGCTCGGCGGGAGATTCAAATTATAACCGATGTTGAACCCATTGCCCGGGATGCCGAACGATCCGACCGTGTCGAACACGCCCACATACCGAATGATAATCGTGCAATCGTCGGGCTTCTTCCCGCGTGCTTCGTTTTGAAAGATCACGCGTTTGCGTCCGCCACGGGTCTGGGTCGAGAAGCTGCCGGCGTTCTCGCTGTAGCCGCGGGAGTGGATCATGTTCGCAAATTCGCGCGCCATCGAAGCGCCTCGGCTGAAGCCAATGATATCGACATAGCCATCGCCGCCTTGGACCGCACGAATAAAGTCCATATAGGCAGCTTCAAGGATGCCTCGCCCACCGAAACCAGTTAAGCCACCGATTGCCTTCGTGCCAACGGCACTTCCTACGCCCGCATAGTAGAAGCGATTGGGGCCTTCATAAATATCGCGCAGGATGCGGATATTCGAACCGGCGGAGTAGTCGTTGCCGGTGCCGTCGAAGGCGTAGAGCGCCAAGCCGAGC
>JANJTQ010000263.1 GCA_024711005.1 Opitutaceae bacterium | reverse complement strand
GGATCGATGGCCGTGCACCATCGGCGGAGGTCCAGTGAACCAGCACCCAGTTGGAGTTTCCCGAGGTGGTCAGCGTACGGCGGGAGTCCTGGCCCGCGACTGAAGCGCTGGGGGTTCCGCAGCCGGTGAAGGCCAGGCTGCCGAGAGCGAAAAACGAAAGGACGAAGAGGCGGTGCATGGGGGCGGCCAACATAAGATAGGGATCAATGGGCATTGAAGAGTTCGGTGATCACATCCTCAAGCGGAACGTCCTCGATGGTGATGTCGGCCACGGGGCCGGCCGCGAGGATGCGCTGTGAAATCTCGACCACGCGGTCGCTGGGAACGTGAAGGATAATCTCTCCATCCGCGGTGACCGCGGCCTCGTCCCCGACCAGTTTCTCCAGTCCGGGAAACGGAACCTGGGCGGGACGGAACTTGATGATCTTTTTGCGGCCGCCGGTCGCCTCGAGGCGATCGAGGGCGCCGTCGTAGATCTTGATGCCTTTGTGGATCACGATGACGCGTTCACAGAGTTCCTTGATGTCGGCCATGTAGTGGCTCGTGAGGAGGATGGTGACTTTGTATTTGCGGTTGTAGTCGCGAAGGAAGGAGCGGACGGCCTTTTGGGATACGACGTCGAGACCGATGGTGGGTTCGTCGAGGAACAGGACGCGCGGACGGTGAAGGAGCGCGGCGATGAGCTCCATCTTCATGCGTTCGCCGAGCGAGAGCTCGCGCACCATGACGTTGAGTTTTTCGCGCACGTCGAGGAGCCCGACCAGTTCGTCGAGGGTGTCCCGGTACTGTTTCGCGGGGATGCCGTAGATGTGGCGAAGCAGAAGAAAGGATTCTTGCGCGGGAAGATCCCACCAGAGCTGGTTCTTCTGGCCGAGCACGAGTGCAAAAATCCGGCGATAGGCGTTCTCCCGTTTGGTGGGATCGAAGCCGGCAACGCGGGCGGTGCCGCTTGTGGGATAGATGAGACCCGAGAGCATTTTCAACGTGGTCGTTTTTCCGGCGCCATTGGGCCCGAGGAAGCCGACCAATTCGCCTTCCGCGATGTCGAAGCTGATGTCCTTTGCGGCCGCCGTTTCGTCGAACTCGCGCCTGAAGAGCCCCTTGATGCCACCCCAGAAACCGGGTTGCTTCTTGTAGGTGCGGAAGATGCGGGTGAGATTGCGAACTTCGATCATGACGAGGGCGGAAACGATGACTGAAACGCAAAGACGGACGGACGCAAAGGTGATTACGCGTATATTTCGCCGCCGGACGAGGTTGGGAGTTCGATCAATCGGGACACAAAAAAAGACCCGACGAATCCGTCGGGTCTCCCAAGGAAGGTGTCTGATGTCGGGGTTTACCTGACCGACGATACGGTGGGCGCGGGGAGAGCGTCGACGATCTTGTTCAACTCCTCAGTCAAGGCGTCGAGACTTCGGGCGGAGGCGTCGGCCTTCCGGTTGATCCCATCGATTGGTTTTTTGGCGGCCTCGATACCGGCGGGGGTCAGATCGAGGGCGAGGGCTTTCTGGATGTCGACCAGATCGGAGCGGACATCGGTGAGGTCGGCGCGGGCGCTGATGAGCGGAGTCATCATCTCGTTGTAAGAGCTTTCCAGCGTCGAGCGGCGCTGTTCGGCGACGGCGCGAATCTCGGGATTGTTGATGGACAACGTCTCGGCGTTCCACTCGGCGAAGAGGTCGCGGCCGCGATTGCGGACATCGGCCGACTGCTGAAGGGTTTTATCGGCCAGTTCCTGGAACGTGGTCAGCTCCATGCTGAAGGCGGTGTAGGATTCGCGGGCGGCGGGGGAGCCGGAGATGCGATTGAGTGCGTCGGTGGTGCGGTTAAGCGCCACGCGGGTGGCCTTCACGTTGTCGCGGAGCTGAATGATCTCCATCGACTTTCCCCCGATGGGCCGCGAGGCGTCGGGGCCGGAGTGGGATTTGGTGAGCGATGAACAACCAGTTATTACGAGAGCGAGGAGTCCGGCCGAAAAGGAGACTGCGAAAAGGGATGTGCGGGTTTTCATGCCCCCGATGGTAACGGAGGGAGTCCCGTTGTTCCCAGGGCTGTGTAATCGAGCACGGTGTGGCTGATGATGCCTTTTTCGAGGGCGGCGCGGTCCGTGAGCGGACCCGCGGGCGAGATGTCGTCGCCGAGTTTGAAGATGAAGCGATGGGTGCCATCGTCTGCGGCGGGGCCGAAGAGCCCAGGCACGATGACCTGGGCGGGCACCGTACGGCGCAATTCCGTGTCATGCTTACACGGATACGGGAAGTTGATGTTGTGAACGACGAAGCCGCGCGGAGAGGTGCCCGAGATCAGCCCGGGCGTGAGCAGCGCGGCGTGCTCCGCGGAGGTATTCAGACTGCGTTGCAACTCGGGATCGGCGTGGTGGCCGGAGGCGCGGTAGGCCTCGAATTTTTCGGACGTGAGATCTTGGGAGAAAGCAATGGCAGGGATGCCATGGATGGCACCTTCCCAGGCGCCGGCGATCGTTCCGCTGGCGAGAATGAAGCCAAGGGACGCGTTGCGGCCGATGTTGATGCCCGAGACGACTCCGTCGATAGGCGCATCATTGGGCAGCAGGTGGGCGAGGGCGATGCTCACGCAGTCGCTGGGCGTGCCGTCGATCACCCAGGCCGGGCAGCCGAAGTCACGCGGCGACACCGCGGAGGCGACGGGGCGCAGGCGGGACTTGGCGCAGCCGATCCAGCTTTGTTCGGTTTTCGGGGCGGCGACAAAGAGGTCGTGGCCGTTCGATCGAAGCGCATCGATGAGGGCGTGGAGGAACGGGCTGTCGATGCCGTCGTCGTTGGTGAGGAGGAGACGCATGGGACAGGATGTGGATGCGGACGGCACTCGCGGCAATCCCCGGCAATCCCATATTTTCCGTCTTGGAAAACTATGCGGCGGGGGCCGGCGGCAAGGTGAAGTAGAACGTGGCCCCTTGATTGGGCGCGGCCTCGGTCCAAATACGACCGCCGTGTTTGTGGATGATCCGTTGGACGGTGGCCAGGCCCACGCCGGTCCCGGGAAAATCGCGCTCGGCATGGAGGCGCTGAAAGGGGCCGAAGAGGCGGCCCGCATATTTCATATCGAAGCCGGCGCCGTTGTCGCGGACGTAGTACACCGGGGTTCCGTCGGGCTGGGTTTGGACACCGAATTCGATCCGGGCACGGGTGGTTTTCGAGGTGTATTTCCAGGCGTTGGCCAGGAGATTCTCCAGCGCGACGCGGAGCAGTCCGAGGTCGGCGTCCGCAGTGACGTTTGGGGCGACGATCCAGTCGCCCTGCCGGTCGCCGGCGGCGGCTTGCAGTTTCCCGGCGATGTCGAGAACCAGGGCCGAGAGGTCGACCGGCGTGCGATGCATCTCGGTGCGGGTCGTCCGGGCGAGACGCAGGAGATCGTCGATCAGGGAGTTCATCCGGGCGACGCTGGAGGTCACTTGGTTCGCATAGGTGCGGCTCTCGTCGTCAATGCGGTCCCCCAAGTGGTCCAGCAGGAGTTCCATGTAACCGCCGATGGCGCGCAGCGGGGCACGCAGGTCGTGGGACACCGAATAGGAAAAGGTCTCCAGTTCCTTGTTGGCCGCTTCAAGTTCCTGGGTGCGGGTCCCCAGGCGCTGTTGAAGTCCCTCGTTTTCAATCCGCAACCGGCGAACGGCGAGCGCGCGGGAAAGCACGGGGGTGATCGTGCTCATTTTGAAAGGCTTCAGGATGTAATCCATCGCCCCCTCTTTCATCGCGGACACCGCAGTGTCGACGGTGGCATGGCCGGTCATGACCACGCCGACCAGGGAAGGATCGATTTCCTGTGCGGCGCGGAGCAGTGCGATGCCATCGATTTCGGGCATCATCAAATCGGTGAGCACGAGATCGAACGTATTTTTCTTTCGCAGCGCGGCCAAGGCGTCGCGCGCGGACGTGAAGCCGGTGGTCACATAGCCTTGTGCTTCCAACGTGTCGCAGAGCGCCTTCAGATGACGGACTTCATCATCGACGATCAGCAAGTGTTCGGACGAGGCGACGGTCATGGTGTAAGGGGCGGATTCGGAGAGTCGGTGTTGCTCGCCGGAGGGGTGGGGTGAGGCAACGCGGGGGTGAGCAACTGGAAGAATGCCGTGCGCAGATCCCGGAGCTTGGGTGGTTTGCTGAGAACGATATCCACGTTGTGCGGGATGTCGCCTTCCGCCGCCATGCGTTCGCCCCAGCCGGTGAGCATGATGACGGGGGTCGACGGGGAGGCCAGCTTGATGGCCTTGGCGACTCTGCGTCCGTCGACGTAGGGCATTCCCAAATCGGTGATGACGAGGGTGAAGGGATTGCTGGTGTTTTGTCCCTGCAGGAAGGCGTCGATGCCGGCCTGCCCTCCCGCTGCGGCGACCACCTCGTGACCGTCGGATTCGAGCGCGTCGCGCAGTGATTTGATGATGAGCGGATCGTCGTCGATGATGAGCAGGCGGAGGCGGGCCAAGGTGGGGGGCGAGGCGATGATCTCCGGGCTGGTCGGCGTGGCGGACGGCACCGGAAAGATCAGACGCAGGGTGGTGCCCTGACCGGGCGCGCTGTCGATTTCGATCTCGGCATTGTGCCGCTGGACCGTGCCGTAGACCATGGCAAGACCCAGGCCGGTGCCGCGTTCTCCCTTGGTGGTGAAAAAGGGTTCCAGGCAGCGTCGCCGCGTGTCTTCGGTCATACCGACGCCGGTGTCGACGACCTCGACGATCACCAAGCCGGACGAAGCGGGCACCGTGTTACCGGTGCCCACCAGACTTGGCGGGCTGTTGGTCGCCCGCGTGCGCAGAGTCAGGGTTCCGCCGTCGGGCATGGCGTCCACGGCGTTGAAAATAAGGTTGGTGAGGGCTTCGCGAAGTTCGCTCTCGACGCCCAGAATGGCGGGTAGGTTTTGGGCCAACTCCGAGTTCAGGTCGATGACGATGCCGTTTTGCATGGGCATGTCCCGCCAGCGGACGCGGGTGAGATCGAGGACTTGAGAAATGAGTCGGTTAAGATCGACCGGGAGCAGGCTGAGCTGGGGTTCGCGCTGACGATAGAATTCGCGCATCCGACTGACCGTCTGGGCGACGTCGTCCATGGCGTGAAGGATCGTCGTGAGATAGTTGCGTGCGCGGGTGCTCAGGGTGGGCTCGGTGTCGAGCAGGGATTCGGTGTAAAGCGTGACGGGGGAGATCGCGTTGTTGATGTCGTGGGCGATGCCACTGGCCATCTGGCCAAGGGCGCGCAGGCGTTCCTGTTGCATGATGGCCTGCTGGCTCTGGCGCAGGTCGTCGTAGGCTTGCTGCAAGGCTCCGTAGAGCTGGGCTTGATGGGCGGCGAGGGCGACGTGTTCGCTGAGTTGTTTGAGGAATTCGCACTCGCCGCTGCTAAAGCTATTCGCCTGCCGGCGGGCGGTGACGAGCACCCCGAAGACTTTGCTTTCGACCAGCAGGGGGGCGATGACCAGCGCACCCAAGCCGCCTCGCGCCAGACGCTGGGGAAAGGGAAACTGCACTTTGGTGGTGTCGGCCTCGTAGACGAGTTCTCCGCACACGCAGCGACAAAGGCCGTTTCGATCGATGGCGATGACCGAGTCCTCGATCAGGTCCAGCTCGATGGCGAGGGGTTCGCTGGCTGTTCCCACGCTGCTTACATTGAGTGTGTGGCTGACTTCGTCGTAGAGGCAGATGCAGCTGAAATCGGCGGGCAACTGATCCTCCACGCTGCGGACCACCACTTGAAAGACGCTTTTCAGATCCTGGCGTTCGCCGGTGGCACGGGTGATTTGGTGGAGCTGGGCGAGACGGGAGAGCTGAGCGGTCACCTTGCCCTCGGCCAGTTTACGCTCGGCGATCTCCGCGTGCAGGGCGCTCTCACGTTCCTGAATGCCGGCGACCATCTCGTTAAATGCATCGGTCAACGCGCCCACCTCGTTTTTTCCCTTTCTGGGGGCACGGACGGAGTAGTCTTTGCGCCTGGCGATTTCCTGGGCGGTGCTGGCGAGGGCGAGGATCGGTCCGGAGATGGGACGTTGCAGCCACGAGGAGAGTATGAAAGCCACCGCCAACGCGCCGATGAGGACGATTACCGAGATGCCGGCAAACAGCCAGAGCCGCGCATAGACCCCCTTCAAGTCGACTTGAAGGTAGATCGTGCCGATGCGCTTTTCGTTCTGAAAGATCGGGCGAAAGACCACGAGATGCCCATTGGTGAAGCGGGATCCGTCGCTTTCGGGGCGCGACGGAACCGAATGGACGGCGTCCGTGCGAGAGTAGTCCGTGAACCGGACGCCGTCGCGAGTGTAGATCCCCGCCGAGATGACGTGCGGATCCGCTTGCAGCGCTCGCAGGGTTTCCTGCGCCGCGGATTCGTCTTGGAACGCCAGGGCGGCGCGTGTGTTTTTACCGAGGATGTCGGCCCTGACACCCGCGTCCAATACGATGGCCCGGCGAAAGTCGAACAGCTCATACAGGGCAAGGGACGCGCATGCCACCACGAGCACCGCGGTGCAGGTCAGCAGGATCACCAACGTGATTTTTTTGCGGATGGGAAGGTCTTCCAGCCAGCTCATGTCAGTATTTCCCCGCCGAGTCGGTTCCGACGATTCTCCCCAGATTGAGTAACTGCGAACTCATCTTAAGTCCGAGTCGTTGGGCCGTGTTGACGTTGATTTCGAACCGTACTTTTTTGCCTTCCGGATAAAATGCGATGACGCCGCCGCGCCGCGCAAACCCCTCGAGGTCACTCACGGTCAGGACCGGCCGCGGGTACAGTTGCGACAGGATCCAGTCCAACCTGTGCTCCTCCGATTCGGAGATGAAAATCAGATGGCAGTCCGTCAAGTCCTCCACGCGTCGGGATCGAGTCACCGTCAGTGGGCGGTCGCGGATGGTTTCGCCACGCACTGCCTCCTCCACTGCGGACCCGAACTGATCGTTGCCGAGAAGGCCGATGCGAATGGGGGCGGTTTTATTCGGGAAGGCGGAATCCGGCCATTCCACGAACTGGAGAAAATTAAACAGGAAGACCGCCTTGATCTGGTATTCGCGGGATGGCGGCTGGGCCGATACGTTCCCGGGAAAGACGGCGAGGACGCAGGCGCAGGCGGCCAAAAAAAGGCCGGTGCGAAACAGACCGAACGGAGCGCGGCGAGTAGGGGGTATCATGGCCTCGGGGAATTTTTCGTCGGGATCGGGCGGGTTAGTAAGTCCATTGGATTTTGCCATACACACCGCGTTGGATCTCCTGACGCGAGGCGGGGTTGCCAAATTCGGGGTGTTGGGCGTCGAGCAGATTCTGACCGACGATCGAGAACTCAAGTTGAGGTGTGGCCCGCCATCCCAGGCGGACGTCGAGCTCCTCGTAGGCCGGCACATTTTGTCGCGAGATTTCCCCTACATGGCGAAGGCCGACGTCGAGTTGCAGGTTCCCCGGAAGGTCCATCGAGGACCGCAGAAAGAACTGGTTTTCCGAATCGTTTGCCTCGGCGGAGCCCTCGCTGGTGTCGGTGCTGCCGGATTGGGCGCGGAGGTGGAGGAGCACCCGGGTGACGCCGGCTTGCAGCCGCCAGGTGTCGGTGACGCGGTAATCAGCCGTGAGTTCCGCGCCATAGGAATGGCCCTTCAGACCGTTGCCGATAACGAGAGGCGCCGGGGCCGGCGGGTTGACCTGCTCCAGGCTGCGGATGTCGTCGTAGTCGTTGTAGAATGTCGCGACGGTGAACGACAGGCGCGTGGTGGGTTGCACGCGATAACCCAGTTCATAGGCGACCAGCTTTTCCGATTCGAAGTCCGAGCCGCCTTGCAGGAAGGTGAACGGCGGGTTGCCTGGGATATACAGATCGCGATCAACCCGCGAAGGCGTGCGCACGGCGCGCGAAACGGCCGACCACAGTGTTTGTTTCGGGGAGACTTTCCAAGCCAGCCGCATGCCGGGTTGGAGTTCCCAGCCGGTGTAATCGTTGTGCTCGATTTTGCTGCCAAGCGTCAGTGTCAGCCGCTCGGGAACGAGGGCGATCTCGTCTTGTATGAATCCACTGAATACGTCCTGTCTGAGGTGGGCGGGAAGAATGGCCACGGTGGGTGCATTGGATATGTCGTCGTCCATCCATCGGTAGCCGAGTCCCCAGATGAAGTGGTGTCGCTCGCCGGCAATGAAGTTGTGCTGCAGATCCAGATCGTAGGTTGAGAGGTTCTCGGTGATCGAGTTGGCGATGCTCCGATGGGTACGGTCATAGTACCATTGGACGATAAGACTGGAATCGGGAGAGACGGTGTGGGTCCAGCGACCGAGCAGATTGCCGCCGCCGACGTCGGTGTCGTCCGGGCCGGGATCTTCGATGCTGCCGCCGTAGAGATCGCCCTGAAAGGTGAGCAGGTTGACCGGCGAGGCATCCCAATCGAGACGGAAGCCACTTTGGGTCATGGACCAGTTGTCGTTTCCGTCGGAGCCGTCGGGCCGCAACGAACTGTCGCGATCGAAATATTTCGCGTAGATCCGATAGTGGAGAGTGGGGGAGAGCGCGCCGCCGTAGCGCATGCCGCCGAAGCCGCGCAGCTCGGTGCCGCCGCCCCCGAGCAAGAGCAATCCCTGCGTGTCCTTGGCCGACTTGGTGGTGATGTTGATCACTCCGTTGACCGCGTTGGCGCCCCACAACGTGCCGCCCGGACCGCTGATGACCTCGATGCGGTCGACGTCCTCAAGGAGCGTATCCTGCACATCCCAAAACACTCCGGCAAAGAGCGGGGTATAAACGGTGCGCCCATCGATCATGACCAGCAGTTTGTTGGACAGGTTACTGTTGAACCCGCGCGCACTGATGGCCCACTCGCTCGGGCTGATCTGGGCCACGGTAAGATTCGAGGCGAGACGCAGGGCCTCGGGGATGCTCGATGCGCCACTCCGGCGAATGTCGTTGTTGGTGATGACTTGAAGGGCAGAGGCGGCATCCGAGAATTTTTCCGGGCGACGGGAAACCGAGGTGACTTCGAGGTTCATCAGTTCCTCAAGACTCAGCTTTTTATAGACTGCGACATCCTCTTGGGCGAAGGCACGGGGCAGAGCGATCAGGAGAGCGTAGACCATCAAATTGAGCCGCTTGCCGATCTTGAATAAAAGAGGGGGTTGCATGTGCGAGAGGGGCTTTTCACGGGGCAGACACTTAACTGGGAATATCGTGTCATCGCCCCTTCCTACGTTCCGAAAACCAATCAAACCGGGGGCATATCTTGTTCGGGGCCACACATGATCTCCCGAGAAGGTTGTCGGTAGGTATCCCGTCGTCAAGTAACGTAAGTACAAGCTGGTATTAAAAAATATTAAGCAGTGGATCGCACAAACACCGACGGCGGATGTCCGGCCGCCGATGGGTTTTTTCCCTCTTACCAATCCATGCGCAGGGCTGGACAAAAAGCGGAGAGATGCGCGGACGTCCGCTCCGTAAGCTGATGTCAACATGGCCGGGGTCGTTGCGCTCGTTTGTGACGCGCGGTGACTCCCTGTCGCCCCAACGCATCGACGCCTCTATGAAACCAATCGTATTTAATAACACCGTGTTGCGCGACGGCCACCAATCGCTCGCCGCGACGCGCATGTCGACCGCACAGATGTTGCCCGCCGCGGGCCCCCTCGATGCCATGGGGTTTGGCGCACTGGAGACATGGGGCGGCGCCACCATAGATTCCTGCCTGCGTTTCTTAAGCGAGAACCCGTTCACCCGCCTCGACCAGCTCAAGGCCGCCGCGCCGCGCACGCCGCACATGATGTTGCTGCGCGGACAAAACATCGTGCAGTACACGAGCTTCCCCGACGACGTGGTCGAGGCGTTCGTGCGTTGCTCCGCCAAGCATGGAATGGACATTTTCCGCGTGTTCGACGCGCTCAACGACGCGCGCAATCTGCGCACCGCGATTCGCACCGTGAAAGCCGCGGGCAAACACGCGCAGGGCGCGATTTGTTACACCACGAGCCCGGTCCATACGCCGGAAAAACTCGCCGCTCTCGCCGACGAACTCGTCGCGATGGAATGCGACTCGATTTGTATCAAAGACATGGCCGGGCTCCTCAGCCCGCGCATCACCTATGACTTGGTGAAGGCCATCAAGTCCCGTCACACAATACCCGTGATCGTGCACAGTCACGATACCGCCGGCCTGGCCTTGGCGTCCTATCTCGCGGCCATCGATGCCGGCGCCGACGCGGTCGACACCTCGATCGCACCGTTTGCCAACGGCACGGGTCAGCCCGACACCGTGCGCATGCAGGCGGCCATGGCGGGTCATCCGCGCGCTCCGCATTACGATTCGAAGGCGCTCTTCGAGATGCGCAAGTATTTCGACGGCGTGGCCGTGGAACTCGCGAAGTTCATGAGCCCGGCGAACGACCGTGTGGACAGCGACGCGCTTTGTTACCAGGTGCCCGGCGGCATGCTCAGCAATTTCCGCACGCAGCTCGTCGACATGAAGATGGAGGCGCGTTTCAACGACGTCATGGCCGAAGTGCCGGTTGTGCGCGAGGCGCTCGGCTGGATTCCACTGGTCACGCCGACTTCGCAGATCGTCGGCACGCAGGCCATGCTCAACGTGAAGTTCGGCCGCTGGAAGAATCTTGCACAGGCCACGATCGACATCGCCCTCGGCAAATACGGACGCCCGCCCGGTCCCTTGAATCCGGAACTGCTCGCGCTCGCCCGCAAACAATCCGGCCAGGACCCCGTCACCGGTCGTCCGGCGGATTTGCTCGCGCCGCGCATGCCCGCGCTCCGCGAAGAACTTGCCGCGAAAAACCTGCCGGTATCCGACGAGAACGCCGTGCTCTTCGCGATGTTCCCGCGGGAAACCGAGGCGTTCTACCACCCGAAACCCGCCGCCGCGCCCGCTCCGGCACCTTCGCCGGCGGCTGCTCCGAAGCCGGTCGCTCCCGCTCCTGTGGCGAGCCCCGCACCCGCAAGTTCCTCGCCCGCGACATCCGCGTCCAATGGCGGAAAAATCTCGCGCTATGCGCTGACGATCGATCAGCGCCGCTACGAGACAACCGTCGAAGTCATCGACTAATTTCTTCATGAGCACCACGACCGCCCCCCAGGCACTTTTCGCCGAATTTCCGGTGGCCACTCCGGCCGACTGGCGCAAAGCCGCAGAGGAGTTTCTCGCCGGCGCGCCCTTCGAGAAAAAACTGATCACGCGCACGCCCGAAGGCATCGACCTTCAGCCGATCTACACGCAGGAGGACACCTCCGGCCTGTCGGAGATGTGGCCTGGCTTGCCGCCCTATGTGCGCGGATCCGATCCGCTCGGCAGCCGTGTGGAAGGCTGGCATATTTGCCAGGAGCCCGGCGATACCGAGCCGGCCGCTTTCAATGCCGCGCTGTTGCACGATCTGCAACGCGGACAGAATGCGATCAGCCTGCCGTCCCGTCTGGCCGGCAAGTTGGGCGTTGCGTTGAAAGACGTGGACTTGGTCGCCGTCCCGCTGTTCATCCGCGCCGGTGCCACCGCCTCGTCGGTGGTCGCCACGCTGACGGATCTGGCGAAGACCCAGGGGCACGCCGCGACCGAACTCAAGGGCGCGGTGCTGGCCGACCCGATCGATGAACTTGCCTCCGCCGGCACGCTGTCCGCCGGTTTGGATCAGGCCTTCGACGACATGGCTCGACTGATGCGTCAGGCGAAACAGGAAAACCTCGCTTTGCGGACCGTCGGCGTGAATGCCGCCGCCTGGGCCGAAGCCGGTGCCAACGCCGTGCAGGAACTCGCCTTCGGTCTCGCGACCGGCGTCGAGTATTTGCGTGCGCTCGACAAACGCGGTCTCACCGCGGATGAAACCGCACCACGGTTCCTCTTCACCTTCGCGCTCGGCTCCAATCTTTTTATGGAGATCGCCAAGCTTCGCGCGGCACGCCTGCTCTGGGCGCGCGCGGTGGGTGCGGCCGGCGGCGAATCCGACGCGCAACGACTCGTCTGTCACGGCCGGACCACGCGTTGGAACAAGACCGTGCTTGATCCGCACGTGAATCTTTTGCGCACCACGACCGAGGCCTTCGCCGGCATCGTCGGCGGTTGCACCGGGTTGCAGGTGGGCACGTTCGACGAGTGTATTCGTACGCCGGACGATTTCTCGCGCCGCCTTGCCCGCAACATCCAGATCATCCTCGCCGAGGAATGCCAGCTCGGCCGCGTCGTCGATCCCGCCGGCGGTTCCTGGTATGTCGAGACCCTCACTCATCAGCTCGCCGAAAAAGCGTGGGCACTCTTCCAGGAGGCCGAACGTCGCGGAGGCATGGTCGCCGCGCTGAACGAGGGGTATCCGCAGGTGCTGGTTGAGAAGACCGCGGCCGAGCGCCTCGCCGCCACCGCGACCCGTCGCGATGGGATCATTGGCACCAACCTGCATCCGAATCTGCGCGAAAAATTTCCCCCGGTCGAATCGACCGCCGCCTCCGCGCCGTCCGCATCCGCTGTGTCAGGCTTCAAACGCCTCGTGCCGCGTCGCCGCGCCGAAGCTTTCGAGGCCTTGCGTCGTCGCTCCGAAGCGCACCTCGAAAAGACCGGCTCGCGTCCGCAGGTGTTTCTCGCCGGCTTCGGGCCGCGCAAGCAACACGCCGCCCGCGCCGAGTTCTCATCCGGGTTCTTCGCCGCCGGTGGTTTTGAATCCGTCCCCGGCAAGGGCTTCGAGACTCCCGAGGCGGCCGCGCAGGCGGCGCTTGCCTCCGGCGCTCCCGTCGTCGTGCTCTGCTCGACCGACGAAACGTATCCCGTGCTGGTTCCGCCTTGCGTGCAGGCGCTGAAGGCCGCCGCCAAGCCGCCGATCGTGGTGCTCGCCGGCATGCCGGCCACGCCGGAACTCCAGCAGCAATTCAAGACCGCCGGCGTCGACGAGTTCATCCACATCCGCGCGAACTGCGAAAAAGTACTCGCCGGTTTCCTCAGCCAAATCGGCCTCTGAACACCTCTAGAAAAACTGTCATGAAATTTCCTGACTACACGACCCTTGCCCTTGATTCCGCCCCTCCGGCCGGTGCCACCGCCGCCGACTGGCGGGCCGCCGCGACCGCGATCGCCGGTCCCGACGAACTTGGCGACTGGGAGACCATCGAGCAGATCCCGGTCAAGCCGGTCTACGGCCCCGAGGACTTGCGCGATGTCGAACACCTGGGCTACACCGCCGGGATCGCGCCCTTTCTGCGCGGTCCCTATGCGACGATGTATGTGCTGAAGCCCTGGACGATCCGCCAGTATGCGGGCTTCTCGACCGCCACCGAGTCCAACGCATTCTACAAGCGCAACCTCGCCGCCGGCCAGATGGGCCTGTCCGTGGCGTTCGATCTGGCGACGCATCGCGGCTACGACAGCGACCATCCGCGCGTCGTCGGCGACGTGGGCAAGGCCGGTGTCGCCGTCGATTCCGTCCTTGACATGCAGGCGCTCTTCGCAGGCATCCCGCTCGACCGTATCAGCGTTTCCATGACAATGAACGGCGCGGTGCTTCCCGTGCTCGCGTTCTACATCGTGGCCGCGATGGAGCAGGGCGTGAAGCTTGAGCAGCTCGCCGGTACGATCCAGAACGACATTCTCAAGGAATACATGGTGCGGAATACCTACATCTATCCGCCCGGTCCTTCGATGAAGATCATCGCGGATATCTTCGAGTTCACTTCGCAGAAGATGCCGAAGTTCAACTCCATCTCGATCTCCGGTTACCACATGCAGGAAGCAGGCGCCACGGCCGACCTCGAACTCGCCTACACGCTGGCCGACGGTCTCGAATATCTTCGCACCGGCATCAAGGCCGGCATCGACATCGACGCCTTTGCACCGCGTCTCTCGTTCTTCTGGGCGCAAGGAAAGAACCTCTTCATGGAGGTCGCCAAGATGCGCGCGGGCCGCCTGCTCTGGGCGAAGCTCGTCAAGCAGTTCAATCCGAAGAACACGAAGTCGATGGCGCTGCGCACCCATTCGCAGACCTCGGGTTGGTCGCTCACCGAGCAGGATCCGTTCAACAACGTCGCCCGCACCTGCGTCGAGGCCATGGCCGCCACGCTCGGCCACACGCAGAGTCTGCACACCAACTCGCTGGACGAGGCCATTGCGCTGCCGACCGATTTCTCCGCTCGTATCGCGCGCAACACGCAGCTCTTCCTGCAGGCCGAGTCCGGCATTTGCAGCGTCGTCGATCCGTGGGGCGGCAGCTACTACGTCGAGAAACTCACGCACGATCTCGTTGAAAAAGCGTGGGCGCACATCGAGGAGGTCGAGAAACTCGGCGGCATGGCCAAAGCCATCGAGACGGGTCTGCCGAAGCTCCGCATCGAAGAGGCCGCCGCCCGTCGTCAGGCGATGATCGACTCCGGCCAGGAAACCATCGTCGGCGTAAACAAGCACCGGCTCGAACAGGAGGCTCCGATGGAGATTCTTGAGGTGGACAATTCCGCCGTGCGCGAGTCGCAGATCCAGCAGCTCAACAAGCTCCGGGCCGAACGCGACAACACCAGGGTTCAGGCGTGCCTCTCCGCGCTTACCGCCGCCGCGAAATCCGGCGAGGGGAACCTGCTCGCGCTCAGCATCGAGGCCGCGCAGGCACGCGCCACGCTCGGCGAAATCTCCGACGCGCTCGAGGTTGTCTACGGCCGCTACAAGGCGCAGATCCGCACCGTCGCGGGCGTTTACAATCGCGCGTTCTCGACCGGCCACTCGGAGGTTTCGGGTGTTCGTGAAATGGCCGACGCCTTTGCCGAACGCGAAGGTCGTCGTCCGCGCATCCTCATCGCGAAGCTCGGTCAGGACGGCCACGACCGCGGCTCCAAGGTCGTGGCGACCGCCATGGCCGACATGGGCTTCGACGTGGACATCGGGCCGCTCTTCCAGACTCCCGAGGAGGCCGCCCGCGATGCCGTGGAAAACGACGTGCACGCAGTCGCGATGAGTTCGCTGGCCGGCGGACACAAGACGCTGCTGCCGCAACTCATGGCCGAGCTGAAGAAACAGGGACGCGAAGACATCCTCGTGTTCGCCGGCGGGGTGATTCCCGCGCAGGACTACGCGTTTCTCTATGCGAACGGCGCCGCCGCGGTGTTCGGTCCGGGCACACCCGTGCCGCGTTCCGCCGCGATCATCCTTGAAAAAATCGGCGTCGTCGGGGTGACCTGACCGCCGTCTTCGTGAGGCCGAAGGAGCGGCGGAAATCCGACCCCGCTCCTGAACCCACATTAGAATGAACAAAGAATCCTCACGACCTGACTGGGTCCCGGTCGATGCGGGACGTGAGTTCGCGACACGAGTGGTCGCCGGCGAGATCGTGCCGGCACCGGAGGTTCATCCGCGCCGTCGGAAGTCCGCCGACACGCCAGAGGCGCTCGCCGCCGAAATTCGCGCGGGCGATCGCGGCGCGTTGGCGCGCGGGATCACGCTTATTGAAAGCCGGGCGCCTGCGCATCGCGCCGCCGCCGACACTCTTCTGCGCCTGGTCACCCCGCTGGCGGGAGGCGCGATGCGAGTCGGAATCACCGGCGTGCCGGGGGCGGGGAAGAGCACGTTCATCGACGCGCTGGGAGTACGGCTTTGCGAAAAGGGGAACCGGGTGGCGGTGTTATCCGTGGACCCGAGCAGCCCGGTCACGCACGGCAGTATCCTGGGTGACAAGACCCGGATGGAGACATTGTCGCGCATGCCCAATGCGTTTATCCGTCCTTCGCCGAGCGGCGGCGAATTGGGCGGGGTCGCCCGTCGCACGCGCGAAACCATCGTGCTCTGCGAAGCCGCGGGTTTCGACATCGTGATCGTCGAGACGGTCGGGGTGGGGCAGAGCGAAGTGCTCGTGCGCGGCATGGTGGATTGTTTTCTCGTGCTCATGGTGGCGGGTACGGGCGACGAGTTGCAGGGCATAAAAAAAGGCATCCTTGAACTCGCGGATATTCTCTCGGTGAACAAAGCCGACGGAGACAACAAGGCACGCGCCGAGGCCGCTCGCCGTGAGTTCAGCCGGGCGTTGCACTACCTGTCGCCGCCGGCGGGCGCCTGGCAGCCGCAAGTGCTCACGTGTTCGGCCTTGTCAGGCGAAGGCATCGACACGGTGTGGGCGACGGTGGAGGCGTTTTTCAAGCAAGGTCGGACCAGTGGCGAGTTTGCCTTTCGTCGCCAGGAGCAGGCGCAAACCTGGCTTGATGCGCTGGTGATGGAAGGCCTGCGCGAAGCCTATGAACGTCGCAGCGAACTCGCGCCGCTGTTGGCGGAAGTCGAAGCGCAAGTTCACACAGGCCGTTTGCCTGCGCCCGAGGGCGCGCGTCGCTTGCTGAACGCCGCCGGCTTCATCCCATAAAGAAAAAACCATGCATGCGCATTCCGCGCCAAGATTCGCACAGTCGTCCTCCGAGAACGGAGTAGAATGACGCCATCCGACCCCCTTTAATCCATGATCCAATCCATCGACCACCTGGGCATCGCAGTCCGCTCGCTCGACGAGGCGATTCCCCTTTATGAACAGGCGCTCGGCCTGCGCTGCCTCGGCCGCGAAGAAGTCGAATCGCAGCGCGTCCGCACCGCGTTTTTCGACGTCGGTGGCGTGCACCTGGAGTTACTCGAACCGACCGCGCCGGAGAGCCCGATCGCCAAGTTCCTCGCGGACAAAGGCGAAGGCATTCACCACATCGCGTTCCGCACCGATGACATCGCCGAGCAGCTCAAACAGGCATCCGGAGCCGGCGTGCGCCTGATTCACGAACAACCCTTCGACGGCGCCGCCGGGAAACTTGTCGCATTCCTTCATCCCAAATCCACGCGCGGCGTGCTCACCGAGTTGTGCGCCGTCAAGCCGGGCGCCGAAGCCGCCCACTGATTACGTAACCAGAGAACCACTACAATGGCCATAGCACCCGCCTTGCTCACTCAACTCGCCGAAAAGCGCCGCGTCGCCATGAACGCCGGCGGCGAGGACAAACTCGCGGCCCGCCGCGCCAAGGGCCTCATGAGCGCCCGCGAGCGCCTGCTGGCGCTCTTCGACGCGAATACGTTCATGGAATGGGGCATGCACACCGACCACGACTGCCACGATTTCGGTCTTGAGGACAAATCGTTCCCGGGCGACGGCGTCGTCACCGGCGTCGGTTATGTCAACGGCCGCCCGGTCGCCGCGTTCAGCCAGGACTTCACTGTCGGTGGCGGTGCGGTCGGCCGCATCCACGCCAAGAAGATCTGCGACCTTATGGATTACGCCCAGCAGTCCGGCATGCCTGTTCTTGGCATCAACGACTCTGGCGGCGCCCGTATTCAAGAAGGCGACGATTCGCTCTCGGGTTACGGCCAGGTGTTTTTCCGCAACGTCTTGTTATCGGGTGTGGTCCCGCAGATCTCGATCATCGCCGGCCCGTGCGCCGGCGGCGCGGCGTATTCGCCGGCGCTCACGGACTTCATTATCATGACCAAGGCCAACGCCCAGATGTTTATCTGTGGTCCGGAGGTCATCAAGGCCGCCACCGGCGAGGTCGTTACGATGGACCAGGTGGGCAGCGCCGCCGCCCATGCTTCCGTCAGCGGCAACATTCACTTCGTCGCCAACGACGAGACCCACGCGTTGGAGGTCGCCAAGAAGCTCTTCTCGTTTCTGCCCTCGAACAATGTGATGGATCCGCCCCACCGGCCCACGCCGTCGCTGATCCTGGAATCGGATCCGGGCATGAACGCACTCGTGCCGGCGGATGCGAAGTCGCCGCTGGATGTCCAGAAAGTCATCGCTCGTCTGGTGGACGGCGGCGATTTCCTGGAAGTACACAAAGAGTGGGCCAAGAACCTCGTGGTCGGTTTTGCCCGCATCGAAGGCATCGTGGTCGGCATCATCGCGAATCAGCCGATGGTCAAAGCCGGTACGCTCGACATCGACTCGTCCGACAAGGGCGCCCGTTTCATTCGTTTCTGCAACGTCTTCAACATCCCGGTCGTGACGCTCGTCGACATTCCCGGGTTCATGCCCGGACTCGCGCAGGAGCGAGGCGGTATCATCCGTCACGGGGCGAAGATGCTGTTCGCCTACGCTTCGGCCACCGTGCCGAAGATCACCATCATCATGCGCAAGGCCTACGGTGGCGCCTATCTGGCGATGTGTTCCAGCGACATGGGCGCCGATCTCGTTTACGCCTGGCCCTGCGCCGAAATCGCCGTGATGGGTGCGGACGGCGCGGCCAAGATCCTCTTCAAGCGTGAAATCGCCGCCGCGGCGGATCCCAAGGCGAAAGAGAAGGAGCTCGCCGCCGATTATCGGGAGAAGTTCGCCTCTCCCTATACCGCGGCGCGCAAAGGCATGATCACCGACGTGATCGAACCCGCGCAGACCCGCAGCATTGTCGCGCTCGCATTGCGGAACACCTTGTCGAAACGCGAAACCCGTCCGCCCAAGAAGCACGGTAACATTCCGCTCTGATCGGAGCCTTATCCGCATGTCCTTTATTCCGTCCCTTCCTCTTGCCCAGACGGCACCCGCGGTTCTGGAGGTTCCCCGGCCGCTCTTCGGCAGTGTGTGGCTGGCCCTGCTCGCCGTCGTCGCGTGCATCGCGGTGTTTCTGGTGCTCGTGGCCCTTTTCGGGCGCTGGCTCGCCGCCACTCATCCGGCCCCGCCTCCACCGGCCGAACCCGTGGTGGCGCCGGACCCGGTGGGGGCGTCGGCGGTGACCGCCGCCATCATTGCCGCCGCCGTGGCGACCATGCTCGGGGAGCGGGCGCGAATCACCGCGATACGACTCGCCACCACGCCCGGTCCCTCCGTCGAAATGCTCATGCAGCAGTGGTCCATGGAAGGCCGCCGCCAAATCTACTCCTCCCACAAAGTTCGTTGATAGGAAAAATCTACCGCTATGAAAAAGCTCCGCGTCACCGTTGATGGTAAAGTTTATGAAGTGCTCGTCGAAGTGCTTGAAGAAGCCACGCCGACCCTTGCGTCCGGCACCGCTGCTCCCGCACCGATCGCCGCGCCGGCTCCCGTTGCTCCGGTGGCCGCTCCGGCACCCGCACCCGTTCCCCCGGCCGCAGCCGCCGCGCGTGGTCCTGTCGGCGCCAACGACATCACTTGCCCGCTCTCGGGTAAACTCGTCTCCGTCGACGTCGGTCTCGGGCAGGCCGTCGAGGAGGGCGCCCAAGTCGCCACTATCGAAGCCATGAAGATGAACACCTACATCTTCGCGCCAAAGGCCGGTAAGATCGCCGAGATTCTCGCGACCCCGGGGGATGGCGTGGAGGAGGGTTTTGTCCTCATTCGCATGGCCTGATTTCCGCCTCGTATTCTCCTCACCGCGCCGGGCGTTTTCCGCCCGGCGCGGCCAGCCTTCTCCTTTGTGAAAAACGCAATTGTTCTCGCTCTCACCGTCTACGGCTTCGCCGCGGTCATCTCCATGTTCGTGGCCGTGCTGATCAAGGTTCTGTTCCTCGCCGTTCGCCGGTTGTCGCGCTGAGCGCCATCCCTTCGGGTCCGTCATGCACTCCGTTAATTTCCTGGATCTCTTTCAAGGCATAACCACGCTCATCTCCTCGCCGCCGACGATTCTCTTCGGTCGCCTCGGGCTGATCCTGCTCGGCATGGTATTGCTCTACCTGGGCAAGAAGGGAGTGCTCGAAGCGCTGCTGATGATTCCGATGGGACTCGGCATGATTGCCGTGAACGCCGGCGTGCTCTTTCTCGATCCGGTCACCGCCGACCAGATTGTCTCCGGAGCGGCCGTCAACGGCGACCCGGTCGTCGCGCAACACCTCGTCGAGCAAGCCGCCTCCGGTAAAATGCCGGGCGGGCTGTTCATGGCGCCGATGGTGGAGAAGTCCGACAATCTCATGTACCTCATGCAGGTCGATTTTCTCCAGCCGGTCTACACGTTCGCCTTTAGCAACGGTCTGATTGCCTGCTTCGTGTTCATGGGCATCGGCGTCCTGCTCGATGTCGGCTTTGTCATCGCCCGTCCTTTTTTGTGCATGTTCATCGCCCTGTGTGCCGAGCTCGGCACGGTGGTCACGTTTCCCATCGCGATCGCGCTCGGGCTCACCAACGGGGAAGCTGCTTCCATTGCCATGGTGGGCGGGGCGGACGGACCGATGGTGCTCTTCACTTCGCTCACGCTTGCGAAGCACATGTTTGTTCCGATCACCGTGGTCGCCTACCTCTACCTCGGTCTCACCTACGGCGGTTATCCTTACCTGATCCGGCTGCTTGTCCCGGCAAAACTTCGTGGTTTGAAAATGCCCGCTCGCGCCCCGGTCAAGGTCACCTCCGATGAGAAGCTCGCCTTCTCCGTGGTCGGCTGCGCGGTGCTTTGTCTGCTCTTCCCGTCGGCGGCCCCGTTGTTCCTTTCGCTGTTCATCGGCGTCGCCGTGCGCGAGTCGGGACTCAAGTACTTCATCGCGGTGATCGACGGACCCTTGCTCTACGGCGCGACCCTGTTTCTCGGGTTGCTTCTCGGCGTGCTCTGCGAAGCGTCCACCATTCTGGATCCCAAGGTTCTTATCCTGCTCGTCCTCGGCATCCTCGCGCTGTTGATCTCCGCGGTGGGTGGTTTGCTTGGTGGCTATGCGGCCTATTTTTTCAGCGGGCGAAAAATCAACCCGGTGATCGGCATCGCCGGTGTCAGCTGCGTGCCGAGCACGGCCAAAGTCGCCCAGAAAGAGGTCTTCAAGGTCAACGCCGCCTCCATCATCTTGCCCGAAGCGCTCGGCGCCAGCATTTGCGGCGTGATCACCTCGGCCATCTTCACCGGCATCTATATCACCCTCATTCCGCTGATTGGAAAATGACCCCCGCCATTAAAGCGTCCGCCCGTCACTGGGTTTTCGGCACGATGATCGCCCTCGCGGGCGTGGCAATCAACCGAGTGCTGGCCACCGGCCTTGAGGACCGTGCGCACGCCGTGCTCGCCGCCGCCGGGCAATTGATCGCGCTCGGAGGGCTTTTCGTCATTCTTCTGGGCATCCGGCGTCGCCTGCGCCTGGCCAATGCCGACGCTCCGCCACCGGTGTCATCCTAACCGACTTTGCATGCCATGACCGCGATTATTCCCGACCATCTCGTGCTTGCCGTTTTACCGGAGTATCCTCCGGTCGCCGAAAGTATCGCGTATCAATTGAGCGGCCTCCTGGTCGTACTCCTCGCACTGGGAGGCATCTGGCTGATGCTCGAAACGATCGGGGCGCTTTTCCGTCGTTCCGACGGGGAAGCCAAGTCCCGCGCAGCAGCGCCCACCGACTCTCCGTCGGTTGTCGAGCCACGGATTGAACCGGTCGACGTTGCCAACGAGCCGATTTCCCCGTCGCTGACCCACGCGCTCATCGCTGGAACCGTGCACGCGGCGTTTCAAGGGCGGGCACGGATCATGGGCGTCGCCGCGGTGCCTTCTCCCGAGGTTCAGGCAATCATTGCCGCCGCAGTGCACTCCATCTTTGACGGGCGCGCCCGCATCGTCGCAGTCAAGCCGTTAAACACCGACACATCCTGGGCCCGTGAAGGACGTCGGGATATCTTCGTCTCTCACCGAGTCCGCTAATCTCACCCATCATGCCTTCCGGATTCATCGAATATCTACAGACCACGGGCTTCGCACTGCTCACCTGGAAAATGCTGGTGATGTGGGCGGTGGCAGGCGTGCTCCTCTGGCTCGCGATTCGCAAAGGCTTCGAGCCGCTCCTGCTGGTGCCCATCGCGTTTGGCGCGCTTGTCGCCAATCTGCCGACTCGCGGGGTGCTCACCGCCGATCTACGCCCCGACGGACTGTATGAAACGGCCACCTTCACCGTCGAAGGCCACCTGGTCGAGGCACCGGCGGGCGAGGGCGGAGACGAGGTGTCGAATGTCCAACGCATGCGTGTCACCCGTGTGGAAGGCGGTCTGTTCGATTTCATATCCCAAGGCATCAAGCTGGAGCTGTTTCCGCCGCTGATCTTCCTCGGCGTGGGCGCGCTCACCGACTTCGGTCCGCTGATCGCGATGCCGCGTACTTTGCTACTCGGGGCTGCCGCGCAACTGGGGCTCTTTATTACATTCATGGGCGCGAACCTCCTCGGTTTTACGGCCAAGCAATCCGCGTCGATCGGAATCATCGGTGGCGCCGATGGACCGACTGCGATCTTCCTGAGCAACAAGCTCGCCCCTGAACTTCTCGGCGCCATCGCGGTTGCAGCCTACAGCTACATGTCGCTCGTGCCGCTGATTCAGCCGCCGATCATGCGCCTGCTCACGACGAAGAAGGAGCGTGTCATCCGCATGAAGCGCCTCCGCCCCGTCTCGAAGCTGGAGAAACTGATCTTCGCCCTGGTGGTGATGATCGTCTGCGTCCTGCTTGTGCCCGATGCATCCGCGCTGATCGTGATGCTCATGCTGGGTAATTTTCTTCGCGAGTGTGCCGTCACCGAGCGTCTGGTGAAAGCCTCGCAGAACGAGATCATCAACGTCCTCACGCTTTTCCTCGGCACCAGCGTCGGTCTCACCATGCACGGTGAAAGCTTTCTCGCTCCGGAGACCATCAAGATCATCCTGCTGGGCGTGGTGGCGTTTGGTTTCTCGACGGCGGGCGGGGTGTTGTGCGCGAAGCTCATGAACGTGTGTTCGCCGCGCAATCCGATTAATCCGCTGATCGGCTCGGCCGGTGTTTCGGCGGTGCCGATGGCCGCGCGTGTTTCGCAAGTCGAAGGCCAGCGTTACGACAAAAACAATCACCTGCTCATGCATGCGATGGGGCCGAACGTGGCGGGAGTGATCGGCACGGCGGTTGCCGCCGGCTACTTCATCGCGACGCTCGGTCATTGAGGTGATTTCTCATACGATTCCCCATGATTATCTCTGGCCAACCCTCAACGGACGCTCCGGACCACACCGGGCCCGGTTGGATGATTTCCCATCAGACGAGCGTCGCCTCCACGCAACTGCTGGCGCGCTATCTGTCGCCATGGTCGGTCGTTTGGGCCGATGAGCAGACGGCCGGACGAGGCCAGGCGGAGCGCACGTTTGTCTCCGACCCGGGCGGGGTCTATCTCACGGCGGTGCTGCCGTACGATGGTGACGCGCTGGCGGCCAAGGGATTTGCCCTCGCGGTCGGCTGGGCGATTTGTACCGCCTTGCGGGACGCGGGCGTGACCCAAGCCCGCCTTCGCTGGCCCAACGATCTGATGGTGGGAAGCGCCAAGGTGGGCGGCATCCTCGTCGATCAAGGCGGAGCAGGCACGCTGTTGGTCGGGGTCGGGCTCAACGTCAGCAACTGTCCTTGGTTATCGGATACCGCGCTCTGCGGAGTCGCCGGTCGACTGGCGGATACGGTCGACCGGCAATCGTTGCCCGAACGCGAAGAGTGGGTGCGCCTGCTTTTGCAGGCGATCCGACGAGCGCATTGTGAATTTGGCCGACGACGGCTTGCGGGTTTCGCGTCGGTGCTGGACGCGTGTTGGACCGAGTCGCACGAAGTCATTCTGGAGCCTGTACGAGGGGTGACGCTTGCGGCCAACTGCGGACGGTTTTTGGGCATCGACGCCCGTGGCGCGGTGCGTCTGCGCACCTCTCCGGGGGTGGAGGCAAGAGTGCCGGCGCATCACATTCAGAAGCTGCGCGAAGTGGTCTGAGCCTCGGCCGTATCAATTCAGCCCTGACTGCAAAACGCGTTTTGCCCGTGAAGGGAAGAAACAGGGCTGGCGGCGGCGCAAGCCAGTTGGCAGATCGGACGTGCGATTCATCCTGCGAGGCAAGCTCTACACCGTCCCGACACTGGT
>JANJTQ010000247.1 GCA_024711005.1 Opitutaceae bacterium | reverse complement strand
GTCCCATCTAAAGCGGCGAGAACTCGCCGCACTCCATATTCGATCCGCCTCGCGACTCCCCTTTGTCCGCCAAGAATCTGCAAGCGGAGGCTTTCTTTGTCCGGGTTCCTCGGTGTAGGTGTAATCGGCATAGCTTGTCGTTTCCCTCTGTTTCCATGCGCCTGCATCTCGCCCATCGTCGTTACTCCCTGCCTTTTCGCATGCCGGTGCGCACCGCACACGGGATGTGGACGGAGCGTGGAGGCGTGATCGTGCAACTGACCGGCGACGACGGCCGCACGGGTTATGGGGAAGCGGCGCCGATTCCTTGGTTTGGAACCGAGTCGACCGAACAAATCGAGGCGGCGCTCGCCACGCTGGGCGAATGGGTGACACCGGACCAACTCGCAGCGGTACCGGAGCGGCTGGGGTGTCTGCGCTTCGCGCTCGCGGGGGCGCTTGACGGAGCGCGAGCAAGCTCGCGGCCTACGCCGGAAGCGGAGGGACGAAGGGAGGGAGCGCGAAAGTCGGAGCCCGGAGTGTGGCATGGGAATCCTGCCCATGTCGGGGTATCGTCCGAATGCGCCGAACCCACGGGCACGATGCCTGTGCCACTTCAGGGCACGATCGAGCCTCCGCCTTATTTGCCCGTGGCGGCGCTGCTACCGGCGGGGCGCGCGGTGCTGACCGCCCTTGCGCCCAAGGCCGAGCTGGGTTTTCGCACTTTTAAATGGAAGGTGGGCGTGGGCGATCTCGCCGACGAATTGTCGTTGCTCGACGATGTGGTCGCCGCACTGCCATCCGGAGCGAAACTGCGTCTCGACGCCAACGGCGCCTGGGATGCGCGGCAGGCTTCCCGTTGGCTGGAGCGCGCGGCGGAGCGTCCGATCGAATTTGTCGAGCAACCCTGTTTCGCCGATGTTTCGGAAGGCGCGGCCCGGCAACAGCGCGTCGAGGACACGCTGCGAGGCCTGGCGGAGGATTTTCCGACTCCGCTCGCGTTGGACGAATCGCTGGTCGGAGCCCACGACATCGAACGCTGGCTGGCGGCGGACTGGCGCGGCGTGTTTGTCGTCAAGCCCGCGCTGCTGGGCGACCCGGCGCCGGTGCTGGAACGGCTGGCGGCGGCGAAGGCGGACGTTGTTTTTTCATCCGCCTTGGAAACCGCGGTGGGTGCCCGCGCCGCGCTTCGGACGGCGTTTTCCTGGCGGGCGGAAAAGCCGCGCGCGCTCGGGTTCGGCGTGTATCCATTGTTTAAAGACAACACGTTCGACGGGCCGTTTCTCTCGCCGTTTTTTCGCGTGGAAGACGTGGCTCGACTCAACCCGGAGGCCGTATGGAACGCACTGACTTGATTCGTTTGCTGGGTGCGCCTCTGGCGGTTGTCGCGGAGATGCGCGATGTCATTGTCGAGGAACGTGAGCCGCGCGATTTCATCAAATCCTTTGCCGAGGCGGTGGCGGCCGGAGGGACCGTCTTCCTCACCGATCCCCACTGGGGAGAAACCGAGCGCGGCCAGTTCAACGCGCGGGTATCGCTCCCTTCTCCGACTTCAGGACCCGGGTCTCAAGTCCCGGGTCTTTCCGCTCCGTCCACCGGTCCCGGCTGGCTCTGCATTCCCACGGGCGGGTCCTCGGGCAACCTCAAGCTTGCGCGGCACGATGAGAAAACCATCGCCGCGGCGGTGCGCGGGTTTTGCGCGCATTTCGGCGTGACGACCGTCAACGCGGTCGGGCTGCTTCCGTTGTATCATGTAAGTGGATTCATGGCGTGGATGCGCACGGTGCTCACCGGCGGGACGTATTTGCCCTGGAGCTGGAAAGCCGTGGAGTCCGGCGATCGTCCGGCCTTGCCGGCGGGGTCGGGCGATTGGTTTCTTTCGCTGGTGCCGACCCAGTTGCAACGGCTGCTGGGCGATGCCGGCGCCGAGGCGTGGCTGCGTGGATTTCGCGCCGTGTTCGTGGGGGGCGGGCCGGCCTGGCCTGAACTGGTCGAGGCGGGGATGCGAGCCGGCCTGCCCCTGGCGTTTTCCTATGGAATGACCGAGACTGCGGCGATGGTCACGGCGTTGCGCCCGGAGGAATTTCTCGCGGGCACCCGTGGCAGTGGAACGGCGTTGCCGCATGCGAAGATCATCGTCGAGGCCGACGGACGGATCGGGATCGAAAGTGCGTCATTGTTTCGTGGGTACTGGCCGGAGACGCGTGAGGAAGGGACCTGGTTCACCGAGGATGTCGGTCGTCTCGACGAACAGGGTGGCCTGCATGTGCTCGGACGGCGGGATGCGCTCATCATCACGGGTGGCGAGAAAGTCGATCCGACGGAAGTGGAGACGGCGCTGCGGGCAACGGGGCGATTTGTCGACGTGGCGGTGATCGGCGTTCCGGATGCGCAGTGGGGAGAAGCGGTGGTGGCGTGTTACCCGGCGGAGTTTGGCCCGGACGATTTGCCGGCGGTGACGCGGCTGCTCGGCGATCACCTGGCCGGTTTCAAACACCCGAAGCGGTACGTTGCCATCGATCGCTGGCCGCGCAACGCGCAAGGCAAGGTGAACCGGGCCACCCTGCGCGAGCGGGTGTTCGACTTACGCGGGTGACGACACATCTTGATCCGGGCGAAAACAATGGGTCCATACACGGAAATTCTTAAGGCGCTTTCTGACGCCGACCTATTCGTCACGTGGATATTTTTTTGAAAGCGGACCCGGCTTATGAGTCTCTCCTGCCGGATTCTGAGCAGGTCGAGGTGGAGGGTATGGCTGTTCGAATTATCAATCGAGCGCGGCTGCTGGCGATCAAGTTGGCGATCTAGCCTCCACGCGCGAAAGACGCATTGGATATTGAATTTTTACGAAGTAATGGACGCTGAAAACCCGCAATCGCCACCGCTGGCATCGAGCAGTGACTGGGCCGCGCTCCAAAGGAGCCAACCTGGAGATTTCGATGGGCACACCTGCTTTGATCAGATGACGCCGGCGGCCCGGCTTCGCTGGCTTGAGCAGGCAGCGGAATTCGTCTCACGTCAAAAAAACGCGGCAGGGAAATCGAAACACCACGCCGTCGCCGAGCCCACCGGCAAATACGGCGATGAAAAATCCCGAAGGTAGCTGGCGAAGCGAACCAGCCGATCAATCCCTTCGCTATCCCGCCTGCACCCAGGCCGCGAGAGAGGCGGGGAGGGGAAGGCGTTCGCGGGTTCCCGATGAGATGCACACGTGTTCCGTGCGAACCACCGCCGCGCGTTTGACCGCGCCGCCGCCGGTGCCGAGCTTCCAGATCACGTAATCAAGCGCGTAGCTGTTTTCCGTGAGCAACCGCGGAGTCACCTCGATGCGGAGTTTGTCACCGCACAGAAGCGGGCGCAGGTAGCTCGCCTCGCTTTTGGCGATGGGTACGACCACGCCGTGATCGGCAAAAAATGTCCCCAGCGGTACGCCGGCTGCCGCCAGCGCCTCTTCGTAGGCCTCATGGCAGATGGACAGATAACGCGCGAAAAACACCACGCCGGCGGCGTCGGTGTCGGGAAAGTGCACAGTGCGAGAGTAGGCGAAGGGCATGTTGATGAGTCGGACTTAACGGGCCGGGATTGGCCACAAAAAGCACCAGAAGACGCAAAAATCGGAGGAGCGGGCGAGACCTCCGGTAAAACGTAGTGCGGTGCTCGTCGGGCTTGATCGGCGCGCGCCCCCGACCGACCCGACGAGGTCGTCGGGTCTCCACCTCGGACGCCGGGCGCACAGGTGACGGACTCCGCAATTTTTATGAGTGCCTTCTCCCGCCCATCAATGGTTCAACTCCGTCACCGCTTCCCATGAATAAAAACGAGATCGCCGACGTGCTCACCGAGATCGGCACCCTTCTGGAACTGAAAGGCGAAAATCCCTTCAAAACCCGCGCCTACTTGTCCGGCGCCCGCGTCCTTGAATCCATCGAACAGGAGGAACTCGATACCCTCGTCCGCGAGGAGCGGCTGAAATCGGTCAAAGGCATCGGTGACGCTCTGGCCCAGAAGATCGGCGAACTGCACACCACGGGACGGCTGGAGTTTTTCGAAAAACTCAAGGCCTCCATCGAACCCGGTCTGGTCGCGATGCTGGAGGTGCCCGGACTCGGTCCGAAAAAGATCAAGGCCGTTCACGATCAACTGGGGGTGACCACGATCGAAGGCCTGGCCGCCGCCTGCGCCGATGGTCGCGTGGCCGCGCTCGCCGGCTTCGGTGAAAAATCGCAGGAGAAAATCCTCGCCGGCATCCGCAATCGTGAAGCCTACGGTAAACGGCATCTCTGGTGGGAGGCGCAGGCGGTCGCCGCGCCCATCGTAGCGGGCCTGCGCGCCCTGCCGCAGGTGGCGCGCGCCGAGGCGGCCGGCAGCTTGCGACGCGGCATGGAGACCGTGGGCGATCTCGACTTCATCGTGGCGGCGACCGATGTCGTGCCCGTGGTCGAATGGTTTGTTTCGCAGCCCGGCGTAAAAGAGGTGACCGCGCGCGGCGAGACCAAGGCCAGCGTGCGCTTTGAGAGCGGCCTGCAAGCCGACCTGCGTCTCGTGCCCGTGGAGCAATTTGCCTTTGCCCTGCACCACTTCACCGGGTCGAAGGACCACAACGTCCAGATGCGCCAGCGTGCACTCGCCCGCGGCCTGTCCCTCTCGGAGTGGGGTCTGGTGCCCGCGGAAGGCGATGAAACGGTGAAGGCCAAAGTGCAGTCGGCTCAGGTTTCAGGTCTCAAGTCTCAGGTCTCGCCGCCTGCGTCCCCGTCCGCTCCCGTCGCGTCCGAGGCGGAGCTTTTTGCCGTGTTGGGTCTTCATTTTATTCCGCCGGAATTGCGCGAAGGGCTGGGCGAGATCGAAGCGGCCGAGGCGGGCGAACTTCCCCGCCTGGTGGAGGTCGGCGATCTGCGCGGCGCGTTTCACAACCACACCACCGCCTCCGACGGTCGCAACACCCTGTCCGAGATGACCGCCGCCGCCGAGGCGCTCGGCTGGGATTACCTCGGTATCGCCGACCACTCGAAATCCAGTTTTCAGGCCAAGGGGCTCGACGAAGAACGGCTTGCCGCCCAAGTCGCCGAGATCCGGGCGCTCAATGCCTCGGGGCGTTTCAAAACCCACGTCTTCGCCGGCACCGAGTGTGACATCCTTCCCGATGGACGGCTCGACTTTGACGATGCCGTCCTGGCGGCGCTCGATTACGTGGTGGTCTCGGTTCACAACGTCTTCAATCAGTCCTCCGCCGACATGACCGCGCGCATCATTCGCGCGATCGAGCATCCGCATGCCACGATGCTCGGTCACCTCACCGGACGTCTCCTGCTCCGGCGCGAAGGGTACCAGGTGGATGTGACCAAGATCGTCGATGCGGCCATTGCGAACGGCGTGGTGATCGAACTCAACGCGAGCCCCTGGCGCCTCGACATGGACTGGCGCCACTGGCGCAAGGCGGCCGGACGCGGCCTGCTCTGCGCGATCAATCCCGACGCCCACGAAACCGCCGGTCTCAGCCATGTCGGCGCCGGCATCAATTCCGCGCGGAAAGGCTGGTTGACGAAAGAACAAGTCCTCAACACCCGCTCGCTCGCCGCGGTGAAGAGCTGGCTGGCCACTGGTCACTGGTCACTAGCTACTAGCCACTAGCCACTAGTCCGAGGGTTCAGATAAAGTTGTAGCCGCGGCCGTGCCGGCCGCGTGGTTCGAAATCAGGGTGGATCCACGGAGCACGCCTGGCACGGGCTACACGCTACAAAAAGACGGCCATGACGGAAAAGCTCCGCAGGAGAGAACGAGTTACCGAGCGAAGCGACAGGTCCTCACGATTAAGAGAACGAGAACGAGCGCAATTGGTTCCTAGCCACTAGTCACTAGCTACTAGCTACTAGCCACCAGCCACTAGCACCGCACGGGCATGACCAGGCTGGTGCGGCGCATCCAACTGATAAGCAGCGGACCCGCCACCAAGACCGTGTACAAGGGCAGCCAGACACTGGTCCCGAGGAAGAGATAGCCGATGCCCGCCGTCATCAACGAGGCGACGATGTAGCCGGGCATGAATTTGTTCATCGCCACCGCAGTCGAAACGCCGGTCACGATTGCGGACAACGCCACCACCAACGGAAGCAGGCCGATCATCATGCCGCCCAAGAAACCGGTGGGAGACAGCGTCTCGCCTTCTTGACGTCGGCCGCAGGTTTGCACCCAGAGCACAACAAACAACGCCAGGAACGTCGTCAGGATCGTAAGGATTTTTTGTGTCGTCGTCGCCACGTCCGTGTAGTCGAACGCTTCGGCCAGCTGAGTGGCCACGAAATATCCGCGGATCGGATCGATCCAAACCAAGGGAAGTTTCCACCAACGGCGCCGCCGCTGTCCCGACTTCTTGGACTTGGCGATCCGGGTCCAGACGGCATCGAACCGCAGGTAGCGACATTCACTATTGATCAATAGCTTGGGCGGTATCAGGCCGAAAAGTAGCCCGCATAAAAGCGGAATCCAATGGATGAGCATGATTTGTAAGAAGGCGGATAAGCAGTATCGAGGCCCGATATCAATTATGTTCCCCTGAATTTGTACATTTTTAAGCGCCCGGACCCCGCGCCATTGGCGCAGCGGATGGGGTGCAGTGGTGTTGCTTCTGGACGCCAGGTGCTGTCCCCAAAATTAAGTGCCTGCCTGCGTCCACGCTGGACGGTACTTTGCCGAACGCTCCGACAATCTGAAGGCCTGCCTTGGTCGGCCGGGGATAATGACACGAAAAGGCGGTCCGGACACGGGTCCGCCTGGAAAGCGAGGAATTCGCGAGGGCTCAGGCTGTCTTTTGGCGGCGGCGGTAGAGCGCGGCGGAGCCGGCGAGCAGCGCGGTGACCAACCCAGCCGTGGCCGGCTCGGGGACGGCACCGGCGACGATAGCCTGGCCCCCAGTGCTTTCGTAAGCAAAGCCGTTGACGGTCAGGGATTGGTCGTTGCCGAGTGTCAGGTCGATCCAGCCATAATGGGTATCGGATCCTCCCGTGACGAATTTCACGGCCAGATAACCGGTTTCGCCCGGCTGCCATTCGGAAATCCCCGTGCTGCTGTTGGGGTCATAGATAACGGTGGAAGTCGTTGAGCTATTAAAGAGCGAGGCGTCGATCGTGGCATCTGAGGCGAACTGGCGCGCGTTGTTGGTGACTGGGGAGCCAAAGGAGGAAATTGCCCCGTCTGAGGCGCTCGCGACGATCTGGGGTTTTGCCGGATCCGACGCCGAGTAGTTGAGCGAAAAGTCGTGGCCAGGGAGAGCTTCACTGGTGGAGATCGCACCTTGGCCGCCAAAGCCGTCACCGAGGTCCAAGGAAATGGTGCCGGCGTTGAACGGAATGGTTGCGGTTGCATCGGTGTAGACGACCGCTGCGGCGGCGTGCGTGCCGGCGAACGTGGCGGACGCCGGGACGGCGAGTCGCACGAGGCTCAAGAATTGGTTGGCTGAGGCGGAGGATTTTTTCACAGACGGGAACAAGGACAACTTATTCGCCTGATAACAAGTGCATATGAGCGTACGACGAATCCGAGACTGTTTCGTTCAAAGCGTGAGGCGGAAACGGTGATGTCGGCGCAAGCTCACTCCGCCGCAGCGCTTGGCGAAGGCGATCGCTTCGCGACGGGTGTCGTCGGTCGTGAAAACAATCTCTTCGATGCCGGCCAGGCGCAGCGCGTGAGGTCCGCGCATCATTAGCGGCGTGATGCCGCCGCCGGCGGCTCGGACTTCGTCGGACACGAAGAGGAGGTTGAGGACGGCGGCTTTGGCGAGGCGCTGGATGAGCACGAGTCCGCCCGGGCGCCCGTCGATTTCCGCGACGATGCTCAGATCGGGACAAAATACCACTTGGGGCGAGAGGAGGTCGCGCGCTTCGGGGCGTCCCAGCCAGTAGGCAACATCCGCGGGAGTCGCGGGGCGCCAGGTCCAGCGGCCGCTTGACGGCGGTGCCATCCGGCGCGCGCGGTGAAGCATGGTTTCGACCGGCAATTTCCAGAGTGTGACGGTGCTGAAGGCCTGAAAGCCCGCAGACAGGAGTGCGGCCTGTCGGGGATCATCGACCGGGATTTCGTTGAGGGTCGTGAGCGTGACCAAGGTGCGTAACCGGGCCTGTCCGATCAGCGTTTCCAACAGCCGGGAAGCGACCGGAACGCCCTCGGGTGCCAGTTGGAAGGTGAGTCCGCCTTGCGCGGTAATCGAAGCGGCACCAAGGAGGTGGCTTTCCGACGAGTTGGCGAAACCGAGGACGGAGAGGTTTTCGGCTGACCACGGGGTGGTGGGAAAGCGGGCGGTGAGTCGCTGGTGGTCTTCGAATCGTGCGAGGCGCACGTGAAGCCGGGATCTCTCGATAGCGGGCGGTGTGACGTGGAGCCGGGCGGCTGGCGGGATCTGCGGCTGGAGCCAGGTGGCGTCGAGTGGCATGGCGAGTCCTTGGCGAACCGCGAGAGAAGTGGGGCAGAGGCCCAGCAGCGAGGCGATCAACGGACGCAGTGTGCCTTCAACCGGCAAAGGTGGTTGTTCGTCAGGGCGTTTCGAGGGGTCGTGGAAAGCGATGAAGCCGGAGCCGGCAGGCGATCCCGGAGAGCGAAAGTAAATCGAGATGTCGTCGCCCGCGTGGTGACGCAGGTCCTTGAGAAGGAGATCGAGCAAGCGGAACGCGGCCAGGCGTGCTTCCGGTAAATACCGCGACCCGGCGTAGGCTTGGCCGATATCGGCGAGGAGCGTATAGCGAATGTCGAGGAAGCGCGGGACGGGTTTCTTGCAAAGGTGGTGAAAGGCTGCGTTGTGCGCCGAATAAAGGCGGGCGAGCGCTTCGGCGAGCAACGGGAACGCGGCGGAATCGGCGGGGAAGAATTGATACACGCACGGATCGAGTTCGTCCGCATCCACCCTGGAGAGGTGGTCGGAGTGCCGGCCCAGAGTCAGGGGCTCAATGCCGATTGAGCTGAGGTCGGAGGCGAATGTCGGCAGGTCCCATCCGCAGGCAGTATCCGGCGAAATGGTTTTAACCCGACCGGAGGCGATGAGGCGGGCGGCCGCCGGCAGTTGACCTGCTTGAAGGCGGGGAAAGAGATCAAACGAAGACGCATCGCTCCATTCAATTGACAGAAGGCGGCGAGGAGCGGGAGCGGCTGATGTCATGTGCGGAAGGCGAGGCACGGGGTAAGGCGACGACGCCGCGAGGGGGAGTACGAATCGAGTCGTCGGTGATTGAGCGACAGGGCGCTCCAACCAGTAGGGGAACGAGTCGGAGAACGAAAGCACTCCCGCGCTTCCACTACGGGATTCGCTTACCGGCGGACGGGGACGTTGTGGCTTGCGAGGTAGTCCTTCACTTGGGAAATCGTGAAGGTGCCAAAGTGGAAGAGGCTCGCGGCGAGGACCGCGCTGGCGCGGCCTTGATCCAAGGCGTCGGCAAAGTGGGAGAGTTCTCCTGCACCGCCGCTGGCGATTACGGGTACCGTGACGGCATCGCTCACGCCTCGCGTGAGTTCGCAGTCGTAGCCAATCTTCGTGCCGTCGCGGTCCATGCTCGTGAGGAGGATTTCGCCGGCACCGAGTTCGACCGCACGTTTGGCCCACGCGATCGCGTCGAGGTCCGTGGGATTGCGTCCGCCGTGAGTAAAGACGCGCCAGGATTTGCCATCCGGTTCACGTCGCGCGTCGATCGCGACCACGATGCATTGCGCACCGAAGCGGTTCGACGCGTCGGCGATGAGCTGAGGATCTTTGATCGCGGAGGTGTTGAGCGAAACCTTGTCGGCTCCAGCTTTGAGCATGCGCTCGATATCTTCGATCGAGCGAAGTCCGCCGCCGACGGTGAGCGGCATGAAACACTGTTCCGCGGTGCGGGCGACGACGTCGTGCATGATGCCGCGTCCATCGCTGGAGGCGGTGATATCGAGGAAAACGAGTTCGTCGGCGCCTTGCAT
Source organism: Opitutaceae bacterium (assembly GCA_024711005.1). GTDB lineage: Bacteria > Verrucomicrobiota > Verrucomicrobiia > Opitutales > Opitutaceae > Rariglobus. The sequence continues at coordinate 2,216 of JANJTQ010000247.1, read as the reverse complement.
GTCGTAGGCCTTGGCCGATTCGACGGGATCGCCGGCATCGCGCAGCTCAAGGAACTTCACGCCCTTGACGACGCGGCCGCCGTGGACGTCGAGGCAGGGGATGATGCGGCGGGAGAGCATGACAGAGGCGGCTAGCTACTAGATTCTAGCAACTAGCGACTAGTATCAGTTTTCCGTGTGGACGATGTCGGGCTCGAAGTTGACCACCAGGCGGTAGCTTTGGCCCGGGCGCATGACCAACGGGTGGTCGCGAACGAGGTACTGCAGGTAGTGAATCTTTCCGTAATTCGTGCGGTAGACCGGGTCGGTGCTGACGACTTCGGTTTCCTGCCAGACACCTTGGAAGTCATCCTTCTGCACGGTGCAGCGATGGCCTTCGGCACCGAGCGCGATGGCGCTGCCGACATGGTATTTCGAGTGGGGCGCTGCGATGGCGAGCACGTAGCGGAACTTGGTGAGCTCGACTTGCTGCTTCACCGTGTAGGTGAACTCGGCGCTGATCTTCGGTCCGGCGAAGTTCCACTGCACCTTTACGGTGCCGAGATTTTTGAGGATCTCTTCCTTGGTGTTGATCAGCTCGGGCTGTTCGTAGCGGAAGTAAAAGCTGTTGCGCAGACCGAGTCCGGTGACGCAGTTCTTGCCGTAAAATGCGGGCAGGGTGACCTGCTCGACGCCGCCGGTGTTGAACGTGAGCTCGGGGAGCATCAGCGGCACGTAGATGTTATTCGGCCAGTCGAACACGCCGGGGCAGTGAGGGAAGGGCAGCGAGTCGCTGGTGAGGCTGGTGCCGGAACTGATGAGGGGGATCTGCGCGTGGAGGCCGCTCTCGGCGTCACGATAGAGGAAGAGGCCCTGCTCCTTGCGGTTGGATTTGTCGAAAATGACAAAGCGACCAACGGTGCGGGTCGGCTCGAACTTCGGGCCGCCGGCGGGCACCTGCACGGTCTTGGCGAGACGCGCCCATTGGCACAGATAACGGGCGGCATCGAAGTTGGCCATGCGGGTCGTGTGATGACCGTAGGCGGTGCGCTCTTCGTCGCGGAGATCAAGGAAGCCGTGCTCCTGGTCCAGATAGGTCTGGTAAAAGAACACGAACAGGCGGCGGAGGAGGTCGAAATATTTCGGTTTCTGATCCTCAAGGATCCAGCCATCGCGGAGGCCTTGGAGCACGAGGCTGATGCAGTGCATCTGGCCATAGGCGCCGGCGGCGCGACCGAAGGCCCAGCCGAGACCGTCCTGGCGGACGAGGTCGGGCATGATCTTCAGGTATTTCTCGGCGTAGGTGCGGAGGGTGGGGAGCTTGCGGTCACGCACACCGCTGTTGGCGTGGAGTTGGAGGGCGGAGCGGACGAACACGAAGGTCATCACGCCATAAAGATTGAAGTTGCCGCCGAGGCCCTGGGTCGAGTCGTCGAAGAAACCGGTGGAGCTGGTGTGGTTGATGCGCTCAACCATGCGCTCGATGAGCCGCGAGGTTTCGTCTTTTTTGGAAAGACCGAAGGAGTAGCGGGCGACGGCTTTGGCGACGTTGAACGCCTGCCAGTGGTTGTCGTGGTCGCTGCGGTGGAGGAGCTGCTTGTCGATGCGGACCTGGGTCTCTTCGACGAGGCGTTCCCAGACGGGATTGCGTTCCTTGGAGGGGCCGAAACAGAGGAGGCCGAGGGCGGCGTAGGCGAGACCGTTCTCGGTGGCCGGCTCGGTGAACATCTGGGCGGTCACGCAACGGGCGGTGAGATCGATGAGATCGTAGCCCTTGAGGGTGGTTTCACCGGTGATGCGATAGTATTCGCCGAGGGCGTAAGCGACGTGGCCGGGTTCGTCGGCACGGGGTTCCTCGCCGGGAGCCGGCAGGATGCTGCCGTCGGGTTGGATGGAATCCAAATTATGCCCGAGAATCGATCGGGCCATGTCGAGACACTGCTCGGAAAAACTATGCATGCGTGAAGGTCTGCCGGGCGCATCGGGCGAACGGCGGAAAGATAAGTTTGTTCAGGCTTTTGCGGGGCGGAGCAAGAGGGAAGTTGGCGTTTTTTCATTCAGGGCTCCGCAGGTGATCTGCGACTCTCGCGATTCATATGCAGGGGTGGCCCCGGCCAATCTGCATCCCGCAGTTTATCGTTACGGATTCAATACCCTGAAGTTTGTTTCCGCTTGGATGATCCGAGCGCGTTTCGCTGGCGGACGGTCTCAACGGCACCCGGAGGTCGCCGTCCACC
>JANJTQ010000234.1 GCA_024711005.1 Opitutaceae bacterium | reverse complement strand
CGACGACCCCGTCGGGTCTGATCGGTTCGAATGTCGTCAGACCCGAAGGGGTCGTCGGGTCTCCAGCCGCACCGCCTGCACCTGTCGCCGCCTTTCCCACGCGGTTCAATTCACGCACCCAGCGAGCCGATTTTAATGTCTCCGCCGCGTCAAACCGCACCCGTCCCAACAACAACTCGCTCGCCACCTGCCCACGTTCCGTCCGGAGAATTTCGGCCCTCGTATTCAGTCCCGTTAAAGTCTCCTCCGCCTTCACAAGCTCAGCCTCGTCAACAAGGTCGCACTTGTTGATGACCAGCACATCGGCGCACTCCACCTGCTCGATCATCAACTCGAACACCGGCCGTCGTGTCCCCGCGACTTGCTCGCGTCCACCGATTCGTTCGCGCGACGACCGCCATTCGCGCAGGAACATCGCCGCGTCGATCACGCTCACCAATGCGGACAACGTCGCAAAATCCCCCAGCGTGCGCCCAAACGGGTTCTTTCGCGTAAACAGATTCGCGATGCCGCGCGGCTCCGCCACGCCGGTCGTCTCCACCAGGATGTGATCGTAACCGCGCCCGTAGCGGCCGTCCGCCGCGAGTTCGGCGACGGTCTCGGCCAGTTCGTCCTTGCTGGAGCAACACACGCAACCGTTGCCCAGTTCGACCACGTCGCGGGTCGCCGCCGTCTCCGCGCCGGCGCGCACGACCGCCGCGTCGATGTTGATCGCCGCCACGTCGTTGACGACCGCGGCCCAACGCCGGCCCTCCGCCTGGCGAAGCAGATGATTGAGCAGCGTGGTTTTTCCCGCGCCCAGAAATCCACACAGCACGGTGACGGGCGGTTTCGTATTCATGTTTCAATTACCCGGTTCCGCCCCGACGCCGTCCGCGCGCTCAGCCTGCGGCGCCCAGGGCCTTCACCTTCGTCTCCACCTCGCCCAGCTCCTGCAGGATATCGAGCACCCGGTCCATGCCGCCGTGCGTGCTGTCGTTGAAACCGCGCTGCACGAACGCCTGACGCGCCGCCTGCACCGCCGCCGCCGCGATCTGCGCCCGCATCTTGTCCTCGCCGAGATGATCGAGCAGAAACTCTCCGAGGAACTGCGGCTGCTGGGTCCGATAAAGCCACGCGCCAAACTCGTACAACCGCGCGCCCGCCGCCGCGACGCCTTCGGTTGAAGGCCCCTGGGCCTTCAGCGCCGCCAGCCCGTCCTCGACCAAGTCGCCCGCCTCTTCCAGTCGCGCGCCGCGGTCGGGATCTTCGGCCTTCGTGCGCGAGGCGGCCAGCTGACCGCCCAGCACCACGCACAGCGCATGGCGGATGCGCAACACGAGTTCCATCGCCTGGGGATCGCGCGTCTCCACCAAGGCGGCGTGCACGAGCGCCTCGCGTCCCGCGGCCAGCGCCTCCCGCGTATCGCCGGCCGCGCCGCACGCCTGCCCGAGGTTATACAACCGCGCCGCCAGTTCAAAAACCTCGCCGGGAGCTCCCCCCGTCGCGAGGGGACGAAACAAGTCCACGGCGTTACGATGCGCCGCCACCGCACCCGCCGGGTCCTCCAGCCGCGCGCGCAGCATGCCAAGGTTGGACCAGGTCGACGCGAGGTTATGCTGCGCCGCGGGCTCGTTGGACGCCAAGGGCTCCAGCACGGCGATCGCTTTTTCGAGCGACTTGACCGCTTCGGCCAGCCGCGCGGCGGTCGCCTCTTTGGTTTCCGTGACGTGCTCGAGGTTCATCAACCCCACGCCGCGGTTCATCCACGATGCGCCCAGCGCGTTGCGCATGCGCTCGGGAGCCCGCTCCAGCAACTCGATGGCCTGATCATAGCTGCGCACGGCTTCGGCCAGCGCCTCACGCGATTCGAGCCTGAAGAGCCCGCTTCCCCGATTCATCCACGCAATCGCCATTCCTTCGTCGGCGCCCTCGCGATCGGTCACCGTACGCAGCCGAAGAATCGCCTGGTCGAGACTGTGCAACCCCTGCACCACCGCATCGGGCTTGTCCGCCATCACCAGCAAGCGGCCCCGCCAAAGCCACAGACCAGCACGTTCCTTCGCCAACGCATCCGACGGATTCGGCACCAGCGCGCCATTGACGGACGGCTCGGGCGGCAAGGCCTGCAGGATGCGATCGCATTCCTTTAAAATCGCGATCAACCGCGCCGGGTCCTGGGATTTCCAAGCCTCTTCGGCCAGGCGCAGGGTCGTCTGCGCGTCATTTTGTAACTGGGAAAGATCGGGGGTCTGAGAATCACTCATGTAAAGCCCCGTGACTGCCCCGCTCCCGCCCCCATCGCAAGGCCCAATCCCCGCCACCCCGGGAGCACCGCAAATTTACTATTCGCCACCCATGGGCACCCCACCCCCATCCACTCACTTGAAATTGAGACCCAATATTAAAATAACATTTGAAGCCAGTGAGATTAAGTCTCAGAAAGCAGGTCAAGTAGTCTCTCACCTCCTTCACCCGCCCACTCTCCTCCTTCCTCCTCTTTTCGTAAACTCGCACCCGCGGACAGGGTTGTCCGACGGCTGATATATCTTCGTTACCGCCATGTTCCCGCCGGATGCTCGCACGCTCTCCGGCGATGTCGCCTCTCCCCAGCACCTCGCCGAACTCCGCCTCCCGGCGGATGGCCTCGTGCTGCCCCACTCCGCGGCCGCCCCCCTCGGACACCTGCTGCTCCTCAGCCTTCAAGGACGCGTCTCGTGCTTCCACGCCGATCTGGCCTGGCACGTGGAAACCCACCAGTTCGCCTGGTTCGCTCCCGTGGGTCCCATCACGCTGCGCCCGGCCACGGTGCGTCCCGCCGACCTGCTCGTCTGGCGCTTCCAACCGGCCATTCTTCCCGCCGCGTTTCATCCGTTGCTGCCCGTTCCCTCGCGCGGCCCGGTCCACGGCCCGGCACTACTCACCCCGTCGATGCAGACGCTCCTCCTCGCCCTGCGCAGTTGCCCGGTCGCCCCCGCCCTCCGCAGCCTTTGGAGTACCGGGAAACTCATCGAACTGCTCACCCTCATCCTTCCGCCGCCGGCCGACTCGCGCCATGCCTCCACGACCGCGCGCGTACTTCACCCCGCGCTCCGCGCCGTGCTTGATTTCATGGCCGCGCATCTCGCCGATCCCATCGGCCTGCCCGAACTCGCCGCCGCCGCGCATAGCAGCCCTTCGCACCTCAGCCGTCTCTTCACCGCCGAGTTCGGCCACGGTCCGACCGTGCATCTCCGTCGCCTGCGCCTCGACCACGCCGCCGCATTGCTGCGCGCCGGCCAGGCCAACGTCACCGAAGCCGCCCTCGCCGTCGGCTACCAAAGCCTCGGCCAGTTCTCCCGCGCCTTCACCGAACACCACGGCCACCCTCCCAGCACCCTCCTCCGCAAGTAGCGCAGGCCCCCAGTCTGCTCCGAAGAGGATAGCCCGGATGAGAATCGCCTTGCCGGGCTCAACCCCGTCGCCGACGACGCAGGAGGATGACGCCTGCGACCAACCCGCCCGCGACAAGCGCGGCGGTGGAAGGCTCGGGGACAACGGTGATGGTGCCGCCGTCGTCGGTGAAGTAGTCGCCGAAGCCGGCAGCGAAAAGGTCGGAGTAGTCATACGTTCCCGCCGCGAGCGGAGAAGACCCGGCAACCGACAACGAACCTACGCTGAAATTATGATCGAGCTTCATAATAACGGCGTTGGTCGCGCCATCGTTGTTTTTAAGCGTCAGCGAACCGGTGGTGCTCCAATCAAAGCCAACGTTGAAGCGGCTCCAGTGGTCGAGAACGACACTGGCGTTCACTCCCAAGCTGCTATTCACCCCCGAGACATCGCCGTTGATCGCCGACAAAGTCGAGATGGTGGTGGAGTTGTTGCTGACGGTCCCTGGTCCGCCATCGATACCAGCCACCGTGGCCGATCCTCCGACCTTCCAAGTTCCGGCAAAGTCGTTGGCAATGTTAGTGACGGTGAACGTGCCTTGACGAAGAAAGTGGAGCGTGGCGCCCGACCCTCCGCTGATCAGGGAATCGACGTTAATATTTCTATTATTTCCGGTCGAGGCAGTGGTACCGGTGCTCTTGATGAATCCGGTCCCGACAACGTTAAGACTGCTACCGGCGAGGGTCTGGGAGGAACTACCCGTAGCGTTTACGATCACGCCGCCGCTTTGCAGCGTAAAGCTGTTGATCGTAGTCGTGGTCCCGTTTCCCGAGCCCAAGTTTAATTGCCCTGACAATCTCAGCGACTTGCCACCAAACGTATTCGAACCACTCGTTGGCGTCCGCACCACGAAACCAACACCCACAACATAGTCGGCATCCGAATGGGGGACCTGATCATCCGACCACGCGGATGCCGTCGTCCAAGTCTGGTTCGTAACGTCCATCGTAACCGTAACCGGCTCCGTCTGCGCCTTCGCCTCCACGCCAAAGCCGGCGAGACCCAACGCCGAAAGCGCGGCGACGAGAAGGGTGGAACGTCTTGCATACTTGGGGAAGGCGGAGACGGCGCTGGTCTGTGTGGGATATGGGGTGGGTAGTCTCATTACGACGGAGAACATTAAATTCCGGAGACAATGAGTGAAGGTATTTTTGATCAAAGACGGGGTATTTACAGACAGAGTGAGTGGCGCTCATCGCAGAACGTTGTCATTCCCTTATCTCTTCCTCTGGGACCGCCGCTCGTGCCAGGCGCCATTGGCCATCCCGCAACAACGGGTAAGTTTTCCGCAAGAGCGGGTAAGCAATTTCATCCGCCGAATTCGCATAATGACGATGCGCGCACCTCGCCGCGCTTCGATCATGTCTTCACCCGCGCCCATCCTCTGCGAAATCGTCGCCTTGCGCTCCTCCCACGCCGCCGCACTGGCCGAGGTCGCCCTCCTTTGCGCTCGGGATCTCGGCCTGCAGCTTAAACCCAAAACGCTGCGCATCGGCCACCACGAGCCCACCTTGGGCGCCAACGAATCCGTCCTCACGCTGCACCTCCCCGCAGCCCTCGCCGCATCGCAACATCCCGTTTGGTGTCTCGCCTGCCGCCTTGCCTGCTTTTTGCCCGGCTCCCGCATCAGCGTGCTCATCCAAGGCGCCCAAGCCTTTGAGCCGACCGAACCTCGAAGCCGCCAGCGCAGCGCCTGATGTCCACCGCGTCGCAAGGATCCGCAAACTTGGAGCAAGGATCGGCAAGCAATCCTCCGGGTCGTTTCGGTATTCTGAACCGACACACCGAAGAACCGCCAGTCCTCCGCGTCCCCTCTTTCTCTTTCCTCTTTATCTTAATCCTTCTCCCTCCGTCCCGGCCCTCCGCCCCCGCCCCGATCTTCCTGACGAAAGATAAAGATTAAGAGGAAAGGGAAAGAACCAAACCCGCCTTTCCAGATTTCCTTCCATGAGCAAGCCCGCCCTCTCCATTTTCTATGCCACCGAAACCGGCAACGCCGAGTCCCTCGCCCATCAAGCCCACGAACGCGCCGTCGCCGAGGGCTGGTCCGCCGCCACGCTTCAAAACATCTCCCGGCTCAAGCCCGCCGATCTCGCCACATACACGCTCGCATTGTTCGTCGTAAGCACGTGGGGCGATGGCGAGCCGCCGAGCGACGCGACCGATTTCCACTACGATCTCGAAAAGGCGCAGCTCGATCTTTCCGGACTCCGTTATGCCATTCTCGGACTCGGTGATCGCGACTACTCCGACTTCAACGGTTTTGCCCGCAAACTCGATGAACGCCTCACTGCGCTGGGCGCCACTCCGGTTCTTCCCCGAACCGAGGCCGACCTCGATTTCGAGGACACCTACACGGCATGGGCCGACCGCCTGTTCCCGCTGATCGGCGAGATCGTCGCCGCCTGATCGTCACGTAACGCACAACTCCCCTTACGTCCGCCCACAGGGCGGACGTCGTCAGGTCAGGTCAAAGGTCAACAAGTCAACATGGCCGCCGAGTTTGGTCGCTCGGCGGCTCCTGGCCACCGCCTTGCCCGCATTTTCCATCATGTATTCAACTAGCACTACCATTCGCCTCGTCCTGCTTTCGAGCGCGCTGACCGGTCTCGCACGCCTGTCCGCCCAAACCGACGACGCGCCCCCCGTCGACGGTAAAAAAGACGACGTCGTCACGCTCGCCCCGGTCGAGGTCACCGAGGAGGCGCGCCCCGGTTACGTCGCCGCCCGCAGCTCCATCGGCACCAAAACCGGTGCGCCGCTCAACGAGACGCCGCAATCCATCTCGGTCATCACCGCAACCCAGATTCGCGACCAGAACGCCCAAAACATGTCGGAAGTCCTCCGCTATTCCGCCGGCGTGCGCTCCGAGATGTATGGCTTGGACAACCGCGGCGACTGGTGGACCCTCCGCGGCGGCAGCGAGGGCTCCACGCTCCTCAACGGCCTGCGCCGCCCCCTCAGCGGCTACTGGGGCAACGTCCGTGACGAACCCTACGGCCTCGCCCAAGTCGAGGTCCTGCGCGGTCCCAGCTCCGTCATGGCCGGCCAAAACGGACCCGGCGGCGTCGTCAATCTCGTCTCCAAAACCCCGCAGGTCACTCGCGCCAACGAGGTTTCCGTCCAATACGGATCCTTCGAGCACAAACAGTTCTCCTTTGACTCCACCGGTCCGGTGAACGCCTCCGGCACCGTGCTCTACCGCGTCGTCGGCCTCATCAAGGACAGCGACACCCAGGTGGACCACACCAAGGATGAGCGTCAGTTCATCGCCCCCTCGCTCACCTGGCGCCCGAATGAGGACACTTCGTTTACGCTCCTCACCGAATACCAGCACGACTGGAGCAACAACAACACCGGCTTCTTCCCGTGGGTCGGCATGATCTTCGACGCCCCCAACGGTCCCATTCCGGACGACACCTTCATCGGCGAACCCGACTGGGACAAATACGAGGGCACCCGCTACCGCGTCGGCTACAGCTTCGAACATAAAATCAACGATACGTGGTCGCTGTCGCACAACGCCCGCTACGACCACGTCGATGGCGACCTCCTCGGCATGTATGCCAACTTCTGGGAAGGCGGCTTCCTGCCCGACAATCGCTCCCTCAACCGCACCTGGTATGCCAGCCGCACGACCACGGACGTCGCCAACGCCAATCTCAATTTCGTCGGTCGCTTCGAACACGATCGGTTCGAGCACACCGTGCTGCTCGGCGCGGATGTGTTGTGGTCCGTCAACGAGATCCTCAGCGACGACGGCGCCGCCACCCCGCTCGATGTCTACGACCCGGTTTACGGCACGTTCCCCAAGCCTGCGGTCAACTTCGGTCCCACCGACCGCGTCCGGTCGAACGAATACGGCTTCACCCTTCAGGATCAGATCAAGTTCAACAAACGCTGGGTATTCGTACCCGGGCTTCGCTACGACCACATCGAATCCACCGTCACCGGCGGCACCGGCTACGACGACGATGCCGTCACCAGTCGCATCGGCCTCATCTATCTCGCCGACGGTGGTTGGTCGCCATATCTGAGCTACTCCGAGTCGTTCCAAGGCGTGGGCGGGGTCGATTTCGCCGGCAACGGTTTCGAACCGAGCCGCGGCGAGCAACTCGAAGCCGGATTGAAATGGGCGCCAGTCAACGGTCGTTTCTCCGCCGGCCTCGCCGGCTTTACGCTCAAGGAAACCAACCGCCTCGGCGACGACCCCGTCAACGTCGGCTTCTCCGTGCAACAAGGCGAGGTCACCGTCAACGGCGTCGAGGTCGAATTCGCCGCCCGCTTCGAATCGTGGGACCTGCTCGCCAACTACACGTTCACCGACGCGCACGTCAGCAAGAGCAGCGTCGCCGGCGACCCGGCGCTCGACCAGCAGCTCCAAGGCGTCCCCGAGCACGCCGCCTCCGCCTGGGTCGTCTACAGGTTCGACCAACTCGGCCTGCCCGGCCTGCGCATCGGTCTCGGCGTCCGCCATGTCGGCTTGACCGAAGACGGCACGGGCAACAAGGCCACGGAAACCCCTTCCAACACCCTTTGGGACGGACTCGTTTCCTACCAGCGCGGTCCTTGGACCTACGCGGTCAACGCGAGCAACCTCTTCGACAAGGAATACATCGCGACGAGCCTCTCGCGCGGCGACAGCTGGTTCGGAATGCGCCGCAAGGTCGTCGGTTCCGTCACCTATCGCTGGTAACCAATTTTCAACTACGCCGGGAATCCGTCCGACCAGACGGGCTCCCGGCGTCCGCGTTTCATCCCCTCGACCTTTCCCGACCTCCATGCGCAAGCGCCTTTGGCAATTTCACTCCTGGCTCGGCCTCATCGCCGGACTGGGCCTCGTCGTGATCGGGCTCACCGGCGGCCTCCTCGTTTTTCGCGCCGAGATCCAAACCCTCCTCACTCCCGAACTCGTCCGGGCCGAACCCGCTTCCACCGGACGCCTGTCGGCCGCCGAATTGCTCGAGTCGGCCAACCGGCAACTCCCCGGCCACGAAGTCGCCGGTTGGGTCTTCCATCACGACGATCCGCGTGAGGCCGACCTGCTCTATGTCCGCAAGCACGGCTCGCCGGAGTGGCTCGTCGCCACGCTCAATCCTTACACCGGCGACCTCCTCGCCAGCCCGCGCGCCGGCACGTCGACGTTCACGGGCTGGTTGCTTGAGCTCCATTACACGTTTCTCGCCGACCACACCGGCATGTTCATCGCCGGGCTCTTCGCCGCCGGCCTCTTCCTGCTCGGCGCCACCGGCATCTATCTTTACCGCGATTTCTGGCGGAACCTGTTCACTTTCCGCTGGGGCCGTAGCCGGCGTATCCTGTTTTCGGATATCCATAAATTCACCGGCATCACCACCGTCGCCTTCAACCTCCTGCTCGGTTTCACCGGCGCGTATTGGAACCTCACCCACGTTGTCGGCGAATGGATCGCGGGCCACGACGACGACAAACCCGCGCCCGCAATCCGCCTCTACGCCGAACCGCTCAACCTCGACGCCCTCATCGCCGACACCCAACAACACATCCCCGGCTACCGCGCCCGTTTCGTTTCGCTCCCCTCCGAGGAAGGCTGGCCCATCATCTTTTACGGACAAGCCCCCGGCCATTTCCTCACCGGCCCCTACGGCAGCACTGTCAGCTACGACCCGCACACGCACGTCTTCAAAGAAGCATTTGATCTCCGCCAGGCCGGAACATGGGCGCTCATCGCCGACACGTTTACGCCGCTCCACTACGGCACCTTCGGCGGACTCCCCGTTAAAATCCTCTGGTGCCTCGGCGGCCTCACCCCCGGCACTCTCGCCATCACCGGCTTCATCATGTGGCGCCTCCGCCGCCGCAAAACCTCGTAACGCCGTTGCGGAAAGACGGAGCCGTTTCGCCCCCGCAAACGCAACCCGCCCGCGCCTGCCCCGCCAAAACGCAAGACGCGGCAAACATCACGCAAGGGCGGGTAAGCGTTTTCCGTCTCCACTTTGTTAATCTGACCTTTCCATGTCCTCGATCAACTTCCCTCGCCACGTCACGGCACTCCTTTGCCTTCTCGCGATTTCATCCTCCTCGCTCCGCGCTCAGGATGCCGCCACGCTGGCCCCTGCGTCCACTCCCGCAGAGACCAAGGAGAAGACTGTCCTCCTTGATCCCGTGCAAGTCACCGGCACCTCGGTCATCGAGACTCCCGCCGTCTCCTCTACCCGCCTGCCGCTTACCGCACGCGAAACGCCCCAGTCCATCAACATCATCACCCGCGATGTGATGGAGGAGCAGAACCTCTTCAGCGTGGACGACGTCCTCCGCAACGTCACCGGCGTCTACACCTCTTTCTACGACACCGAGCGCCCGCTCTATTTCGCGCGCGGTTTCCAGATCACCGACTTCCAAGTGGACGGCATCCCTTCCTACAGCAACGGCACCAACCAGGAATACGACACCGCGCTCTACCAGAGCGTCACAGTCATCCGCGGCGCCAACAGCCTCATCTCCGGCTCCGGCACTCCCTCCGCCATCGTTGATCTCCAGCGCAAACGTCCCGGAAAGGAATTCGCCGCCTCCGTCTCCGGCACCGTCGGCAGCTGGGATCTCTACCGTGCCGAGATTGACGTGACCACACCGTTCACCAAAGACGGCGGCGTCCGCGGTCGCTTCGTCGTCTTCGGTGAAACCAGCGACAGCTTCCTCGACCGTTACTCCGACGAAACCACCGGCTTCCTCGCCTCCTTCGAGGCCGACCTCACCGCCACCACCACCCTCGGCATCGGCTACCAGTTCCAAAAGAACAAACCCGACAACCCCATGTGGGGCACCATCCCCCGCTTCGCCGCCGACGGCTCCCTCGCGCACATGCCGCGCGAGACCAACTTCGCGACCGATTGGACCTACTGGAATCGCGAGTCCGGCACCGCCTTCGTCAACCTCGACCAGAAGATCGGCGAAAACTGGAACTTCCGCGCCGCCTACAACCGCACCGAAGGCGAGACCGACCGCCTCGCGGTTTATGCACAAACCCGCGACTTTCTCACCGCCACTGACTATCTCCCCGATCCCGCCACCGGCGGCGGCATCCGCCTCCGTTCCGGCGCAAACGAATCCAAAGACACGCGCGACAATCTCGATCTCTACCTCTCCGGAAAATTCGAGGCCTTCGATCGCGAACACGATCTCGCCTTCGGCTGGAACCTCAACAACTACAAAAGCGATGCCGTTGTCCTCGGTGGCAACACAGGTGCGGGGGCCGCCTCATGGTTCTACGACATCCCCAATTACTACACCTATGACGGCTCCGGCGTCCCGGCCCCGGTCGTCACCGACACCGGTGAAAACCGCGTGACCTACACCAAGCAAAACGGCTTCTTCGGCACCACCCGCCTTCGCGTCCTCGACCCGGTCTCCGTCATCCTTGGCGCCCGCCTCAGCAACTGGGAAACCTACGTGGACGACTCCGTAACCGGTCGCGGTCCCGCCACTCGGACCACTTCCGAACTCACCCCCTACGCGGGCATCGTTTATGACGTCACCAAACGCGCTACCCTCTACGCCAGCTACACCGAATCCTTCCGCCCGCAGACCCAGAAGGACTCCGGCAACAACGTCCTCTCTCCCGCAATCGGCATCAACTCCGAACTCGGCCTGAAGGCCGACCTGATTCCCGACCGTCTCTCGGCCAACATCGCCGTCTTCGAGACCAAGGTGGACAACTACGCCGTCGTCGTGCCCGGCGCCCCGCTCCTGCCCGACGGCAGCCGCCCCTACATGGCGGTGGACGGCACCGAAAGCCGCGGCGTCGAGATCGAGTTCAACGCCCGCCTGACCGACGATTGGACCGCCAGCATCGGCTACTCCAACATCAACACCCGTCGCAATCCCACCGACCTCACCTACGCCAACGTCCCTGAACACCTCGTCCACTTCACGACCACCTACCGCCTCCCCGGCGACTGGCGCCGACTCTCCATCGGCGGCGGCGTGAACTGGCAGGGCGAGCAAACCGGTGTCGTCACCACCACCCCCGGCGGCATCGCCACCGACGTCCGCCAGGCGCCTTACGCCGTGGTCAACTTCTTCGCGACCTATCGCTTCACCGACCACTTCACCGGCACACTCAGTGTCCGCAACGCCTTCGACAAGGAATACTGGGCCACCCTCGACTATCCCAACTACGGCGAAGCCCGTTCCGTCCAGTTCACCCTCCGCTGGACCTACTGATCACCATCCCGGGCGCTCGCTCCCCTGCCTGTGGAAGCGAGCGCTCGCGATTCCGATCTTCCGACTTTGCACCCTTCTCCGACCTTCCCGTCTTTGCGTTAAAACGTCTCCTTCCATGACCCACAGATCCATCCTCCTCACCACGCTCCTCGCCCTCGCCTCCCTTGCCACCTCCGCCCGCGCCCACTTCGTGTGGCTCGAACGCGATGCGTCCGGCGCCACCGCCGCCTTCTTCGGCGAATGGGCCAACGGCATCCGTGAAACCGAGGAAGGCTACCTCAAACTCATCGCCGCGCCCAAGGCGTTCACCGCCGACGGCAATCAACTCGCCGTCACCCGCGCCAACGACCGCCTCCCGATCGCCGCCGAGAGCGCCGCCGGTGACGTTCGCCTCGCCAATCTCTACCTCTCCGAAAAGGGCAAGAGTCTCACCCACTATCAGGCCAAACTCGGCCGCACGGAAACCGCCGCGAAGTTCGCGCTCGAACTCGTTCCCACCGCGACCGACAGCAACCACTTCACGCTTCTGCTCAACGGCGCGCCGTTGCCCAAGGCCGATGTGACGCTCTTCACCTCCTCCGGTTGGAACCGCACCTTCAAGACCGACGCCGCCGGCAAGGTCTCGATCGAAACCCCGTGGCCCGGCCAGGCCGTGCTTGAAGTCGCCCACGTCGAGAAGACCCCGGGTGAACACGAGGGCCGCGCCTACGAGACGATCCGTCATGTCTTCACACTGACGTTCATCGCTCCCGCCAAGGCCGGATAAACAGCCCATAAGCATCCTAACTTGCGTGCTATCAGTATGATGCACTGTCATCCTGCCCATGAATGAGCGGGTCCCGCAGTCGCGGGACCAAACTCGTTTTCCGACACCATGGGCAGGTTTTTGAGCCTGCCATCACCTCCTGTCACACCCGCTTCCCTCACCCAATCCAACCGAAGATTGCTTCGGAATATTGAATCAAAACCCGTGCCTTCGTCGTCCCCGCATCAGCGCCATGGCGCACGCCGATCGTCGCTTCACCACCGACTCGTCGTCGCTTCGCGAGCGCTGGCCGCGATCCTCGGCGGATACGGACTCGCCACCGCCTTCACGGTGGCCTTGGGAAGATTGCTGGACTTGCCTCGCGACGAGGCGCTCAACACGTCCGCCATGCCCGCGTTCCTGCTGTATGTGGCCGCGGCGGTCTGGGCGTTTTCCGCGTCCACCGCCACCAAGGCCTGGCTCGGCATCGGCCTCCCCGCCTGCGCACTGGCGTTGCTCGCGTGGTGGTTGCGATCGGCTCCCGCCACATGAACAACACGCATCGCTCCTTTCGATCATCGATGACGTGGCTGCACACGTGGTCGGGTCTGACGCTCGGTTGGGTGCTCTATGCGATTTTCGTCACGGGCACCGCCGCTTATTTTCGGCCGGAAATCACCCGATGGATGCAGCCCGAGTCATCCGGCGTCGTCACCCCGGTGGACGCGGCCCGGTTTGGACTGACTCATCTGCATGAAATCGCCCCCGACTCAAAGCGCTGGCTCCTCATCCTGCCCGAAGAACGCAGCCGTGGGCTCACCGTCTACTGGCAACAGCCCGAAAAGAATCGCGGACGTTTTCAAAGCAAAGACCTCGACCCCTCGGGCGGCACGGCGACGCCGCGCGCCACGTTAGGCGGGGAGTTTTTTTACCGCTTTCATTTCCAGCTCATGCTCCCCAACCCGTGGGGACGCTACATCGCGTGTCTCGCGGCGATGTTCATGCTGGTCGCCTTGGTCAGCGGCATCGTCACCCACCGTCGCTTTTTCAAAGACCTTTTCCTGCTTCGTCTCGGTCGCAACGGCCGCCGCCCATGGCTCGATTTTCACAACGTGTCCGCGGTGCTGGCCCTGCCGTTCTATCTGATGATGGCCTACAGCGCGTTGGTCATCTTCACGCCGCTGGTGCTGCCGTGGGCCGCGAAATTGCTCACGCCCGCCAAAGTCGCACCCGTCGCCCTCACCGCAGCCGTTTCACCATCCGCCACTCCACAGCCGCCCGTCCCGATCGATGCCGCGTGGATCACCCCGGACACC
The DNA here is from genome assembly GCA_024711005.1 of Opitutaceae bacterium. Classification (GTDB taxonomy): domain Bacteria; phylum Verrucomicrobiota; class Verrucomicrobiia; order Opitutales; family Opitutaceae; genus Rariglobus. The sequence goes on along the minus strand of JANJTQ010000234.1, from coordinate 3,621 downwards.
TTCGAACGCATGCTCGCCCATGTGGAAAAAACCTGGGGCGACCACCGTTCCGTGCGACGCATCGATGTCGTCAACCGCGGGACGCCCGAGGCGACCGCGACCTTCACCCGCGCAAGCGGTTCGACGGTTTCGATCCTTGATCGCGATACGATCAAGTTCTCCGGCCTCACCGGGCTTCCGCTCGAAGAAGTGATTCCGACGCGCGGCTTCGGGGCGCACAGTCGCGGATTTTTCTATGGCTTCCACCTCGCGCATTTCGCGGGTCCCGTCCTCCGCTGGTTGTTCTTCCTGCTCGGAATGATGGGCGCAGCCATGGTCGGCACCGGGCTCGTTCTGTGGACCCTCAAGCGGAAGGATCGCCTGATCCAATCCGGTCGTGGCGGGCGCTTCGGCTACGGATTGGTTTCGCGCCTCAACATCGCGACGATCACCGGTCTACCCATTGCGGGCGCGGTGTTTCTCTGGGCCAACCGCGTGATTCCCGTCGCACAGGTCGAGCGTGCGGAAACAGAAGTCACCTGTTTTCTGATCGCGTGGGCAGTCATGGCGCTGCACGCCTGCGTGCGTCCGGCAAAGCAGGCGTGGACAGAACAATTCATCGCGGCCGCCTTTGCCTTTGGCGTTCTTCCGCTGCTCGACTTGCTGACTGCCGGACGCCAATTCGAAACGTGGCCGCGCGCCGACGGCCTCTACGTTGGCTTCACCGCGACGCTGCTGTTACTCGGCGGCTTGTTTGGTTATGGCGCCCGTAAACTCGCGGTACGACCGGCCGGCGCCGCCGAAACAAAGGGAGCCGACGCATGATCTGGCTCACGCTCGCGCTCAATTATGCAGGCATCGCGTTGTTCGCGGTGACAATGGAAGCGCATCGCGGACGGATCCCTGACACGTTCGTCAGGACGAAGCCGACCGGCCTGCGCCTGACCGGCATCGCGGCGCAAACGATCGCGCTCATCACCACGATTCCTGCAACCGGCCTCGTCAACGGCTGCGTACAGTGGGTCATCGGCTGGATGGCCTGCGCCTATGTGTTCACGTTCTTGCTCGCATTGAAGCCCCGCTGGTGGACATGGCCGGCGATCGCGCTGACACTGGCCGCCGCGGTGGCGACGTTCGCATAGACCGCAGCGGAGTGCCGGATTGGCTGTGAAAGAGAGGCCGGCCATCGGCGATTCAAGTGCTTGGCCCATCCCGGCCCCAGCTCGAACCCACACTTCGAAAAAGACGCGGCGTCTGCGCTACTCTTCAACAAATCAGTGGTCCGTGGAGTGTCTTCAGAAACAACCCGATCCCACCATGAATACCACCACCACACCCAAGATCTCGATCGCCGCCCAATGTGAAAGCTGCACCTATTGGCAGCAAAAAGCCGACGCCAGCGCCGGGGAATGTCGGCGTCACGCCCCCCAGACCATCGCCTTCACCGTGGATGAAAGCGTAAAATTCGAATCCCGCTTCCCGCTCACCAAGGCCTCCGATTGGTGCGGCGACTACGCCGCCAAGGCGTGATCTTGGAACGCTTAAACTGAGTTATTGCCGCAAAAGAGCGCAGAGATCGCAAAGACGGTCAGTGAATGGATCGTTTTTGCGCGCATTATCTGCGGCTTGAATGTAGGGCGGGACCGCTGGGCGCGCCGTGAATCCACAGAGTGCAATCGCTTCCAATCCGGCTCGCCCAGCGGTCACGCCCTACCGAAACAGCTACAGTTTTGTTGAAGTGCCCAGCATTTCTTTACGGCCAACAATCCGAGGGTGAATGGCTTTCAGTTTTAGTAGATTCTAATATCTGCGATCATCTGAGTCATTTGTGGTTAAAACCGCCTTTCCCGGGACAGTCGGGGATCACCCATCGGTTAAATCGAGCGGGCCACAAAAAAATCCGCCAACCCACGAGAGCCCAATGGCTCCGGATCGGCCCTTGGAATTAAGTTGATCCTGATTCTCAGTCTCATCAACGTCGGCGGCGTGAAACTTGCCCACGCCTTCGACCCGGTGCTCGCGCATCTCGCCGAACCGTTCTGCCGCGAGGCGGACACCCTGCTCGATCTCCGAGCCTGCGTGCAGAACAGCACCCGTCCAGGACGGTGCGTCGCCTGTTATTTCGCGCTTCAAGCCGCGTCCGCCGAGCGCGCCCTCGCCCGGCTCTGTCCCCTGCGAAACTGGCTGGAAACCCACATCGAAGTCGTGGCTTCCGACGAAACCGCCCGCCCGCTCGAAGCTTTCCCGTTGCAGCTGACCGACGCCGAAGATCTCGAAACCTACTGCCGCCGCACGATGGCCGAGTTTCACGAAAACCGCGCTTACGGCACCGGCGGCATCAACCTCGCCTTCCGCTACAAGCAGTCCGCAGCCGCGTAGCATTCAATTCCACCGTCATCGGATCGGACATCTGCGTTCTCTGCGCAATCTGTGGTCAAATTTCCGGGTTCGGAGTTTTTTTACCACAGATGACGCAGAGCGCATAGATATCGGACTGCTGAACCGATATGATCGCCATTCTGGAAGGTAGAGCGAGGCCTCCGGCCGAGCCGGGGATCGGTGCGGTCGAACGGTAGCAGACGAGGTAACGAGGCTGGTTGAACGGGGGCTGAGGAAATCCAGCCTCGTCACCTCGTCTGCTACCCGAATCCGGAAGGTTCGACTTCAGCCCCGTCAGATCCTCGGAGGTCAGCCCCCCCCGAGGATCTTTATTTTCCCCGCGAACAGGAACCGGCGCTTCGGACTAGACCAGCGAGTTTTCCTTGATGAAGGCCACCAGTTCGTCCGCCTGACAGAACGCCAGGGACGTCACGGTATCGGCCGCTCCGCAATAGAGCGCGATCCGGCCGGTCGGAGCATCGACCAACGCGGTGGTCGGAAACACCACGTTCGGCACATAGCCCATCAATTCGTACGGCGCCTCCGGCATGAGGATCGCCTGATTGGTCCGGTAGCGCACCTTCCACGGTTGATCCAAGTCGAGCAGCGCCGCGCCCGTGCTGTAGACGAATCCGTTACAGGTGCCGGCCACGCCGTGATAAAACAGCAACCACCCTTCGCTCGTCTCGATCGGACAAGGTCCGGCGCCGATCTTCTTGTCCTGCCACCAGCCGTTGCCGCGCGCCATCACGTGCCGATGCCGGCCCCAGAACACGAGGTCGGGACTTTCACTGTAAAAGATGTCTCCGAACGGGGTGTGTCCGGTATCGCTCGGACGGCTGAGCATCGCGTAGTTGCCGTTGATCTTGCGAGGGAACAGCACGCCATTGCGGTTATACGGAAGGACCGTGTTTTCCATCTGCTCGAACGTCACAAAGTCACGCGTCCGCGCCAGACCGATGGTCGGCCCGTGGTAGCCGTTGCACCACAGGACATAGTAGTCCTCACCGATGCGCACCAGCCGCGGATCGTAACCGTATTCCTGACGCGCGATCTCCGGATCTTCGCAGGAAAACGCGATCTCCTTGGCCTCGAACTGCCAGGTGATACCGTCCGGGCTCCGCCCGACGTGCAGGTGAGGCATGCGATCCTTGTATTCGGTCCTGAATACACCGACAAACCCGCCGCGGAAGGGCATCACGGCGCTGTTATAAATCCCCGTCGTATGCGGCAACGGCCGGCGATTGATGATCGGATTGGCGT
>JANJTQ010000224.1 GCA_024711005.1 Opitutaceae bacterium | reverse complement strand
TCGGCCTCGACATCGGCGGCACCCGGCTGAAGGGCGGCGCCATCGATGCTGGTGGCAAAGTCCTTGCCCACGCCGTCGAACCTACTGTTCCCGGTCAGTCGCTCCGCGCGTTTGAGAAGCAACTCGATGCGCTCGTGGCCCGCCTCACGGCCGCGGCCGGTCCGAATTGCACACTCGCCGGCATCGGCGCATCGATCACCGGTCCCGTCGACCCGGATGTCGGCTGTGTTTATCTGCCCGGAAAAATCCGCGGCCTCGATCAACACAAGACCGTTCCTTACCTCCGTAAGCGCTGGCGCGTGCCCGTCACTGCCGACAACGATGGACGCCTCGCCTGCTACGCCGAGTGGAAAGCCGGCGCCGGACGCGGCATCGACAACCTCCTTGTCTTCACCCTCGGCACCGGCATCGGCTCCGGGGTGGTTCTCGACGGACGCCTCCTCACCGACCGCCACTTCCAACGCGGCACCCAGTGCGGGCACATGGTGATCGACATCAACGGGCCTCGCTGCCTCACCGGTGCGCACGGCACCGGCGAGAGCCTCGCCTCCGTCACCGCCCTCGTGCAGGAGGTACGTGCGGCCCTCGCTCGCGGCCTTCCGCTCGACCTCACGGAAAACAAACCCGCGCACGAAATCGTCTTCCCCGACATCGTCGCCGCCGTGCGCCGAAAGGATCGGTTTGTCACCGAGATCTTCGATCGCTGGCTCGATCGTTTCGCCGCCGTCCTGCTCAACTCCTACTACGCCTACACCCCCGATCTCATTCTCCTTGCCGGCGGCCCCACCAAGGCCGCCCCGCTCTTCCTGAAAAAGCTCTCCGTCCGCCTCGAAGCCGCCGCCTTCCGCGTTCCGGTTGGCCACGCCATCCCGCTTCGCGTGGCCACTCTCGGTGAAGACGCCGGCTGGGTCGGCGCCGCCCTTCGTATTCGGGAAATAACCGCCGCATGAGCGCCGCGCTTGCCAACAAAGTTTGCCTCCTTGCCGGCACCACCGGCATCGCCGGAGCGAGCGCCCGCCTCTTTGCCCACGAAGGCGCGAGCATTGTCGCCATCGGACGCTCCGCGGATAATGCCGCCGAACTCAAGGCGGAGATCGAGGGATTGGGAGGCCGGTGTATTGTTCACGTGGAGGATCTCGCAACGCCTGGAGCGCCCGATCGCGCCTTCGCCGCCGCGCTCGCCGCTTTCGGCCGCGTCGATGTGCTCTTTCACGTCGCCGGCATTAGCGGACGCAAGTTCGGCGATGGTCCGCTGGCCGACTGCACCGACGAAGGCTGGGACACCGTGATGGACATCAATCTCCGCGCCATGATGCAGCTCAACCGCGCCTGCATCCGTCGCTGGCTCGCGGCAAAACAACCCGGAGTGATCCTCAACATGGCCAGCGTGTTGGGCTTTTCCTTTGTACCGGAGCATTTCAACACCGTCGCCTACGCCGCCGCCAAAGGCGCGATCATCGCGATGTCGCAACACGCAGCCGGCACCTACGCGAAAGAAGGCATCCGCATCAACGTAATCGCCCCGGCCTTGGTCGAAACGCCGATGGCGGCGCGCGCCACGCAGAACCCCGACATCCTTGCGCTTCTCCAACGCAAACAGCCCCTCACCCGAGCGCCGCTCACCGACGAAGACTGCGCTCTCGCCGCGCTCTACCTGTGCAGCGACGCCGCCCGAGCCGTCACCGGAATCGTCCTCCCTGTCGACGGCGGCTGGTGCGTCAGCGGGTAGAGCCCAAACACCCGATCGCCCGCTCCCACTCCGCACTCCGCAATCAGCAATCCGCACTCCGCATTCCGCACTCCAATGATCGAATGGAAACACCTCACCTCGGACGAAGTCCCCGCGATCGACCATCGTCTTCCGGTCATCATTCCCGTCGGCCTCATCGAGGCGCATGGACCGCACCTCGCGCTCAGTGTCGATTTTGACACCGCCAAGTATTTCGCGCGCCGCCTCGCCGAGGAGACCGGTGCCATCCTCGCGCCCGCGTTGCCCTATGGTTTCGCCGACGAGATGGCCGAATATCCCGGCACCATTGGCCTGACCGCCGACACGACCATCGCCGTGCTCACCGACCTCGCCGCGCATTTCTGCCGTCACGGCTTTAAAAACATTCTCTTCCTCAGTGGACACGGCGCCAACCAGGCCGCCTTCAACATTGCCATCCATCGCATCTGGGAAAGACACCCCGACGCCCGCGTCGCCTACTGGAACTACTGGAGCGAGGCGGGCTTCAACAAGATCTCCCACGCCGACCAGGGAGAGACCGAGATCGCCCTCGCGGTCGGCACCCGAGCCCACATGGATCGCGTGCAGGACTTCAAAGTCAAAAAACCGTGGTATCGCATCCGCTCGCGCGCCGCCATCTGCCCCGGCACCGGAGGCATCAACGGCGAACCCTCCAAGTCCTCCCTCGTGCAAGGCGAACGCGTGCGCGACGAGATCGTCCGCATTCTTGCCGAAAAACTCCGCGTCATCATCGCTTCCGAACGCGCCACGCCCGTCATATGAACCACACTGAACTCGCCGCCGCACTCTCTCGCGCCCGCATCCTTTCCGCCGCCGTCATCGACGAACCCGGCCACGCCGTTCCGCTCGCACGCGCTTTGCTCGCGGGTGGACTCGGTGTGATGGAGGTCACTTTCCGCAATACGCATGCCTCCGAGTGTATTCGACGTATCCGCGCCGAAGTGCCCTCGATGATTGTCGGTGCCGGCACGTTGCTCGCACCCGCGCAAGTGGACGAGGCCCGGGGCGCCGGCGCGGCCTTCGGCGTAACGCCCGGTTTTAACCCCACCATCGTCCGCCATGCCGTCGCGACCGGCTTCACGCTCGCGCCCGGCGTGCTCACCCCGGGCGAGATGGAGCAATCCCTCGAACTGGGCTGCCCCGTCGTGAAGTTTTTCCCGGCCGCCGCAGCGGGCGGTCCCGATTTCATCAAAGCCGTCGCCGCGCCCTACGCGCACACAGCGCTGCGTCTTGTGCCGCTCGGTGGCGTGGGGGAGGGGACTCTCGCCGCCTACCTTGCGCTCCCGCTCGTCATCGCCGTCGGCGGTTCCTGGCTCGCCGATCGCAAACTCGCAGCCGCCGGCCGTTGGGATGACATTACCGCGCTTACCCGCCGTGCCGTTGCCATCGCGTCATCCGTCGCTCCCGCCGCATGAAGCGCGATCGGCTCGTCGCGATGGAGAACGCGTTGTTCTCCGCCGGCTCCCTCGATTGGGATCGACGCTGCGCCGCGGTCGCGGCGGCGGGATTCGCGGGGATTTACGCGGTGCCGTATCCATTTATCGACGACGAGTTCCCGCGCCTGCGCCGCCTGGCCGACGCGCCGACGCGGCACGGACTGCGACTGGCGGGCGTTTACGCCAATCTCGATCTGGCGTTGCCGTCAGGACATCCGGTGAACGCACGCACGACCCGACTGTTTGCCGAAATGGAGGGGGCGCCTCGCATCGAACTCAGTGTCAAGTGTTCCGATTCCGCCGGTCTTCCCTCCGATGTTGACGTGGCGATCGTGCGTCGCCTGGAGCCGCTGCTGGCGATGGCGGAGCGTCGGGGCTTCGATGTGGCGCTTTACCCGCATTCGTTTTACCCGCTGGAAACACCGGCGCACGCGGCCCGGTTGGTGCGGAGGATCGCCCACCCGCGCCTTTCTTATTTGTTCGCCACATCCCACGTTTATGCGGTGAGCGATCCGGTCGCCGTCACCGGGCAACTCGCGACCTGCGCGGGTGAGATCACGAGCTTCAACGTTTGCGGCTGCCGCCGCGCCGCGCCGGGTCCGCGGGCGAAGTGCTTGCATTCGCCGCTCGACGACGGAGACCTGCCGCTTGCCCCGCTCTTCGACGCGCTTGTCGCCGGCGGATATCGCGGCGATGTCATCGTGCAAGGCCACGGCTGGACCGGCGACCTTCCGACGATGTTGCGCCGCTGCGTCGCGGCCTTTGAGACATTTATTTCGAAACACGATTCGAGGCGGATGCGGTGACGCAACCCTCGCATCTTTCTCTTTCCTCTTTCTCTTAATCTTTCTGCCTCCGGCCGAGGGCCCTGACGAGAAGGCCCCTGACGAAAGAGAAAGATTAAGGAGAAAGAGAAAGAGGAATGAGATCTGCGGCTATTTTGATTCAACGGTTTCAATAGCGTCGGGGTTGTTGGCGAAGTCCGAGGAGATGACAGTCGGGTCTCATCCCCATGAAATCCTTATCTGCCTCTGCGGGTGCGATGACGTCCATGGCCTCGTGCCGGTTGAACGACGCGCCTTTGCCGACTCCGTGTCTGCCGATTCCCTTGGTGGTCCCCCCGGCACAGCCCAGCGAACAGGCTCACGAGTGGTATGACATGCTCCCTCCGCGGCGGTTGGACGCTCCGGTCAACCTCGCGAGGCAGGCCACGGTAAGCGCCAGCCACGAGGACCCCGGTTTTCCCGCCTCGAACGCGATCAATGGCGTGATCGCCAACGCGGCCTCATGGATCAGCACGACTACCGGGCCGCGGTTGCTCACCCTCACCTGGACGGAGCCCCGGGAAATCGGGTGCATCGTGGTGATCGCGGGCAGCGAGGAACGCGGTTATTTCCGATGCAGGCCCGGCTCGATTCTCGTCGAGCAACAAACCGCCGAAGGCGGCTGGCTTGCGATCCCCGGAGCCGCTCGCGAACGCAACGAACAGGCCGGCGTCCGCTTTGAGCTCGCCACGCCGGTCCTGACCCGCGCGTTGCGCTTCACCTTCACCGGCAGTGACCCGGCGATCATGGAGGTGATGGCCTATGCCCCGCCCGGCGCCGAAGCGCCGCGGACCGGACTGGAGCCGCCCGCCACGCCGACGGTGCTTCTCAATCAAGTGGGTTTCGATCCGCGGGACACCAAGCGCTTCACCGCGCCGCTTGCGCCGGACGGCTCGCGTTTTGTCGTGCGTCCCCGGGCAGGCGGTCCCTCCCTGTTCGAAGGCGTTGTGCGCGGCGGCATCGGTGATTTCAGCACCGTTTCCAACGCGGTCCCGGAGGCCGATTATGTGGTCGAGGTTATCGGCGGCGGCACGTCCGACGCGTTTCGGATCGAACCGTTTCTCCTCGAACGCAGCGCCCTCGTTCCGGCGTTGCGCTTCTGGATCGACGACAGGAGCGTCGTCGGCACCCACCGCTCGGCGATCGGCGGCGGGGCCTGGCGCGACGGTCCTTACTACAACTACGACGTACCCAGCCTCGTGTCGTTGTATCTCTCCAACCCGTCCTTCTTCGACCAACTCCCGGTTGAGATGGATCACGCCGCGGACAAACGGCGCGTGCTCGACGTGAACTTCAAACTGGTCGGCGACTGCGCGGCGGACGGCGCCTTGGAGGCCGTTCGACGCTACTACGAACGCTACACGCCGCCGTTTGATCGCTCGACGCCTGATATCATCCAACTGATCCATTGGGGCGTCGGCTACATCATGGAGCATCCGTGGAACGATGACGCCGCCGGCGATCCCAAGGGCGGGGGCGTGCATCCCCAGGCCGTCGAGAAACTCGCCTTTTTCCTGTATGCGTATCCGGAAATCGGCGACAGGATCGACCGCCCGTTTTACGACCGCGCGCTCCGCTTCGTCCTCGACCATTGGAACGTCCGCGGTCTTTTCGGCGTGTTCAAAGGCATCGGCAATTTCAAGGGACGCGAATGCCCGGGGCATTCCGTGCTGCCGAACCTGTTGATGCATGAAGTGGCGCGTCGCGAGGGCCTCCCGATCGCGGAGCGTTTCCTCGATGCGGCCGTGCGGCAGGTGGAGTGGATCGTGAACGAGCTCGACTTGCAGGATCCGCATGTGACCAAGGGCCAGCGCATGAGCGAACACATGCTCGTCACCGGCCTCTGGTCGTTGCTGAAGCTGCATCCCGACCGTGCCCCGGCCGGTTTGCGCGAGAAGATCGACCAGTGGAGCGACATCATGATTTCGCGTTCGGAGAACCTCTGGGACTTCCGCAAATACGACGCGGATCACTGGACGCTGCCCCGCTACGAACTCGCGGCGGGCGCGGTGGCCAATGAAAGCCATGGCGGCACAGGCTGGAACGAGCCGGGCAACGTCGCCGGTTTCACGGGCGTGGCCCTCGCCGCCGCAGGCATCGTCGGCGATTCCGGCAGGGCGGCGCGGCTCCGTGAAATCGCCGCCGCCCACATGGATAATGTTTTTGGACGCAATCCCCTCGGGGCGCATTTCGCCTATCGCGGACCGCTCGATTTCCCGGGGGTGAAACGCGGATTTCCGGTCAAATACAGGGATTTCGACTGCGCGCGCCTCGACTACGTGCGCGGCTCGCTCAGTTCGAGCGCGGCGCACGAGCACTACCCCTATAATCCGCTCGGCGGTTTCCGGCACACCGAGGGTTGGTCCGCCTTCAACGCCGCCTTCAATGTCGGCCTCGCGTTTCTCGGCCGCGAGCACACGCGGCTGGAAGCGGAATCCGAGGGCGACGACATAACCGTGACGCTTGACGCCCCCGTTTTTGCTCCGCACGCGGACGTGCGAGTCACGTTCGCCGACGGGCGCACCGGGAAGCTCGCGCTTACGGCAACCTCGCCCCGGCAGACTCGTTTCACCGGACGCGTGACCGCTCCCGGGAGCGGACCGGTCACGCTCAACTACGGCTTCGGACTGTTCGCCAAGACGGTGGTGCTCTCCCGGTGATCCTGCTGTGGGAGCGGCGGCAATCCTGCCGCCGAAAACGCACGGA
>JANJTQ010000212.1 GCA_024711005.1 Opitutaceae bacterium | reverse complement strand
GGCCAATGAAACCGCCGCGATCACCGGAAAAAGAACGCCTGCGTAAACCCTCGCACATTCCCCGATCTGTACAGGCAGCGAGTCGGCGCGAAGGGGTGGAGCATGGAGTTCGCCCCAGATACCGCCGGCCAGCGACGCGATGTCACGGGTTGACGAAGCGAGGAAAAAGCCGATCACGCCCAGCATGGCCGCCAGCGTCGCGACCACCTGCAACTCGGCCGACTTCGCAAACTGGCCCTTTTCAAACGATTCGTTCAACCGCTTCTCGGTTGGCAGCTCGGTCTTGGAATCTTTGTCGGTCTCGGCCATGTCGCGGACCGCTCCAATGCAAAGCCGGTGCCAGCGAACCGACTCGATTCATATCCACCTGAAAACCAGTGCTTAAAACTTCTCGCCTTCGCTTTGGCTCCTCAGACCGAATACCGGCGACACCGACCACGGCAAAATCTGCCGTACATCCGGCTCGATCCGCGGCGGCGCGGAGCGATGCAGAATTGTCCCGGCGGCCATCACTTTGACACAGCCAATCATCGCTTGCCTCTGCCCAAATCTGATCATCGGACCCATCGTCGTCCATAAGGAGTTCCGGAAGTTACTCACCCTGAGGGGTGCTGCTTCCTCCTGATTTTCTGTCATCTGTGTAGATCTGCGTCATCTGCGGTTCAATTGCCGTTTTTAGGCCCATCGCTGGTGCATCCTATCGTTAATTCTGTCGAGCGTCGGCCTACCGCCAACGCACGATGAACCATCATAAAGCGGCCAACCTCACTCCATCGCCAGCCACGCGATGCGCACGAGGTTCGCCTCCACCGCTTCCAAGTAGGGATTACGGCCGTCCGGCAAAGCGAGTACCCGGTATATCCCTTCGTAATCGCTTTCCAGCTTCGGCAGGGCGAAGCCGTTCCAAAACCCTGACGTCTTCGCCATGAGCTCCTTCGCCGAGCGAAACGGTCGCTTCTCAAACGGTACCCGACTGAAATCGTTGGACTCCTCAAACTCCGCAAACAACCCCGGCAGCTTCGCCGGGTAATCCGGATCCGCCATCTGCCCAAGGTAATCAGCCGTCGCGACCATGCAGCCCGTCAGGCGTTCGATCTCCCCGCGAAACGCAATCTGGTCGATCTGACTATTGATGCCCGTGCAGCGAATCGCGTTCTGCACCCCCTCGATTTCCTCCGCGGTGCAACCCAAGTCGGGCAATGCCGCCGCCGCCAGCGCACAACTCCGGGTCACATGCGACGAGGTGTATTTGGCCCCCGTCCCGGACACGTCGTCACGCGTCTTCAAATATCCGCTGTCGTGCAACAGAATCGCCGCGTAACCCAAGGAAAACTGACGGGCGTCGAACACCGGCTTTTCGTGGTTACGCACCCGACCTTCGGCCAGGTCGATGAAGCACTGGGTCGCGTGCACCGTGTGATCCAGATTGTGATACTTGAGATCGGCTTTCTGATAACCCGGATGACGCCCGGCAAACAACTCCTCCACCAAGGCGGACACGCCGTCGATCAAGGCGGACGACGCCTCGGGGGAAATGTCCTCCAAATGAGCCCGGGCCGCCGCCGCAGTCGAAGACACCGTGGAGTCTTGGGAAAGCATGGGATCGCGTGAAGCAGGGGTTATCGCCGCACAGAAACTGCCGGCCTCGTTCGCGTCAGGGCATTACAAACCGCCCCGGGTCGCAAGGCCAATTCGGAGGGGCGCCGGCGTCAGCGCAGAAGGCAAACGTGACGGGAAGATCTGCGCCCAGGCTAATGTTTTGCGAATACCATGATCGGAGCGGGGGCGGGCGGGCCGACTTGTCGGCCCGTCCAAAGCGGTGAGAACTCACCGCACTCCACATCAGACCCACATCAGACCGCGTGTGCGTCGATGAAGGCGCGGATCGCGCCGGCATCGGCCTTCAGCAGGTGCTTTTTCAGCGGTCGCTGCTTCAGCACCTCCAGGCTCGGATCGGTCGGCTCGACGCCGATGGCGGAGATAATCGTGTCGGGGAACTTCGCGGGGCTGGCCGTCGCCAGCACGAGGCTGGGACGATCCTTCGACAGATCGGCAAAGGCGCAGGCGGTGTGCGGATCGACGGTGTAACCGAAACGTCGATACACCGAACGGATGATCGCGGGGATTTCGTCGTCGGTGCAACGCGAGGCGCTGAATGTGTCGCGGTCGAAGTTCTCGAACGTGTAGCCGCCGGTTGTCTTGAAGGTCTGCATGACCTCGCGAACCTTGGCGGAATCACGGCCCAGGCTCAGGTAAAGGAAGCGCTCGAAGTTGCTCGATACCTGGATGTCCATCGACGGGGCGAGACTGGGCGCGACGGCCGACACACGATAGTCGCCCGTGGTGAACAGGCGGTAGAGGATGTCGTTCTGATTGGTGGCGACTTTGAAGCTGTGGATCGGCACGCCCATTTTCTGGAGCATCCAACCGGCAAGGACGTTGCCGAAATTGCCCGTGGGCACGACGAACTCGGTCTCGGCGCGGGTCGCGGCCGGCAGGCGGAGGTAGGCGTAGAGGTAGTAAACGCACTGCGCCAGAACGCGGGCCAGGTTGATGGAGTTGACGGCCGAAAGACGGTGGCGCGTGCGAAAATCCTGGTCGGCGAAGAGGTCTTTCAACGCGGCCTGCGCATCGTCAAACGATCCGTCGATCGCGAGGGCGTAAACGTTGTCCGCGCCGGTGCAGGCCATCTGACGCTCTTGAAGCGGCGAAGTCCGGCCTTCCGGGTAGAGAATAAAAATCGCGGTTCCGGGCTTGCCGAGCAGGCCGTGAATCGCGGCCGAGCCGGTGTCTCCGGAGGTGGCGCCAAGGACGTTGATCGTCTGTCCGCGCGTGGCGCATTGGTGCTCGTAAAGATTGCCGAGGAGTTGGAGCGCGAAATCTTTGAAGGCGAGCGTCGGACCGTGGAAGAGTTCGAGGACGGAGGTGCGGTCGTCGAGTTTGACGATGGGCGCGATGTCCGGGTGCGAAAACGTGGTGTAGCTTTTCGCGATGAGCGCGCGCAGGACGGACGGCTCGATATCGGTCGCGAAGCGTTTGAGGAACTCGAAGCACAGCTCCGCGTAAGGCAGCGGTTCGAAGCGCGCGAGGTCGGCGGCGGTGAACTGCGGGAGCGTCTCGGGCAGGTAGAGTCCGCCGTCGGGCGCAAGGCCGGTGGCGACGGCATCGGAGAAGCCGAGAGAGGGAGTTTGTCCGCGAGTGCTTACGAATTTCATGCTCAATCGTTCTCGTTCTCTTACTCGTTCTCGTTCTCCAGCTTCCTGTTCGATCTCCTTCGGATCGAGAACGAGAAAGAGTAAGAGAACGAGAACGATGGAATCAGAGCTTTTCCAATTCGAAGGCGCTGTGGACGATGCGGGCGGCTTCGTCGGCCCGGGTCTTGTCGATCACCACGGAAATTTTGATTTCGGAGGTGCAGATGAGCTCGATGTTCACGCCGAGATCGGCGAGCGCCTGGAAGAGCGTGGCGGCGACACCGGAGTGCGTCTTCATACCCACGCCGACAACGGACAACTTCGCGACGTGCTCGTGGATGGCGATCTGGCCTCCGCCAAGAACGTCGAGGACCGGCGCAAGGGTGCTCTGGACCTTCTGGCTGTCGGTGAGCGGAACGGTAAAGGTGAGATTCGCGATGCCGTTGCGGCCGACGTTCTGCACGATCATGTCGACGATGATGTTGGCGTCGGCGAGCGCGCGGAACACCTTCGCGGCGGAACCGGGCTTGTCGAGAATGTTGGAGACGATGATTTTGGCCTGATCCTTGTCGACGGCGACGCCGCGCACCGCGACTTTTTCCATGTAGGCGATTTCCTGTTTCACGATGGTTCCTGGGTTGTAATTAAAAGAGGAGCGAACTTCGAAAACGACGCCGTATTTGGCGGCGAATTCGACCGAGCGGGACTGCATGACCTTCGAGCCGGACGAAGCCAGTTCGAGCATTTCGTCATAAGACATTTCATCGAGTTTTCGGGCGTCCTTCACCACACGGGGATCCGCGGTGTAAACGCCGTCGACGTCGGTGTAGATCTCGCACTTGTCGGCCTTGAGCGCCGCGGCGAGTGCGATGGCCGTGAGGTCGGAACCGCCACGACCGAGCGTGGTGATCTCGCCACCCTCGTTGATGCCCTGGAAGCCGGCGACGATGACGACCTTGCCGGACTCGAGATCGGCCTCGATGGGTTTGGCGTCGATCGTCTTGATCTTGGCCTTCGTATGAACCGTGTCGGTGAAAATTCCGGCCTGGGCACCGGTGTAGGACACCGCATTCACACCCACGCCGTGAAGGGCCATCGCGGTGAGGGCGATGGTCTCCTGCTCGCCCACGGAGAGGAGCTGGTCCATCTCGCGCTCGCTGGGATTGGTGCAGAGCGCCTTGGCGCGGGCGATGAGTTCGTTGGTCACGCCGGCGCGGGCGGAGACCACGATCACGAGTTCGTTGCCTTCGTCGCGGATCGCCTTGATGCGCTCGGCGACTTTGCGGATGCGTTCGACGTCACCGACGGAGGTGCCGCCGTATTTTTGGACGATTCTGGCCATTGGTTTTGTGGGGAAAAAATCGGGAGGGCTCAGCCGGCGAAGTCGGCGATGCGAAGCAGCATCGGGTCGCGAAGAACGCAGGACAGTTTCTTGAGCCGGGCGATGGTGGCGCGGATGTCCTTCTCGTTGGATTGGTGGGTGGTGAGGATCAACGAGGCGGCGCCGGGCGTCTCGCTGGGACGTTGGAGAACGCTGGCGATGCTTACGTCGAACTTGGCGGTGGCGCCGGCGATCTTTGCGAGCACGCCGCGTTCATCCTTTACTTCAAGGCGCAGGTAATAACGACCGGTGATGCTTTGCAACGGGGTGAGCCGGGCGCGCACCTCGGCCAGTTCGGGCAGGTGCAAGTTGCCGCGGTTGAGCAGAATCACGGCGTCCACGATATCGCTGATGATGGCGCTCGCGGTCGGGTCCTGGCCGGCGCCGCGACCGATGTAGACGGT
The DNA here is from genome assembly GCA_024711005.1 of Opitutaceae bacterium. Lineage (GTDB taxonomy): Bacteria > Verrucomicrobiota > Verrucomicrobiia > Opitutales > Opitutaceae > Rariglobus. Next base: position 34,278 of record JANJTQ010000212.1, on the reverse strand, counting down.
TTCCCCGACAACGTCGCCGGTAACGGAGATGCCGTTGTAGACCTCGTTGACGTTGGCCAAAACCTTGGTGCGGGGAATGAGCGTCGGGTGAACGCGCACGAAGACCTCGCCGGTGTCGATCTCCCGCGTGATGACGGCCAGAAGCTTGATCGCATAACCATTCTCCCGTGCGAAGGAGAGGTCGGCCTGGGTGATCCGCGTAATGCCGTCGATGAGCATTTTTTCGGTCGGCACCCAGGTACCATGCGCGAGGAAGGCGAGAATGGAGGCCTTGTGGGCGGTGTCCCAGCCTTCGACGTCGAGCGACTCGTCGGCCTCGGCATAACCAAGTTCCTTGGCCTCCTTGAGGATCTCGGGATACGAGAGCCCTTCGCGCTCCATGCGCGTGAGGATGTAGTTACACGTACCGTTGAGGATGCCGTAAATCAGCTTGAAGCGATTGGCGACAAGGCCCTCGCGAAGCGCCTTGATGATGGGAATACCGCCGGCGACCGAGGCCTCGAAGAAGAAGTGTCCACCGTGCTTGCGGGCGGCGGCGAAGAGTTCGGGACCGTATTTGCAGAGGAGCGCCTTGTTGGCCGAGACCACGGTCTTGCCGGCCTTGAGCGCGGCGAGCGTGACCTCACGGGCCAGCGTGGTTCCTCCGATCAACTCGCAGACGACGTGAATGGAGGGATCCGTCGCGATCGATAGCGGATCAAGCGTGAGTTTCGACGCGGCGACACGCACGGAACGCTTCTTCTTGAGGTCGCGAACGGACGCGCGGGCGAGGTTGAGCGTGACACCGATCCGCGATTCGAGCGCGGGACGGTTGGCCTCGATGTGCTTCCACACACCCTGGCCGACGGTGCCAAGGCCGCAGATGCCGATGTTGATGGTCGAAATGCTCATTGGAATCGGACATGTAAGAAGGTGTTTCAGGCGCTCGTCAATTGAAGGGTTGCGACGACGAGGTCACCGCATGGGCAGTTCCGCCAATCCACCCTGTTTTCACCCGAAACGAGAAGGGGGAAATTCCTTCGGGGAGTATCGGAACCGAACTGCGTTTAGGCGGACTATGGCCCGAATTTAAAAACGCAATCAGGTGTCCGTAATCCAACCGGTCGGTTGTTCACCTCATTCTGCATCGAAAACACTCATGGCCGTCGACGTTCTACCCACCCTTGCCCAGTCCGTTTACAACCAATCCGCGAAACACCTCGCGCGGACCGATCCCGAGGCCCGCCACAATTACTTCGGGCATCTCACCTCGCCGAACCAAGGCCGTTTTCCCGAGGGATGGCGCTTTCCGGTGGTCGAGCCGTTCTTCGATCCCAACAACGAACAGGCCATTCTCGACTGGAATCTCGTCACGTTCGTCTACCGCGTCGAAGACAACGCCCGCCACCCCCAGACGGTCAGCGTCATCGGAGACATGGACGGTTCCCGCAACCCCATCGCCCTCGTACGCATCGAGAATTCTCGTTACTGGGCCGTGACCGTACGACTGCCCTCGCGGCGGATCTACGACTATCTCTACCTCGTCGACAACCTGCCGGTGCTCGACCCCGTGAACACCCGGCATCGGCTCGCGGCAAACATCCACAATCCGCGTCCGCAAGGCAGCGACGAACGCTGGTCCTATTTCTGGACCGATTACTGCACGCAGGCCGTTACCTTCGAGCTTTGGGAGCAGATCCTTCTCCAGCGTCTCACCAATCACATCCTTCCGTTCAACTCCCGCGAGAGTCGCATTTTTCTGGAGAACCTCGACCCGTCCAAACTCGGAGGATCCCGCGGCCGCGTCTACCGGCTCGATCTCTCCCTCGGCGTGGTCAACTACATCGATAAACTCCTCGCCGGTCCCGAGCAGCACCAGCGGGCCGGTTACAAGGTCTGTCTCGCGCAGATCAACACCCTGCTTCGCCAGCGAAACCCGTATCAGGAACCGCGTGACGTCCCCGAGGAGATGTACGTGGCCCTCTACAACGACCTCGCGGCGAACAACGTTCCCGGCTGGAACTTCAACGCCTACGCGAACCCCTCCTACTTCCTGAGGCTCCTCCGGCGGCACACCTTGATGGGCGCCTTCAGTCATCCCAAATACGGCGGCAACTCCGCGGGTTATGGATGGGATTATCTCGCGGAGCGTTTCCCGCCCTTCGATTGGCGCCAGGGCGTCGAAAAACCCTGGGGCACCAGCACCGAGTATCGCGGCTGAGTTCCCGTCGCCCTCGCGCCCCACGTCCCCGCTCCCTGTCGTCCGACCCACCGCATCGGCCGGCATCCCTTTTTCGCAACGTCCCAAACGATCCGTCTTCCATGGAAAAATTCGATGCAGTGATCATTGGCAGTGGCGCCGGCGGCGCCCCCATCGCCTACGAACTGGTGCGCGCCGGCAAGTCCGTGCTCGTCCTCGAAAAGGGTCCGCTCCTGCGCACCCAGGACGAGTCGCCCACTGGCCTCTCCGATTTCAAACGGGACGAGCTCTTCGGCTACGGCACCGAGAAAATCATCGACGTCCCTGGCGTTGCCAATCGCGGCGCCCCCTACTTCCCGTCGCACGTCGAGCCCGACCTCAACGACGAGCCGCACATCTACGCCGGACTCGATGAACAAAATCCCATCGCCACCACCGAGGGCTTCACCGCGCAGGTCGTCGGCGGCGGCACCCAACTCTACGGCGCGGTGCACCTGCGTTTCACCCGCGAGGACTTCCGCCTCGCCTCCTTCAACCAGGGCCGCGCCAACCTCCCCGCCAACCGCTTCACCGATCCCGATGTTTCCATCATCGACTGGCCCTTCACTTACGACGACATCGAGCCCTACTACCTGAAGGTCGAGGAACTCGTCGGCCTCAACGGCACCACCCAGGGCCAGCTCAAAGACTTCAAGGGACAAAACAAATACCAGACGCCCCTCGCGCCCAACCCCATCAGCGCCTTCGCCAAAGCCGGCATGGAGGCCATCGGCGGCACCACCTACCGCACCCCGCTGGCCGTCATCACCGAAGATCACGCCCCCAGCGGACGCACCGCCGGGAACCCGAAGACCAGCTACGTTAACCGCTACGGCGATCCCATGGGCTACAAGTCCAACACGTGGGTCGCCCTCCTTCGCCCCACCCTGCGCGACCCCGCCCTCGCGCCGTTGCTCACGCTCCGTTGCAACTGCCACGTCACCCACCTCTCGGCCAACGGCGCGACCGTCAATCAGGTCCACTACCGCGATCCCTCCGGCGAGGAACAGATCGTCGAAGGTAAAATCGTCGTCGTCGCCTGTTCCGCCATCGAATCGGTCCGGCTGCTCATGCTCTCTTGCGAACAGGACCGCGCCAACTTCGGCGCACGTTTCCAATACCAGCAATCCGGCGGGCTCCTCGGACGCTACTTCCTCACCCATTGCTTCGGCGGCGCCGAGGTCGCGCTCCTCGGCCGGCGCTTCGACAAATCCATCTCCCTCGACTCCGACTTCGCCACCGATCTCACCGCGTCCCCCGCCTTCATCCAAGCCAACAACCTCTGGGCCGGCGCCGCCATCTACAACAACACCTCCGACCAGGCACTGCCGCTCTCGCTCGGTCGCACCCACGGCTCCACCGACCTCGATTCCCTCTGGCAGGGTTTCATGGGCGACACGTCCATCATCGGCGACGGCTTCAATGCATGGATGGATCGCGACCTCGGCACCCGCCTCTCCGTCAGCTTCATGGGCAACCAGATCCCGTGGTTCCGAAATCACATCCGCCTTCACTCCTCCACCGACAAGTGGGGCCGCAACAACGCCTACATCGTGAAGGACTGGCATCCGCACGACCGCGTTTTGATGGACATCATCACCGAGCAATGCCGCCGCATCCTCGAACTCGGCATCCCCGCCGGCCAGCGTTCCAACATCGAGAACGGCAGCGTGAAAGACCAGGGCGTGCGCATCGCCAATCACATCCTCGGCGGCGCCCGCTTCGGCCCCAACGCCGGGGTGTCCGTCCTCGATGCCAGCTGCAAAGCATGGAACTTCGACAACCTCTACGTCACCGACGGCTCCTGTATGCCCACCTCCGGCGGAGCCAACCCCACCCACACGATCGAAGCCAACGCCTTCCGCGTGGCCGACATTCTCAAAACCCGCATCTGACCCCGCCGCTCGCGCGCACGACCTCCCGCCCTCTTTCACACCATGGACCCACGTTTCGAATCCATCGCCGACCATCCGTCCAACGCGATCTTCAACATCGTCTTCTTCCCCGACCGGATCTACCACGCCCAATACCTCAACGCCACGCGCTCCACGCGCTACCGTTACAACGTCCACGAGGTCCGCTCCAAGACCGACATGCAGGTCATGAAGGGCACGGTCTTCATGGACGGCCTCGAACTCTCCTCCTTCATCCGCATCGAGTATCGCGCCGGACGCCTCGTCGAGCAGGCCCGCGAACGCAGCCGCTTCGTCAACCAGGCCTGCATCGCGCTCGTCACCGTCCTTCCCGCCAACGGCCCCGCCGCCACCGCCCGCGTGCGCCTCATCTACTGCCCGTGGGTCGACGCCTTTCAGGCCGAGATCTGGCAAACCCTCGAACCGCTCCCCGGCACCCGCCACGACTACAAGGTCCTCGGCATGCTCGGCCGCGACAGCTCCATCACCCGCATCCGCGCCTTCGACGCCGCGCTCGCCGACCTTCCCTCCCTCAACCGTCTCGAAATCGCCGTCCGCGAAGACTCCACGTCCACGCCTTCCGGCTTCACCATCACCGACCAGGAGTCCGGCTGGGACAACTTCTATCAGCGCAATATCCAGGTCCCGAATACACAGACGCCCAGCGACAACGCCAACAACACCGTCCAAAAGTCGAACTACTCGATCAACTTCCAGCGCAACTTCTTCCTCGCCGACGCCTCCCAGATCGCGCCCGTCCGCTACCGCAACGCCATGATGCGCGACGGCCATCCGCGCGCCGGAGCCAACAACATCGTCGACATGCGCTGGCTCCTCCAGGAGGAACTCGGCTCCAGCCTCGTGTTCTTCCACGAGGTCACCGTGCCGGCGGGCGTCACCGAAGGCACCCACCAGCACATCGGCTCCGAGGAACTCTACTACATCGTCGAGGGCACGGGAGTCGCCTACGTTGGAGAAAACGACGATCCCGCGCTCGCCGCGTTCCCCGTCGTGGACGAACCCATCTTCGGTCTGGGCGACCGCCGCTGCCGCGAGGTGCCCGTCAAAAAAGGCTCCGTCATCTACACCAAGAGCGGCGGCATCCACGGCATCCGCAACCCGGGCAACACACCGCTCAAATTCGTCGCCTTCCTCTACCACGCCAACTGATCCGAACCGCTTAACGCAAAGACGCAAAGCTCGCCAAGCCGGACCCTCAACTCCAGCGGCTTCCCCTTTGCGCCCCTTAGCGACCTTCGCGGTTAAAAAAATCCGTCTCCTTTACGACCTCCGCGACTCCGCGCCTTTGCGTTAAAACCTCCACTCTCAGTCCTTCGCCCTCACCCCTCCCGCCATGGAAATCGTCCAGTCAGACCTGCAAAACTTCGTGTCCGTCCCCGCCGGCCAAGCCCCCGGCTACGATGCCGACAACCCCATCATGAAGATCGTTCGCCACGTCGAGGAGACCGATCTCGCCGCCGAACGTGAACACTACCTGCCCGACTTCCTTCAATACCTCATTCCCTTCGACGAACTCGGCCTCTACTCCCCCTCCGACAATCCCAACCTCTCCGACCCTCGTCTGCAGGATAACAAAAACGATTTCCAAAAGCAGAACATCGCCCGCATGGAGCTCGGCGACATGTCATTCGTCCGTGGATACGCCACCGCCGGCGACTGGACCGGCAGCTTCCTCAAGCTTGGCTATGCCGACAGCCCCTTTACCGAACTCTGGAAACTTAACAACGGCAGCCCCGGCGCCTCCCTCCGTCTCTTTCTTCGCGTCGGCAACGCCCAGACGCCCAACCTCATCACTGTCCCGTACAACCCCGCCACCCAACGCTACGAAGTCGAGCTCTGGGGCTTCGAAGGCGGCGGCTCCATCCGGACGGAACTCGGTCCGAAAGGCCAAGCCGCCTTCGACGCCGGTCTCATCCAAATCCGCCCCGACCTCGTCAAAGGTACCCTCTCCGCCTTCACCGGCCCCGGCTTCGATCAGGAACGCGAGGCCGCCATTCGCTCCGGCGGCGCGCTCCAGATCTTCAACCGCTGGCCCGAGCATACGATGCATCCGATCCGCGCCCTGCGCCTCGAACTCGCCTGGGCCAACGAGACCGCGACCGTCTGGGACTCCCGCGCCGGCCAGAACTACATTTACGAATTCAACATGCAGCTCCGCGGCTGGAACTCGTACTTCCAGATCGGCCAAAGCAAAAACCCCCACGGCGGCGTCGGCTTCCTCGAATTCCGCAATCTCTTCTCGAACTACTTCAACCACGAAGCCCAACGCCGCTCCGCCCTCGGCGCGCAATGGAGCCCCGAACTCGGCCGGCAGCTCGAGCCTTGGAATTTCGACGCCAACACCTGGCACCCCACCGAACCCAACGGCCCGAAAGCCAACGTCCAGAAGCGCGAGGACTTCATGGCTGTCGAATACATGGATCTCCACATCCTCCAACCCGACTGCGGCATCGGCATCCACCGCCACCGCGACAACCAGGAGGTCTTCTTCCTGCTCCAAGGCAAAGGGCTCATGATCGTCGGCGACTGGATGAAATATCCGGACCGCCTCCGCGCGTTTGAAGTGCGAACCAAGCTCCCCGGCGACCTCACCATCTGCAAGACAGGCCAGCTTCACGCGCTCTACAACGCCCTCGATGAGCCCGCCTCCCTCTTCATGTTCGGCGGCTACGACTGAGTTCCTCACTCTTTCTCTTTCTCGTTCTCTCCGCCCCTCCTCCACCATGTCCGACTTCCCGCTCGGCGCCACGCCCCTGCCCGGCTCCGGCGTCCACTTCAAACTTTGGGCACCCAACGCCGACCAGGTCGACGTCCTCGTGCAGCCGAACGAGCCGTCATGGAATCCCGCCGGCCCCATGCTTCGCCGCACGCTGACCCTCATGCCGGACGGCTATTGGGAAGGCTCCGTGCCCGGCGCCACCGTCGCCAGCGTCTACCGTTACGAAATCACCAACGGTCCTCGCCGTTTCCAACGCCTCGACCCGGCATCGCGCGACACCCTGCATTCCTTCAACAACCTGGGCCTCGCCGACAACCTCAACGCCTCCATCGTCGTCTCCGATCTCGCATATCCGTGGTCTGAATACACCGCGCCGGCGTTCTCCGATTTTATCATCTACCAGTTCCACGTCGGCTCCTTCGCCGGCCGGGGCGACGGGCTCGACAAACCCGTGGCCACCTTCCGCGACGCCGTGGCGAAGCTCGATTACATCCGTGCGCTCGACTTTAACGCCGTCGAACTCCTTCCGGTGCAGGAATTCGCCGCCGAGCGTTCATGGGGCTACAACCCCGCGCTCTTCTTCGCGCCCGAGTCCGCCTACGGCAGTCCCCGCGACCTGCAGGACTTCGTCGACGCCGCCCACCGCCGCGGCCTCGCGGTCATTTTCGATGTCGTTTACAACCACGCCGGCCCGCAGGACAACTCGCTCTGGCAATTCGACGGCTTCACCGACAACGGCGGCATTTATTTCGAAGGCGGCCAGCCCACTCCTTGGGGACTCGGCCCCGCTTGGTATAAGCCGGAGGTCCGGCAGTTCTTCTACGAGAACGCGGTCATGTATTTCGACTGCTACCACGCCGACGGCCTGCGGTTTGACGCGACGACGTTCATGAACGGGAACGACCTCGCCATCATCATTGCCCGGCTGAAGGCCGAGTATCCCGGCAAATACATCGTCGCCGAGCACCTGCCCGACCACCCGTGGATCACCACCATCGGCAACTTCGACGCCACGTGGTGCGAGGCGCATCACGAGTTTCAACGCGCGATGACCGGCTCCGATCCGGTCGGGCGCGTGCGGGGTTTCGCCGGCTGGGACGGCTACGCCGAACCGTGGCAACAGGTGAAGTATCTGCTCGGTTCCCACGACGACATCGGCGACCAAAACAGCGGCGACGCCGAGGATGGACTGACGAACGCCGATCGCCGTCACCGCTACTTCGTCGATCATTTTGGCGGACGTGAAAACTGGTTCGCCCGGGCGAAGTGCCGCCTCGGCTGGGCGCTTAATGTTGGCATCGCCGGGACGCCGCTGTGCTTCATGGGCAGCGAATGCCTGATGGGCGCGCCCAGCGCGGCCTGGGGTTACTGGCACGACGGTCCGGATATCCGCGGCGATCACCGTTTCGACTGGGCAATGGCGGACGACGACCATGGTCGGGCGATGCAACAGCTTACCCGCGACTGCAACCGCCTGCGCACCGGGATCCCGGCGCTGCGTGCGCCGGGGTTGGATATCCCGCACGACGACCGCTTCAACGGCGTGATCGGGATCAAGCGCTGGGATGCCGCCAGCGGCGACGTGGTTCTCGTCACCGCCAACATGGGCGACACCGATTTCACGGCCCGCAACTATGGCGTCTCCACCGGTGGCCAACCCGGCCAATGGACGCAGATCCTCTGCACGCAAGACGCCGCGTATGGCGGTTGGGACGGCGCGGGCAACGCGTTTCACGAGCCGTTCACCCAACCCGACGGCCGCATCTACATCAACCTGCCCAAGTGGAGCGTGGTGATGTTCCGGCTGAAAACATAGCCCATGTTTTCGAAGTGAATTTTTCGCCGTAGGCCGCGTTTCGAGCGAAGCGACAGTCCTCCACTCGCTCACGCTCCGAACCGCGCCTGCAAGCAGGCGGCCTGCCTCTGAAAACCATGCCCCGGGCCCGGGTCCGGCCCAACCTTCAAACCCTTACGCTTGCCCTTCGGGAGCAGCCGCGGTGACGACGGATTTTTTGACGAAACGGTTTTCGGTGCCGTTGAGCAGGCGCTTGATGTTGGCGCGGTGCAGAAGGATCACGAAGGTTCCGATCACGGCGGCGAGGATCACGACGAGCTTGTGCTCGTTGAGAAAAAACGCGGCGACCGGAATCGCCACGGCGGCGAGGATCGAGGCGAGCGACACGTAGCGGGACGTGAAGAAAGTCGCGAGCCAGACCGCGAGCGCGATCAACGTCACGATCGGCATGAGCACCACAAAACCGCCGGCGGACGTCGCCACACCCTTGCCGCCTTTGAAGCGGGTGAAGCAGGAAAAACTGTGACCCAGGACGGCGCACAGCAGGCCGGTGACGGCGACCGGAATCACCAGATCTGGCGTAAGCACCTTCACGTTGGCGGTGAACACCGTCCAGCTCTCCGCGTTGCGAACGTTGGACGCCTGGCCCGCGGCCCAGCGGGCGACGAGCGACGGCCAGCCTGCGGCCAGCGCGCCTTTGACCGCATCGAGCGCAAACACCGTGTTCCCGGCCTTCTTGCCGAGAACCCGTTTCACGTTGGTCGCACCGGGGTTCTTGCTGCCGTGTTCAAAGATATTGATCCCGTGGGCGCGCGCCACGAGCCAGCCAAACGGAATGGCGCCCAGCAGATAGCCGACGACGGCGGCGATTGTCAGAGGGATCAACATGGAGATGGCGGCGAGTTAAACCACAGCTTCCTTACGTCGGCTGCCACGAATCGAAAAATCCATGGCAGCCGGGATCACGAGGCTGGCCCTGCTCAGAGCTGGACGAATTTGGCCTGCTTGATGGCCGGATTGTCCTTGAGCTCCTTGCGGGCGGACTCGCTGGGCTCGGTGTCGACGCGCACCACCATGTAGGCGGTGCCGCCGGGCGTGAGACGGCTCAGCGACATGTCCGCGATGTTGACCTTGTCCTTGCCGAGCAACATGCCGACCGCGCCGACCATGCCGGGCTGGTCGAGATTTTCGAGAACCAAGAGTTTGCCCTCGGCGGCAACCTCGACCTCGCGGCCGTTGATGCTGACGATGCGGGGCTCGTTGGTCTTGCCGATCAAAGTGCCCGACGCGCCGAACGCCTCGCCGGACTGGATGATGGCCTCGACGGTGATCAGCTCGGCGTAATCACAGGGGCTGCTGCTCTTCACGACCTCGGCCTGGATGCCGAGACGCTGGAGAACGAAAGGAGCATTGACCGTGTTGACGTCCTCGCTGATGCGGCGAAGGAAGCCGCGCTCGATCGAACGGGTGATGGCGTTGGCGTCGAGATCGACGATCTTGCCGGCATAGGTGATACGCAGCGTGGCGACCTGCTGCGGGGCGATTTGCTGAACGAGCGTGCCGAGCTTGGTGCCGAGATCGAGGTAGGGTCCGAGGAGCTTGGCGGTGGCGGCGTCAACCGAGGGAAGATTGACGGCATTGCGCACGGCGCCGCTGACGAGGAGGTCGGCGATCTGCTCGGCGACTTCGATGCCCACCGCTTCCTGCGCTTCGCTGGTGGAGGCGCCGAGGTGAGGCGTGAGCACGACGTTCGGAAGCGAGCGGAGTTCGCTATCCTTGGCGAGAGGCTCGTCTTCGAACACGTCGAGACCGGCGGCGGCGACCTTGCCGGATTTCAGCGCGGCGATGAGGGCGGTTTCCTTGATGATACCGCCACGGGCGCAATTGAAGATGCGCAGGCCCTTCTTGCACTTCTCGAAGGCGGCCTCGTCGATCATGTGGCGCGTGTCGTCCGTCATCGGCATATGGACGGTGATGTAATCCGCCTGACCGAGAAGTTCATCGAGCGTGACGGGCTCGACCTGCATGGCTTTGGCGCGGGCCGGCGAAAGGTACGGATCGTAGGCGAGCACGCGCATGCCGAAAGCCTGGGCGCGCTTGGCGACTTCGCCACCGATGCGGCCGAGACCGACAACGCCGAGGGTCTTCTTGAAAAGTTCGATGCCGCTGAAGCTCTTGCGGTCCCATTGGCCGGCCTTCATGGAGGCGGCGGCTTGGGCGACCGGACGCGCGCCGCAAAGGATGTGGGTGAAGGTGAGTTCGGCGGTGGCGACCGTATTGCCCGCCGGAGTGTTCATGACAACCACGCCGCGTTCGGTGGCGGCATCGACGTCGACGTTGTCCACACCGACACCGGCGCGACCGACGACTTTGAGGAGCGGAGCGGCTTCGAGCACGGCGCGCGTGATCTTCGTTTCCGAGCGCACGGCGATGGCGTGCACGTCCTTGACGAGTTCCAACACCTTCTCCGGAGAGGAGCCGTAGGCCTCGATGACTTCAAAGCCCGCCTGCTGGCGCAAGTAGGCAACTCCCTTGGGTGAGATCTTGTCGGCGACGAGGATTTTCATGGGAAAATAGCGCGCAATCGAAGAGTCCCCCGCCCCGGCAAGCAAGGAAAAGGTTGGCCGCACTCCGGCCCCGTTTTTTGGGCACACCGCGCGGGAGTCCCCAAGCCGGTTTGTCACTTAATAAGTGACAAACCGGCTTGGGACGCGCGGCTCGCGGGCGGGCGAGGCTTTCGGTCGGCGCGCCGAGGTCCGCGCTCGCCAAGGGTCGGCGCGGACGCCATTCGTGCGTTCCATGTCCACCCAATCCCGGCTGGCGCAGCAGATCCGCTTCATCGTTGAGATCGACAAGCTCAAGGAGGTCTTTCGCCAGTCATTACTTACACAAAGCCGGCGTCAGGAAAACGATGCGGAGCATTCCTGGCACCTCTGCCTGATGGTTCTGGTGCTCGCCGAACACTCCAACTTCCCGGAGATCGACGTATTACGCGTGCTTAAAATGCTCTTGATCCACGATATCGTGGAAATCGACGCCGGCGACACGTTCGCTTACGACACCGCCCGCATGGCCGACCAACATGAACGGGAGGCACGGGCGGCCGACCGGATTTTTGGACTGCTGCCCGCGGATCAGGCCACGGAGTTTCGTGAGTTGTGGGACGAGTTTGAATCCCGGCGGACACCCGAGGCAAAATTCGCCGCCGCCGTGGACCGGTTTCATCCGATGCTGCAAAACTGCCTTACCGAAGGTGCCGCCTGGCGACAGCACGGGATCACCAGCGACCGCGTGATCGCCCGCACGAGCCACATCGCGGACGGCGCGACCGAGGTGTGGGTTTATGCCGCGCAAATGATCGCGGACGCGGTCAAAGCCGGGCACTTGGCCGAGTGACGATCGATGCAGTCGAAACGTAGCAGCCGAGGTAACGAGGCTGGTTGGATGGCCGCCAAAGAAACCCAGCCTCCTTACCTCGGCTGCTACCTGCATTCGGACAGCTCAGCTGCACAGACACGCCTCAGCTCAGATCCCGGATCGATCCGAAGTCGGGATCGTTAAGCCGCTTGTAGGTGCGCACGATCAAGCCGTCCGTAAGGCCGGCGAGCCAGTCGCAGATGCGACGCGCCTTTCCATCCACGGACGTCTCCGCATTCACCAGCCGGCCCACGTGCGGCGGGAGGATGTTGATCACCCGAACGCCTTTTTCGACGTAGTTGTTCCAGCATGACGTCCACAGACTGAAGAGAACCCGGCGGGCCTTGTGCTCGATCTGCTGAAGCTGCGGACTCTCGAAGATGATGTCGTTGGCCATCGTCTTGAAAAACGCCGCCTCGCGCAGCGCCTCGGGCGCGACCACCAGGTCGAACGCGTAACGATGCGTTTTTCCCGCCATAAAATTCCGTCGCGGGCGTAATCGGCATGCGGTGATAAAGCGGCCGATCTTGTCGGCGAACACCGACTCCAACCGGTCGCCACGAATCGCGTTGAACAGCGTCTCCAGATGATGCTGGTTCTCGGCGTCGATCCCCTCGCCCGCCGCCCAGCTTTCGATGCGGTCGATCGTCAGGAAACCCGCCTTCACCCCGTCGACAATATCGTTGAGCGAATATGCCGCATCGTCCGCCCAGTCCATGATCTGGCATTCGACGCTTTTGAATTTGTTCAGCGCCTCGCCTTCGTGCAGCTCCGCCGGAATGGCCGCGCCGCCGAACACGAAGTCGCGATATATTTCCTGCGGGTCATAGAGAAAATGATTCGTTGGTGGCTCCGGGAATTCGCGGCGGAGTTTTTTGTATTTGAGCACCCCATCGAGCAACGCGCGCGTCGGTTGCAGGCCGCTGACGCCGGACTCGTTCTGGAACATCGTCTCGGTCAGCAGGTGCAGCGTCTGGGCGTTGCCCTCGAAGCCGCCATGCCCGCGCATCAACTCCTGCAATGTGCGCTCGCCCGAATGCCCGAACGGCGGGTGTCCGAGATCGTGCGAAAGACACACCGCCTCGACCAGGTCACTGTCGATGTGGAAATCCGGCTCCAGCGGCCCTCCCTGCGAAAGCAAGTAGTGGCAAATCGAGCGGCCGATCTGCGCCACCTCCATCGAATGAGTGAGCCGCGTGCGGTAGAAATCATATTCCCCCGACAGAAACACCTGGGTCTTCGACTGAAGTTTTCGAAACGCGTGCGCGTGGATCACCCGGTCCCGGTCCACTTGAAACGCGGTGCGGTAATCGCTTTTACGGGTGCCACCCCATGCCTCCTGATCGAACGAAGTATAGAACCGGTTAACCATGTGTGAGGGTGAAAACGTTCTCGATGATTCAACCCCTGCCAATCCAATATGCGTCACCCCGGCGGCGGCACAGGAATCGCTTTGCATTCAAGATGTTCCCCACCTTGCCTTCCGCCAACCGATACCCGACGCGTGCGAATATTCGTTTCAGTCCTGCTCCTCCTCCTCTGCGGTGGATTTTACCTGGTGACAAATTACGAGGCGATTCGCGATCGGGCGACTTCGATGAGGTCGCGACTCGTCACATCGATCGCCTCGCGGAAACACCCGGGCGGAACCCGTGCCGCACCGCTGTCCGCGGCGGATTACGAACGCCACGGCGTGCCCGCGCTCGATGGCGCCTGGGATGCCGTTGCCCTCAAATCGCTGACCATCGCGCTCCGGAGAGTAAGCTCCGGTCAACAGCCGCTGCCGGGACCCGACTCCGAGTACGGCAAGGCCTTTGGAAAGCTCCGTTATACGGCGATGCGCTTCCACCACCTCTCGGGTGAAAACAAAAACCCTGTCTACAACGCGTTCATCGACATCCTTCCGATTTACATCGAGGCCCACAATAAGGGTCACCGTTGTGATCTTGAGATGGCCTTGCTGATCGGCCTCGAATTCGAACTGATCGCCGGATTGGCCGAGGACCAGTTGTTCGTGAAGAATAGCCGCCATATGAGGACTCGTACGGGTATGGATCTCGACCGGAGGATCCTGATAGTCTCGCCGTCCTGGATCGGGTTCTCCGAAACATCGGGCACCATATCCGAAACGATCCGTGAACGCCTCAAGATGCTCGCCGATCCCAGGGCTTTCCGCCCGGAGGCACGCGTGCTGGGTTTCAACTACATTTCCCTCCACCTTCCTACAATCGTCCGTCGGGTCGGGCTGATAAACGTCCGGGAGCAATTGGCCGAACACCGGGCCGCCGAGACCAACGAGCAGGCTCGATCCTATTACGACGTGATGCTCAATCGAATCCCATGAACCCGCCCCGTCCTTCGCGGCGTTGACCGGGTTGATCAGATTCCCTTCACCGCGCGGACTCCCTGCTCCGCCGATCCGTTCGCCACGATGCGGCTGGGCAGCAGCGCGGCGTCTTGCATCCCGTGGATGATCTTCTTGTCGGGCGGACAAAAGGTCGCCAACGCGCCGCTCAGGACGGCCTGGCCTTCGATCATAAAATAATACGGACACAAGCGCAGACGTCCCTCGACTTCGCGCACCTGCCGCTCGCGATCATAGACCCGGTGCTTTGCACGGCGGGGTTTCTTGTACTCTTGAAGGATATGCGGATTGCGCGGCGAATCCTCAATGGCCACATCGATGCCGCCCTGCCATTCCTCGCGCGAACAGTCGCTGCCCAGCACCACGCTGCGCGCGCCCCAGGCGCTCTCGTGGTAACCGGAGATTTTGATGATCAAGTCCCGCTCCTTTTGCGACGCACCCGCGAGTTGACGCCAGTCGGTCAACGCGCGTCCGCCGATCTTCGGACCGTCCAGCACCGCGCCGGGGGGCAGCGGAGTCGCGTCGATCACCCAGGAATTCGGGATCAACCGGCGAAGAAGCTTGAGCGTGCGCTTGTCGAGCGCCTCCGCCCAATAATCCTGGAGCAAGTGGTGATGAAAAAGCGCCAGACCGAGCTTCTCCTCCTGATAAGGCCGCATCGGTGGAACGATCACGACTTCCCCGGCCTGCCATGCCTCGAAAAAATAGTGCGCCGTCGGAATGTTCTCCAAATCGAACAGCTCGAAAAAGCGGTAGATCACGTCGATTTTCTCGGGGTTGCCTTCCACGTCGAAACACAGCGACGAGCCAAGCGGGAACACGTCGTCGGGCGTCAGGCAAAACACCCGCTTCCCTTGTAACTGAAGCTGCTCGGCGAGCCAGTGCATCTCGGGTCGATAGGTGGCCGCTTCGTCGGACACCACAATGGCGATGAGCGGATTCCGAATGTCGGGACGAAGGGCGGCGATCGAATCGTAAAAGCCGCGAATCATCGCGTCGCCCGCGCCCAGAATGTCACCCGATTGTGAATACAGCCGGTTGAGAAACGCGGTGAGCCCGATGCCGCCCGGCACGGAATCGAGTTCGGTCATCACGAACCCCTCGTCGGTCAGCAGCAGGTCGGGACGAAGCACGGTCGGGAAAACACCGCGGTTTTTCGGGTCGCGCGCGTGGGCGACGAGGTCGGCGGGTTTTCCGCGATCGAGGTAGTCGGCGACCCAGGGAGCAAGGAGCGGCTTGTTGCGCAGTAGATTCTTCCCGGCGGCCGAGCGCAGGTAGAGGCTTTCCATCGCCTGATGATAGTCGAGGCAGGCCGTCCCGATCGCCTCGAGTTCGGCGAGCTCCCCGGGAGTGAGCGTCCATGCCTCGGGCGAAAGTTGCCAGGTCTTGTCCTCAAACAACGACGTGGCGGCGAAGGCGGATTGAAGATCGGCGTAGGCGAGGTCGGTCATGAACGGATCTCAGAGGACAGGGAACGAACGGCAGAAGTCAAAACCCTCGCATTGTTTTCCGCTTCAAGGAAGGGGCGGCCGGTCTGAACAAAGGCCTGCCGTGCTCCTGGGCGCCGTCACTCCTGCCCGATCAGGTTTTCCTTGATCGGGAGTCGACCGTCGGCAGGAAGACCATCGGCCACGACCTTCAGGATATCCTGGATGAGGAGGTGAAGGTGCGTCGAGTTGGAGGGTTTCACGAGATAGCCGTTGGCTCCCAGATCGCGGCTGCGGTCGACATCGGATTTTTGTGCCGAAGACGTGAACATGAGGACGGGCAAGGCGGCGAACTCGGTCCGTGCGCGCGCCCAAGCCAGAACCTCCAGTCCCGAGAGTTGCGGCATTTTCACGTCGAGGAGCAGGAGCGTGGGCAACGGATACCGGGCGCGATCGGCGTATTCATCCACCCCGCTCAGGTAGTCGATCGCCTCCCGTCCGTTGGAAACGACCTTTAATCCTACGCCAGCGCCGAGTTTTTCAAAGGCGCGGCCCATAAAGAACGCATCGTTCGGATCGTCCTCCGCATAGAGCACGGTGCGGTTGGCGGCGACGGGGTCAGTCATCGGGAGAGTGCTTCAGATCCAGCCAGAAGGTGCTGCCCTTGCCCGGAGCGGACTCCAGGCCCACCCTGCCGCCCATGCGTTCGACCGCCTTGCGGACGATCGCGAGCCCGATACCGGTGCCCGTGTCGTCGCGGGCGGGCTCGTCCCGATAAAACACTCCGAAGATCTTTTCATGAAGTTCGCGGGGAATACCGACCCCGTTGTCGCGGACATAAAGACGAACCCGATCGTCTTCGGCCTCGGTCCAGACTCTCGCCTTGGGCGACACGCCCGGTGGCACGAACTTGATCGCATTGCCCAGCAGGTTGGCCAGGCACTGGGTCAAGGCGGCCTGGTTTGCCTGCACGGGGGCCATCGGCGCGACCACCTCGATATCGGCCTTGGCGGCGTTCAACCCGGGATAGGTTTCGATGACCGCCGCGACCAGCGGGGCAAGCTCCACGCGTTCGAGCGCGGTGTTCGCATGCGCCGCCTGGCTGAACACCAGCACATCACGGATGAGACGGTCCATGCGCTCGGACGCCGACATGATCCGGTGCAGGTAGTCCCGGCCCTCGTCGCCGATCCGGTCGCCGCATTCTTCCGTCAGGATCCCGGCGTAGGTCTGCATGGCGCGAAGGGGAGCGCGTAGATCATGGGATATGCTGTAGGAATAAGTTTCGAGTTCGGAGACCGCCGCCTGCAACTTGGCCGTACGCTCGACGACATGCTGCTCCAATTCGGCGTGAGCCGCGATCAACTCACGTTCGCTTCGCACGCGTTCGACCACGGGCCACACCCGGGCAACCACATCTTCCACCAGCTTGGCTTCATCCGGCGACCATTGCCGGGGAGACGATTCCGACACCACCAGCAGCAGCGTGACACGCCCCGCCTCCTTGAAGGGTTGTCCGATAAAGGAGCGGATAGCGAAGCGGACATAGACCTCGGCGATGTTCTGCGTAAGCGGGTGGATCGTCACATCCTCCACGATCGTTTCGCTCCTGGAAAGACGGTGCCAAAATTCGAGTCCGCCAAACTGACCCAGGTCCATCGATCCCGCGAAACCAGGGGGCGCACCACGAAGGTAGTTCTCCCCGAGCATCACCTGCCCGCCATCATCCGTGAGTTCGGCGAAAAAACACCGGTCCACGTCAAGGAACCCGCCCAAGGCGCGAACCACGGCCCGAACGATCGCGGCTTCCTCGCGGAGATAGGATATCGTCTCGGAAATTTCGGCCAGGAACACCCTGCGCTGGTCGGCTTTTTTGCGGGCGGTGACATCCTCGAACAGGACGGCCACCTTGAGATCCTCCGGTTTCCCGATCCGGAAGGCATACACGCTATACCAGCGGTGGAGCGCGCGGGCCTCCTGTTCGAAACGAACCGGCTTTCCGGTGAGCGCCACCTCGCCATAAATGTCGAACCAATGCTGTTCGTGGCAGGGTGCGAATTCGCGCATGCGCGAGCCCACCGCGTTGACCAAGCCCGTCGTTTTCTCGAAGGAGGCATTCGTCTCGACGAAGATGTAATCCGTGCCGCGCCCTTGGGCATCGAACAGCATTTCGATCACGCAGAAGCCGGCATCGATCGAATCAAGGATGGCGCGGTAGTCCGCGTTCTTCGCACGATACCCGGCGTCATCCGTCCGGGACGACGAGACGTCCAGCGCGGAAGCGTCTGTCGAGGGCGATGGAGGCAGCGAATCCAAATGGGGCAAAGAGTAAGTCAATCACGCCCAAGTGGGGCGCTCAGACAATGCGGCAATTTTCAAACGGGCGAAATCAGGTGAATCCCCGATGGGAAATTACCCCATCGATCGGGCTGCTATCCGAATCGGATTCCGACTACATGGAGCCACCTCATGCGACCGCCCCTCGTCCGAGCCCCAGGGCTTTCAGTTTATAAGCGAGGGCCCGCGGACTAATCCCGAGCAGGTGCGCCGCCTCCGCGCGATTTGGCGTCACCCGCGTCAGCGTTTCCCGAATGAGTTGGGACTCCACGTCCGACAGACTCGTGCCGGCTTGAACCGTGAACAAGGCCTGCGCGCCGGTCGCCGAGGAGATCGCTCCGGCCGGCGTCGACTTGCGCGAGGTCGCCGGCGGTTCGGGCGCATGTTCGATGCCCAACTCCGAGTCGCGCACGGTGACGACCAGACGTTCCATCAGATTCCGCAACTGCCGCACGTTTCCCGGCCAGGGATGACGGGACAACGCCGCGAGAAAATCGGGACTCAACTGCTTGCGACGACGACCGTGGCGCGCTGAAAAGTGGCTGTTGAACGCCGCGGCCAACGCCGGGATGTCCTCCGTTCGCTCCCGCAACGGCACCAGGTGAAACTCCACGATGTTGAGCCGGTAGAGCAGATCCTCGCGGAAACGTCCGGCATTCGCAAACGCCCCCAAATCATGGTTGGTCGCGGCGACGATGCGGGCGTCGGCCCGCAGCAGACGCGTGCCACCTACCGGACGAAACAAACCGTCTTCCAACACGCGCAAGAGATCCCCCTGCCCCTTCGGACTGAGGTCGCCGATCTCGTCGAGAAAAAGCGTTCCGCCCGCGGCCGACTGGAACGCCCCCGGCCGATCCGTGATCGCACCGGTGAACGCCCCGCGAATGTGCCCAAAGAGCTCCGACTCGATGAGGTTGTCCGGCAGGCCCGCGCAGTTGATCGCGATGAAGGGTCCCTCCCGCCGGCTCCCCCGCTCGTGAAGCGCCCGGGCAACCAGTTCCTTGCCCGTGCCGCTTTCACCGGTGATCAACACCGGCACATCGGTGGGCGCCACGGTTTGCAGAGTCTCGCCAATGGCGCGCATCGCCGCACTGGTCCCCGCAAAAACGTCCGGCGCCGAGTGTCGGCGCAAACTGGCCCGCAGCTTGGGATCATCCGCCACCAAGGACTGACGCTCCAGCGCCCGACGCACCGCCTCCCGCAGCAGATCCGCCGACACCGGCTTGGTCAGATAATCACACGCCCCTTGCCGCAACGCGGCGACCGCATCCTGGATCGTGCCGCCGCTTCCGCAGAAAATGAACTCCGTGTCCGGAGAAATCGCGCGGATGCGTTCCATGAGCGGAAGCGCGTCCACTTTGCCCGCTTCATATCCCTTCACCACGAGGTTGACCGGTCCTTCCGAAGTGTAGCGCTCAACCTGCGCCTCGGTCGAAGCTGGCAGAACGCGATAGCCCGCATCCTCCAAGGTAGTAATCAAGCGGGCCAGATCCGCCGCGTGCCGATCGAGGACAACCACCGTGATGAGCGAAGGATTCATGCCCAAGACCCAACTGCAATAAATGCAGTTTTTAAATGCAATATTTGCCCCAACTGAATCTTTTAGAGTTCGGCTCCGTTCCGCCAAATAAGGACAAATACAATTTAATACACTTACGTGACGACGGTTGCGAAGTTGCCGTTCCGCTTGGCGTCACCGATGCTTTCGCCTGAGTTCTATGCAATCCGTCGAAGGGCTACTGGAACTTCATTCACTTAACTGGCTGGAGCGTTTCGCCGCCACGCTCCCCGCCGGGAAAGCCCGGCACAAGGCGGTGCTGGAACAGATCGCCGAGTTGCGCGGCCTTCTGCCGGTCGCGTTGCTGACGCACCACGACCGCATGCTGCGGCAAAAGCGGCCGAGCGTGGTGAGGACCTCGGGCAGCGGGTGCGGAAGTTGTCACCTGCGTCTGCCCGCCGGCACGCAACACGAGCTGCTCAAACCCGGCGGCTTCGCCCTGTGTCCGAATTGCGGCGTGTTCGTGACGATGGTCGCGCCGCCCGCCGAGTTGCTGGAACAGGAAAAACGTTCGGGCACCACAACCGCTTGATCCACCCGGCCATGCATTCCCTCCGAATCAAATCGAGCCACCTGTCCCGCGCGCTTTCCGAGATCGGCACACGCGCCAACAAAAGAGACGTCTCTCTGGAACTGGCGGTGTGCCACAAGCACTGCATCGCCGTTGTTTATCTGGCCATCGGACGCCCCGTTCCGATCGCCGTGCCAAACGGAATCGCGCAAGCCATCCTCGTCGAGGTCTCGGACCTGATGCGCATGCCAGCCGGATGGATGACGACCGAACTTACGGAGCATTTGATCCACCTGGCGTCCGACGGACAACTGACGCAAACGGGACGGGCCGCCGGAGTACAATTGTCGGTCAACGAGTCCGCGCGCGTTCTGGCGCACAAGTTATCCGTGATCGACGCCGCCACGCACCTGGACGACACCGATGCGGCCGACGCGAGCCGGTTGTTGCACGACATGCGTGATGTCACGGTCGCCCGGATCGAGGCGATCTTCCGGCGTTACCGACCGGATGCCGACCTGAGCGACGCGGCCCGCGAGTTGATCGACAGCGTGATGGCGACCAAGGGGATCGTGAGCAGTCGATGAACCGCCCGATATGAAACTCACGTCGACGACTTCCCTTTTCTTCCGGCCAAAATTGATCGAGGCGCTTCGCGGCTATTCCAGGGCCGCTTTCCGGCGGGACTTCATGGCGGGGCTCAACGTCATGACCCTGGCGTTTCCCCTCTCGATCGCGTTCGCCATCGCCTCGGGAGTGAAGCCCGAGCAAGGCCTGTTCACCGCGATCATCGGGGGCGGGCTGATCGCCGTTTTCAGCGGTTCCCGCGTGCAGATCGCCGGCCCGACCGGCGCGTTCGTCATCATCACCTACAGCGTGCTGCAAAGCTTCGGGCCCGGGGGACTCATGCTCTGCACCCTCATGGCCGGGGCGATGCTCTGCGTGATGGGTTTCGCCCGGCTGGGGTCGATCATCCGCTTCATCCCGTATCCGGTCTCACGCGCGTTCACCAAGGGCATCGCGATCCTGATCCTCAGTTCGCAGATCAAACATTTCTTCGGACTCAACGTGGAAAAAATGCCCGTGGATTTCCTCGGGAAGGTTCAAACACTCGCGATGCATTTCGACGCCGTTCACTGGCCGACCGTGACGTTGTCGGTGGTTTCGGTCGCGGTGATCGGACTGTGGCCGGCCCGACTGTCGCGTTATGTGCCCGGAGCCATGGTGGGCTTGGTGCTGGCGACGATCATCGTCGCGGGCCTCGGGTTGAACGATCGGTGGGAACTCGCGACCATCGGCTCCGCGTTCGGCGAATTCTCACGGCAACTCCCCGCGCTTCAGATCCCCCATACCGATTGGGCCACGGTGAAAGATCTGATCCAGCCGGCGTTCACCATCGCCCTGCTGATCGCGATGCAGGCACTCCTCTGCGCGGTCGTCACCGACGGTATCCTCGACGACAAACACGATTCCAATCAGGAACTCGTCGCGCAGGGGATCGGCAACATGATCGGCCCCCTGTTCGGCTGCATCCCCGCGACCGGCGCGGTGGCCCGCTCGGTGGTCAACGTCCGCTCGGGCGCGCGCTCGCCGGTGGCCGGCATCGTTCATTCGGCTTTATTGCTCGGGATGCTGGTGATGGCGGCCCCGCTGGTGAACCATATCCCACTCGCCACCTTGAGCGCGATTCTCGTGGTCGCCTCCTATCGGATGGTCTCGTGGAAACAGTTCACCCGCCTCTCCCGCTGGCCGCTCAGCGATTCGTCGGTGTTCCTCGCCACCCTCGCACTCACGGTCCTGACAAACCTCACGCTCGCCGTCGAAGTCGGCGTCGTGCTCGCATCACTCCTGATGGTCAAACGCATCGCCGAAACCACTCGCATCACCGCGGTCGACGAAGCCACCGAAACCGAGGGTTCGCACCATTCCCTGGTCGGCAAACAGGTGCCGGACGGGGTGCTCGTTTTTCGGGTGTTTGGCGCTTTCTTCTTCGGTGTGGTCGACAAGCTCGACGACGAGTTGAAGCGGGCGAAGCAAGAACCGGAGATCTTGATCCTGCGGGTGCGCAAGGTGCTCGCGATCGACGCGACCGGACTGCAGGCGCTGGAGGATTTGCATCACAAACTGCGCGCCAAGGGCAAACACCTGCTGCTCAGCGCACCGCACACCCAACCGTATGCGGCGATGGAGAACGCAGGGTTTCTGGATCGTCTCGGACACGAAAACGTGTGCGCCGACATCACCGCGGCGCTCGCTCGCGCCCGGGAGATTCTCGGTCTTCCGCCGGTCGAGGAACCGCTGGAGGCGCACGAAGCGTTTCACGCACAAAAACGGGAACTCGAATCCGCCCGCCAGGAACTCTCCGCCGCGCTCGATCGCACGCATCGGGTGCTGAACTCACCGAAGTCGTCACGCGAACACCACGGTATCCAAAAATGAACGTCGGTCATCAAAACAAAGGAACGCATCCCCGCCCCGGGGCCCGGCCATGACTATCGGCGCGCTCCTCTTCACCGCCGGAGTCGCCTTGCTGGTTGCAATCGTCAGCGGAAGCTCGAGTCCGCGGTGTTGGTTGGCGGCAACGCTCGCGGGAAATGTCGCGGCGTTGACGGCCGCGGTCAATGTACTCGCAGGCGGCGAAGCCTGGATTTGGCGGGGTGGGTTCCTGGTCGGCGGAGAAACGCTTCACTTCCGGCTCGATTGCATCAGCGCTCTGTTTCTTGTCCTGCTCGCCGTGGTGGCAAGCGCCGGGACCGTCTATTCCCGCGAATATTGGACCGATGCCGCGCATCCGCGCTCGGCCCGGGCGGGCCGGGTGTGGTGGAGCGTCCTGATTGCCTCGATCGCATTGGTGCTGTTGTCTTCGAACGGGCTTCATTTTCTTATCGCCTGGGAGCTTTTCACCGTCGCGAGCTATTTTCTGGTCACGCTTGACCGGCAACGCCGCGAGGTGCGGGCCGCGGGTTGGTTGTATCTGGCGACTTCGCACGCGGCGACGCTCTGCCTCTTCGCGTATTTCGCGATTCTGGCGGCGCGCACCGGAACGTGGGATCTCGGACCCATGCGTGACGAGACTTCGCTCGCCCCGCTGTTCTGGCTCGCGTTGTTCGGTTTCGGTGTGAAGGCCGGGCTGTTTCCGCTGCACATCTGGCTGCCGTCGGCGCATGCCAACGCACCGAGCCATGTCTCGGCCATCATGTCGGGCGTCACGATCAAACTGGGCATTTACGGTCTTGTCCGTTTCAGCGGATGGCTGCCGGTTCCGGGCGCGGCCGGCTGGGTCATCGCCTCCCTCGGCGTCGTCAGCGCGGTGCTGGGCGTCGCGTTCGCCTTGGGTCAACACGATCTCAAACGCCTGCTCGCCTACCATAGTGTCGAGAACATCGGCATCATCTTCATCGGCTTCGGATTCGCTTTGATCGCGGCGCGGCAGGACAACGCAACCTGGGGACGGCTGGCCTTGGCAGGCGGACTTCTTCACGTCTGGAATCACGGTTTGTTTAAGTCACTGCTCTTTCTCGGCGCCGGCTCGGTCCTGCACACGACGGGCACCCGCGAGATGAGCCGTCTCGGCGGATTGTGGAGATCAATGCCGTGGACGGCCGGACTCTTCGCCCTCGGCGCAGTGGCGATTTCCGGACTGCCCCCATTGAACGGTTTCGTCAGCGAATGGCTGGTCTATCTGGGCTTGTTTGATGCGGTGAACTCCCAAGGAAACGCCGCGCTGGCCGCGGTGTTCGCCGCCGTGCTCCTGGCCGTCACCGGAGCCTTGGCGCTCGCGTGCTTCATCAAGGTTTGCGGAATCGTTTTTTTGGGTGCGTCGCGAACTCCGGCCGCGGAAAAGGCACACGAGGCCGGCTGTTCGATGACCGGTCCGATGCTGCTGCTGGCCGGGGCCTGCGTGACCATCGGACTGGCCCCGGTGCTCGTCTGGCCGGCGATGGCGCGGACCGCCTCCATCTGGAACCCGGCATGGAGCGAAATCGCCGCCCCGGCTTCGCTCGGCGTTCTCGGGCGGAGCCATGTTGTTCTCACCGTTTTGGCGATCGCGGGAGCGGTCGTCCTCTGGAAACTCGCGAACAAACACGGTCTTCGCCGGTCCGGGACGTGGGATTGCGGATACGCAGCTCCGACCGCGCGAATGCAATACACCGCCGGCTCCTTCGCCAACATCATCACTCAATGGTTCACCTGGATCTTGCACCCGCAGCGACATGAGGGCCGCGTGATGGACACCTTCCCGGCCCAGGCGCATTTTGAGGAGCACACGCCGGAAACGGTGCTCGAAACCATCGTCCGACCGGCGGGCGGCGCGGTGATGCAGCTCGCCGGAGCCGCGCGTCGGATGCAGCACGGCCGCCTGCAAGCGTATCTGCTCTATCTGCTGCTTGGCCTCGCCGCGGTGGCCGCGGTTGTGTTGATCGGAGGCGGGCGATGAAACCGATTTCTGTAATCCCACGATGTATCTGAATCTCATCCAAATCGCGGAGTCGTTCGGCGTGACGGAGAAAGTCGTTGAAGACTGGATACGCAACGAGGGGCTTCCGCATACCCCGGATCGCGGACGGTTGTTGTTCGATCGTTCGCAGGTCGCCAACTGGGCCGCCACCCGCGGCCTCGCGGCGCACGTGGGATTTCTGGCCCCGGAGGCACCTCGCATCGGGGCGGGCTGGCGGCTCGAACCGTTGCTGCGCGCCGGCGGCATTCATCGCGACATTCCCGGCTCCGGTGTCACGGAGGCGTTTCAAAAAATCGTCGGCTCCCTGTGCGGAGCGACGCCTTCGATCCGGCAGCTCCTGGCCCAGCGTCTCAAGACCTCCGACTCCATCACCTTCGCACCTGTTGGCGGCGGCTTCGCCCTGCCCCACCCGTCCACACGGATCACGCTGGGGCACGATTCCGGAGTCGTGGCGATTTTGTTTCTACGCGACGCACTGCGCCTCGCGGAGAAGACGCCAGATAAGGCGCCGATCACGCGTCTGCTCTTTTTCATCGCACCCTCGCCACGCGCACACCTCGACTTGCTGGGACGACTCAGCCGCCTGCTTGCACGCGGACCTTTGCGCGAACTGTTGGTACGAGCCGCGCCCGACAACGAGATCTTCGACGCGGTCTCACTAGCCGATGCCACGTCGCCCGGCGCCGGCGACAAGGAGGCGAACTCATGATGTCCGGCCCGCTGCTCCTTCTCGGCGGAATCGGATTGCTCGCCGGAATCGTATTCGGACGGCGCAGACCGCGCCTCTGGCTCGTCGCGACGGTGATTGGAAACGCATCGCTGATCGTCGCCGCCGCACTCGTGCTGAGCGGCCCCGACGATTGGCAGTGGCGAAACGGGTTCCCGATCGGCGGGGAGTTGCTCCACTTCCGGCTCGATGGACTCAGCGGCCTGTTTCTCCTCCTGCTTGGCATCGTGGGCGCGGCCGGAGCGATCTACGCGCGCGAGTATTGGTCGGATGAACATCACGCGGAATCGGCTCCGCGGGGTCGCGCGTGGTGGAGTGCCATGATCCTCAGCATGACGACCGTGCTGCTCTCCTCCAATGGTCTTCATTTCCTCATCGCGTGGGAGGTCTTCGCGGTCAGCAGCTTTTTTCTCATCACCCTGGATCGGGCAAACCGCGAGGTGCGCGCCGCGGGCTGGCTTTATCTCGCATGTTCTCACGTCGGCACGCTTTGCCTTTTCGGCTTTTTCGCCACGCTGGCCGCACGCACCGGTGGTTGGGAACTCGGCCCGATGCGCGAACAGGCGGGACTCGCACCGTTGCTATGGCTGGCTCTCCCCGGCTTCGCCCTCAAGGCCGGACTGTTTCCGGTGCACATCTGGCTTCCGTCGGCCCATGCGAACGCGCCGAGTCATGTCTCCGCCTTGATGTCGGGTGTCGCCATCAAGTTGGGCATTTACGGTCTTCTTCGGTTTAGCGGCTGGCTGCCGGTTCCGGCGGCGCTCGGGCCGGTCGTCATCTCGGTCGGTGCGGTCACGGCGTTACTGGGCATCGCGTTCGCGTTCGCACAGGACGATGTGAAACGTCTCCTCGCGTACTGCTCGGTGGAGAACGTCGGCATAATCTTCGTTGGAATCGGCGGGGGGCTGCTGGGAATGGCGCACGCCGACGCGCCGTGGGGACGCGTGTTGCTGGCCGGCGCATTGCTGCACGTCTGGAATCACGGGTTGTTCAAGGCGCTCTTGTTTTTGTGCGCGGGCTCCGTGCTCCATGCAACGGGCACGCGCGAGATGACGCGACTCGGAGGGCTGTGGCGAACGATGCCGTGGACCGCCTCGTTGTTCGCGCTGGGTTCGGTCGCGATATCCGCACTGCCACCGTTGAACGGTTTCGTCGGCGAATGGCTCGTGTATCTGGGACTGTTCGATGCCTCGACCAGCCACGGTCCGGCGGCGTGGGCGGCGATGCCGGCGACGCTGATGCTTGCCACCGCCGGCGCGCTGGCTCTGGCGACTTTTCTGAAGGCCGGCGCCGTCATCTTTCTCGGTGTCCCGCGCACCCGCGCCGCCGGTCATGCGCACGAAGGAGGACGCTTGATGCGCGGGCCGATGCTGGCGCTCGCCGCGCTGTGCGTGGGAACCGGTCTCGCCCCAGTCCTCCTCTGGCCTGCAATCAACCGCGCCGTCGGTGTCTGGAATTCCTCGTGGGTCGCGGGCGCGCCCCCCGCACCGCTCCTCACGCTCGGGCTGGTTAATCTCACGCTCCTCGCGGCTTTCGCGGCGGGCTCCGTGTGGTTGTGGCGCAAGGCCCACGCGAACGGATTTCGCCGCGGCCTGACATGGGATTGTGGATACGCCGCGCCGACGCCGCGAATGCAATACACGGGGGGATCATTCGCGGGCATTGTGACCGGGTGGTTCGCGGAGATCCTTCGGCCGGAGCGCGTGCAACAACGTCCGCGCGGCCCCTTTCCCTCCTCGGCGCGTCGAATCCAGCGCGCGCCGGAAACCGTCCTGGAACGCGTCATCGCGCCGGCTGCGGCCGGAGTGTTGCGTGTATCAAGCGCCGCGCGCCGTCTGCAGCACGGCCGTGTGCAGTTCTACATTCTTTATCTGACCGGCGGGCTCACCGCCTTGGCCATCATCGTATGGTGGGGAGGAATCCAATGACATCGATTCTCGAATTTATCCTCCGGCTGGCCGTGTGGCTGTTACTCGCCCCGGCCCTGCCCGGCATCATCAACAAGGTCAAAGCCTGGGTCGCCGGACGCCAAGGTCCGCCCATGGGACAACTCTACTACGACCTGGCCCGTCTCTGGAAAAAAAGCGTCGTGATGAGCACGCTCGCCTCGCCCGCCTTCATCATTGGACCGGCGGTCGCATGGATCGCCGTGTTGGTCGCGGCGATGTTCCTCCCGCTCGGCCCCGTCGGCGGCGCGCCCGGTTTTCACGGAGACGTTTTGTTATTCATCTATCTTCTCGCCGTGGCGCGTTTCTGCACGACGTGGGCGGCAATGGAGACGGGCTCGGCGTTCGAAGGCATGGGTTCGGCGCGCGAGGTGAGTTACGCCGTCCTGTCCGAAGCCGCTTTGATGACGGCGGTCCTGTCCCTCGGCGTGCAGAGCGGCAGTGTCACGTTAAACGAGATGCTGGCGACCTCGGCCGGCGCGGGCGCGGTGCTGCTGGCGGCCGGACTGTTCACCGTGTTGCTCGCCGAGAACAGCCGCGTGCCCTTCGACGATCCCAACACCCATCTGGAGCTGACGATGATTCACGAGGCCATGGTGCTCGATCACAGCGGACCTCCACTGGCGGTGATCCTGCACGGCGCGTCGATGAAGCTGATGTTGTTCGCGGTGCTGCTGGCCGAAGCGGTGCTGCCGTTGGGCAACATGCAACCGCTCATGGCGACGTTCGCGTTGATCGGTGCGGTCCTCGCGGTGACGATCGGAGTCGGACTGGTCGAGTCGCTGCTGGCGCGGTTTGCGTTTCGCCGCGCGCCCTTGCTGCTCACCACGGCGTTCCTGTTTTGCGTCTTTGCGTTGCTGATCGCGTGGAAGGGAGGCGCCGCATGAGCCCGCTGGTTAATATTATCGTCGGTCTGGCGATGGGGCTGAATCTTCTGGCGCTGGGAAGCAGCCGGTTGCCGTCCGTGATCCGCGCGATGGCGGTCCAAGGCGTCCTGCTTGGCATGCTGCCGCTCGTGATTGAAACCGATTTCGACTGGATGGTCATGCTGGTCGCGGTTGTCACCATGGCCGTGAAAGGCGTGTTGATCCCCACCTTGCTGCGCCGCGCGATGCGGGCGGCGAACATCGAGCGCGAAATGGAACCGTTCATCGGCTTCGTACCCTCCTTGCTGCTGGGAGCGGCCGGAACCATCGCGGCCATCGCGGGAGCGCGCGCCCTGCCGTTGCTGACCGAACACGCGGACACGTTGCTCGTGCCCGGCGCGTTGGCGTCCGTCTTCACCGGCTTTATCCTGCTCGTCGGCCGCGCGAAGGCGATTTCCCAAGTGTGCGGCTACCTGATTCTGGAGAACGGCATCTATCTCTTCGGAATGCTCTTGATCCACTCCACCCCGCTGCTCGTCGAATCGGGCATTCTGTTGGATCTGACGGTCGGTGTTTTTGTGATCGGCATCATCATGGACCGCATTCAACGCGCCTTCGATTCACTCGACACCCGCAAGCTGACCGCCCTGCGAGAATGAACGAACTGATCCTGATTTTTATGCCTTTGGTCGGCGCGGGCATCGCGGTTGCCTGGCCGAACGATCGAACGCGTCCGTGGCTGCTCCCCGTGTTCGGCGTGGCGCACACCGCGCTCGTGTTCTGGATGCTGGTGAATCCCCCCGCGGATGCGGCCACCGCGTGGCTGGGCTTCGACCCGCTGGCGCGCGCGGTGCTCCCGGCCGTGTCGTTGTTGTTTCTCGCCTGCGCGGCCTTTGGCGTTTCCTACCTTCGGCTTCGCGCCGCACGTCCCAACCGGGTGTTCGTCGCGGTGCTCCTCGCCATGCTCGGTCTCCTGAGCGCGGCGCATCAGGCCCGGCACCTGGGCCTTTTGTGGATCACCACCGAGGCGGTGACGCTGGCCGCCGTGCCGTTGCTGCACTTCAACGGCACACCGCGCGCCTTCGAGGCGACTTGGAAATATCTACTCGTCGGCGGCACCGGCATCGCGCTGTCGTTGCTCGGATCGTTTTGCCTCGGCTATGCGTCGCTTCACGGTGGCGGATCGGGAGACCTGACGTTCGCGGCGCTGACGGAGCACGGAGTCGGCATGTCCCGCCCCTGGGTGTTGATCGCCTGGGTGCTGCTCCTGGTGGGCTACGGGACCAAGATGGGGTTGGCGCCCATGCACACGTGGAAACCCGACGCCTACGGTGAAGCGCCGGGAATCGTCGGCGCGATTCTGGCCGGAGGCGTCACCACGGTGGCCTTTACGGCGATTCTTCGCGTTCGGGCGGTGGTCGACGCCGCCGGGGAAGGCGCGATGGCGAGTCGCACGCTTTTGGCGCTCGGACTCTTCTCCATGCTCGTCGCCGCGCTCCTGCTTCTCGCGACGCGCGATTTCAAACGCATGCTCGCGTATTCAAGTGTTGAACACATGGGAATCCTGGTCGTAGCCGCGGCCTTCGGACGCGCCGGGGCCTGGGCGGCTTTGTTTCATGTGTGGAGCAACAGCCTGACCAAGGGCGCGCTCTTCCTGAGCGCGGGCAATATCCGCCGCGCCGCCGGCGGGCGGACGACCGACGAGGTCAGCGGCATGAGTGTCATCACGCCGCACTCGGCCGCGATCTTTGTGACGGGCATGTTCGCAGTCACCGCGTGCCCGCCCTTCGGCCCTTTCTTCAGCGAACTTCGGGTCTTGCGCACGGCGATCGAGACCGGACAAGGGACCGCGGCCGCCCTGTTTCTCACGGCCTTGTTGTTCGCCTTCTTCGGTCTGACCCGTCTGGTGTTCGCCGTCGTTGACGGGCGTCCGCGGCCCGTGACGAAGTCCGGCGCGAAACGCGTGCACGAAACGCTCGGCGTCATCCTGCCGCCACTCGCGCTGCTGGGGTGTTCGCTGTGGCTCGGCCTGGCGACCCCCGAGGTGTTGCGCGAGGCGTGGACCGCGGCTGTTGAACAACTCTTCCCTTCGCCATGAGCCGTTCATCTCCCTTCGCCCTACTCGGCAACGCGACGAGCATCTCCTGGATTGAAGTGCCGGAATGGCCCGCGGCGGAACTCGTGCGGAGAACCGGCGCGGAGCTGGACCGCGGGGCGAGACTCTGCGCCTGGTTCGGCGTGCCGGACGGCGATGGCACGCGTTTGGTGGCGGTGATTGCATTCGATGCCGACAACACGCTGGCCGTTGCGCGCAGCACACCGACAAACGGGGCCTACCCGTCCCTCACCGTCACGCATCCGCAGGCGCACCTGTTCGAGCGCGAAGTGTGGGAGCAACATGCATTGACGCCCGTCGGGCACCCGTGGCTGAAGCCGGTGCGAAAAACCGCGGGCGACGCGCCCGCGAACGGTGACTTTTTCCGCGTGGACGGCGGTGAGATTCACGAGGTCGCCGTCGGGCCGGTTCACGCAGGAATCATCGAGCCGGGACACTTTCGGTTTCAGTGCGCGGGCGAGGAGGTCCTGCATCTGGAGATCGCGCTCGGTTATCAGCATCGCGGCATCGAACACGCCCTGACCGGTGGTCCGCACCGCGTGACCGCAAACCAGATGGAAGCGGTTTCGGGCGACGCGACCATCGGACACGCGACCGCTCATGCCGCGGTCATGGAAGCACTCGCCGGCACCGAGGCGCCGCTTCGCGCCCAGTGGTTGCGCGCCATCGCGCTCGAGCTTGAGCGGCTCGCCAATCACACCGGCGATCTGGGCGCGCTCGCCAACGATGTCGCGTTCCTGCCGACCGCCTCGGCCTGCGGAAAAATTCGCGGAGATTTCCTGAACCTCACCGCCCTGCTTTGCGGCAATCGCTTCGGACGCACCTTGGTGCGGCCGGGCGGCTGTCGTCATGATCTGGAACCCGCACGGCTCGCGCGACTGAGTGAACAACTGAACGTCGCGTTGCGGGACGTGGAACGCGCCTGCGCCTGGCTCTGGGATGCGGCGTCGGTCCGCGCGCGTTTTGAAAACACCGGCACGGTGTTCACCCAACAGGCGTCCGATCTCGGGATGGTCGGCCCCGTCGCCCGCGCGTGCGGGCTGGTGAGAGACGTGCGCTACGATCATCCCTCCGGTTGGTATCGCCTCGCGCAAACGCCGGTGGCGGTGTGGCCGGACGGCGATGTGTTTGCCCGCGCCCGGGTCCGTTGGCTCGAGGTGCAGCGCTCCGGCGAGTTCTTGCAACAACAGCTCGCGGCCGCCGTGGACGGCGGAATTCGCGAGGAACTGCCCGCGTCGGCTCCGGACATGCTGGCGGTCGCGTTGGTCGAGGGCTGGCGCGGCGAGATCTGCCACGTCGCGCTCACGGATGCGTCCGGTCGGTTTCGCCGCTATAAGATCGTCGACCCGTCATTTCATAACTGGATCGGACTGACGCTCGCGCTGCGCGGCCAGGCGATCTCCGATTTTCCAGTCTGCAACAAGAGCTTCAGTCTCTCCTACTGCGGCTTCGATCTCTGAGCGACCCTTCTCCCGTCCATGTTCATTCTCGATACTCTGCTCCATCGGCTGAAACGCGGTCGTGAAACCCTGTCGTATCCGCAGGGTCCGGCCCCGGCGTTGCCGGATCGTCATGGCGGCGCGTTGCGGGTCGAAGCGGCCAAATGCCCCGAGGGTTGCAAGGCGTGCGTCGACGTGTGCCCGACCGAGGCCATCGCGGCGCGCGGGAGCAAGGGCATCACGTTGGATTTGGGCCGGTGTTTGTTTTGCGCGGACTGTGTCGCGACGTGTCCGGAGGGGGCCATCACCCAGACCGGAGATCATCGAATGGCGGTCCGGCGGCGCGAAGACCTGGTGCTCGGCGAAGCGGGCAAAGAGGAGGTTCGGCTGGCGGCGGCATTGGACGAAAGACTGCTCAAGCTGTTCGGACGATCGCTGCGGCTGAGGCTAGTGAGCGCCGGAGGAGACGGCTCGGCGGAGGCCGACATCAACGTGCTCGGCACGATCGGCTGGGATCTCGGCCGCTTCGGTATCCAGTTTGAGGCTTCGCCGCGACATGCCGACGGGCTGGTCATCACGGGACCGGTTTCCGCCAACATGAAACTCGCCTTGAAAAAAACCTACGACGCGATGCCCGATCCCAAAATCGTCATCGCCGTCGGCGCCGACGCGATTTCAGGCGGCCCGTTTTCCGCCAACCCCGAAGTCTGCGGAGGCGCGGAATCCGTCGTACCGGTGGACTTATATATCCCGGGTTGGCCGC
This sequence comes from Opitutaceae bacterium, assembly GCA_024711005.1. Classification (GTDB taxonomy): domain Bacteria; phylum Verrucomicrobiota; class Verrucomicrobiia; order Opitutales; family Opitutaceae; genus Rariglobus. The sequence goes on along the minus strand of JANJTQ010000212.1, from coordinate 1,681 downwards.
CACATCCGCTGACCATTTTGGATGGACTGCTTCGATTCTTGGACCGGCTTGAACCCGAGCCTGCGCGCGACGCACCCCGGCAAGGCGAGGACGGAGACAGCTTGGAAACACGATCTTAACCCCGGCTGCGGAGACACGGAGATCGGGGGATCTTCGCAGGCCTAAATTCCTGCAATCCGCCCACTTCTCACTTGCGGAGATCGTCCGAACAGGCCCGTCTCTCCTCAGAACGAAGAAGCTCTTTGTCTCACTACAGGAGCTGCTTACGCCTCCTGAGCCGCTCAGCTTTCCGCGAATCCTTTCGTCGATGAAAACCGTTATTCTTCTCATCCTCTCACTGACAGCCATCGCCCTGTATCTCCGACAGAGCGATTTCGACTTCATGCGGCACTTCGCTACGGAGGAAGCGGAGGGTTCGGGACCTCGAACATGGACGGCGAAGGACGGACGGACTATTGAGGCGGATTTCCTATCGACCGCGAAGGACACGGTCACCGTGCGGCGAACCTCCGATGGGCGCACCGTGACGATTCCGTTCTCGATGCTTTCGACCAAAGATATCGACTGGGTCAATCGGCAGCCCAAACCGGTCGAAATCACCCAGGATCAAATCAACCAGCTCGTCACCGCCTTCCCGCGGCCCCCCGGGCTTTCCAGCGGCGAAGTCACGAACGATCTAAAGCACCTTCATGATAAGTATCTCTCGATGGTGAAGTTCATTCGCCCGAACACCGTGGGTCCGAGTCTGGCAATTATCAGAAACAAGATAAACGACGACGTGAAGATCCTCGGCGAAATCGCGAAGACCAGCATGGGCGACCACACCGGAAGAAGAGGAACCGGTCACTCACAAAGCGCGGAAAACGGAGTCGTTTCAGCCCAAAGGAGTATCGGCTGGTTGCAAGATACGCTGACCTCCTACCTGGAGTCCTTCGAGACCCTCGGCACCGAACAATAAACCGGTCGCCGATGTCGCGCAGGGGGCGGCTCCGCGAGCCGGAATCCAGGGACTACCTGCGTCAACATCTCTGAAATGCATTCGGGAAGACGACTCGGACGGCTCGCGGCTCGCGTGCGGATAACGATAACAAGTCGTTGACGGGACATTCACCCCCGCTGATAGCTGGACGACACTTCAGTATGGCACTGACCCGTACGTCGCAACGCCTCATCGCTTACTCTTATGGCCACTCTCCCCCAACGCATCGCGCCGAGCGACCGCATCCCGACGTTCCAGAAGATCATGTTCGCGGCCGGCGTAAACATGGACTACGTCGCCACCGGCCTGCTGACCGGCGTGCTCTGGATGCCGTTTTTCAATATCGGATTGGGCCTGAGTCCTGTCACCCTGGGTGTGATTCTGATGATCTTGCGGGCGTGGGACGCCATCAGTGATCCCATCGTCGGAAATATCTCCGACAACGCCCGCACGCGCTGGGGTCGTCGCCGACCGTTCATGTTCGTCGCGAGCATCACCACCGCCTGCTTGCTTCCCCTGTTTTGGTTTATCCCCAAGGGAGTTCACGACGAGTCCTTCTGGCTGGTCCATATCGACGACTGGCTGAGCAATCTCATTAACTACGATCTGATCTCTCCTTCGATAGCCCTGCCGGCCTATCTCACTCTTCTCGTCATCGTTTTCTTCACCAGCTTTACCTGCTGGTCCATGCCCTACTACGGC
>JANJTQ010000193.1 GCA_024711005.1 Opitutaceae bacterium | reverse complement strand
GACCGCTCCTACATGCGCGAAAACTACGGACGCTCCTCGTCCTCAGCCCTCACTTGGCTGATCTGCATGATCGCCGCCACCTTCGTAATCGCCAACATTTTTCTGCGCTGGTTCGGCGGTGAAGTGGCGACCGGCTTTTTTCATTATTTGACGCTCTCGCCGGAAGGGATCGCGAGCGGATTTATTTGGACGCTCGTCACCCATGGGTTGATTCACGACCCGAACAGCCTGCTTCATCTGGGTCTCACCCTGCTCATGCTATTCGTGTTCGGCCGGATGGTCCTCCCCGAAATCGGAGCACGGCGATTCGTGATGCTTGTCACTGCCGCCGTGGCCATGGGCGGTATCGCCTGGCTCGCGGTAAACTGGACGCATGCCGGCGTGCTGTTCGGAGCCTCGGCCAGCATCAGCGCATTGATCGTCGTATTTGCCTGCCTCGCGCCGGAACAACCCATCACTTTTTTCCTGATCGATATCGGCATGCGCGCCAAACATCTGGCGATCGGCCTGCTGATAGTCGACGTGCTGGGCCTCGTCCTGCTGGAAATCCCCGGGCGAAGTTCATGGTTTGCCATGGCCCATTCCGCTCACTTGGGCGGCATGTTGACCGGCTGGCTTTATTTCCGCTTCGTTCACCCGCGCTCATGGGAACCGGTCGAGAGCAAGGCGGCCATCGAACTGCCCCGGTGGTTTCGCAAAAGCCGCAGATCCGAGGCGCCCGCCCCGTCCTTCAAGGTCAACGTCAGCCCGGCCGAAGACATGCGCGCGGAGGTCGACCGTATTTTGGACAAGATCAACAGCGATGGATTCCAGTCCCTCACCCCCGAGGAAAAAAGCCGTCTCGACCATGCGCGCGACCACCTCAGCCGTCGCTGAGCACTTCTTTGAAACCTTTCGCCTTCGACACACTCTTATTCCCCACCTTTTGATGCACCTGCTCACACGTTCCGCTCGCCAATTCCTTGCTTTGTTTGCCGTCTCCGTTCTCGCAACGCACGTGCAGGCCGAGCCCACGGGAACCTTCGAAGCCCCGCCCTCGCTCAAGTTCGAAGCGCAAACCCTCATTCGCCTGCTTGAGGAAGTTCATTATAATCGCGACGCCGTCAGCGAGGCACGCTACGCCGAAGTCATTCCGGATTACATGGCGGCTCTCGACGGCCAGCATCTTTTCTTCCTGGAGACCGACAAACAGACATTTATCGAACGCCACCAGCCGGAATCCCTGTATTGGACCATCACCTCGATGGGGAAAATCGATCCCGCATACACGATCTTTTCCGTATACCAAAAGCGCGTCACCGAGCGCGTCGCCTGGATTCAGGAAGCCCTCAAAAAAGGTTTCGATTTCAACACCGACGACTCCTACGTCATCGATCGTGCGAAAGCCGTCTGGCCGGCCACCCCCGCCGAAGCGGATACACTCTGGAATCAACGCCTGCGCTTCGAGCTCATCAAAGAACTCCTCAATAAAAAGACCATCGAGGAGGCCAACGAGATCGTCGGAAAACGCTACGCCCGCCTGCTCAAAAACATGAGCGACATCGAGAGTTCCGACATCTCCGAAATGTTTCTCGGCAGCATCGCCCACCTGTACGATCCCCACTCCACTTATTTTTCGGCGGACACCTACGAGGACTTTGGCATTCAGATGCGGCTTCAACTCGTCGGCATCGGAGCGCTCCTCGGAATCGAGGAAGATCAATGCGTCATCAAGGACATCATCCCCGGAGGTCCGGCGGATTTGGACAAGCAGCTCAAGCCAAACGACAAAATCATCGCCGTCGCCCAGGATGGCACCGAGCCCGTTGAGATCATCGGTATGAAGCTGCGCAAGATCGTGGACATGATCCGCGGCACAAAAGGCACGAAAGTCCGACTCCTGGTCGAATCCTCCGAAGGCGCAGGCTCGGCGACGCGCAAAGAAATCGTGCTCACGCGCAACGTGGTCAACTTGGACTCATCCCGCGCCCACGCCGCTATTTTCGAGGTGCCCGACGCGGATGGGAACATCTCGCCGATCGGCGTGATCAGCCTGCCGACCTTCTACGGCCCTGACATTTCGAGCGACGGCAAAGCCCAAAACAGCGCCACCAAAGACATCGAGGAACTCATCACCCGGCTGAAGGCGGCACGCATCAAAGGACTCGTGCTCGACTTGCGCCGCAATGGCGGAGGGCTCCTTACCGAAGCGATCTCGCTCACCGGATTGTTCATCAAAGACGGCCCCGTCGTCCAGGTGCGTTCCTATTCCGGCGAAATCAAAGTCGACGACGACGAGGACTCGTCCGTCGCCTATGACGGTCCGCTCGCCGTGCTGGTCTCCCGCTTCAGCGCCTCCGCGTCCGAAATCGTCGCCGGAGCCCTCCAAAATTACGGACGAGCCGTCATCGTCGGAGACAGCTCCACGCATGGCAAAGGCACGGTGCAAACCGTCCTGGAGCTACGTAAGATGCCCGGACTTAATTTCTCGTTCAACACGTCCGAAGAAGAGCCGAAAAGCGGAGCGACCAAGCTCACCGTCCAGAAATTCTATCTGCCCAATGGCGCGTCCACACAGCTCAAAGGGGTCGTTCCCGACATCATCCTGCCTTCGATCGAAGATCATCTGCCCATCGGCGAGTCCGACCTGCCGCACGCGCTTGCGTGGGACCATATCACATCGAGCCGTTTCGACGGGCGTCCGCTCTCTCCCTCGATCCTCAGCCCGCTGATCGCCGCCAGCGTACAACGGCAGGACACGCTCTCTGAATTCGCCTATCTGCGCCGCAGCATCGATTGGTTCAAAACCCGCCAGGAACAAAAGGCCGTCTCCCTTAACCTGGAGCAGCGCAAGCAGGAGAAGGAAACCGACGAGGCCTTCAAAAAGGCCATGAAAGCGGAAAAGAAACAACTCGCCGCCGCCGGGTTTAAATTCAACGAGATCTTGCTGGCCCCGCCGGCGCCGCCGCGTCCGAAACTCGCCAAGACCGATGGCGAAGACGAACTTGGGGAGGACGAAGACATCGACGCAAACGAACGTTACTCCGCCGTCGACATCCAACTGCGCGAAGCGCTTCGGGTCGTCACCGACCTGCTCAAACGGCCGTCGGCTTCAGCCACGATCGCCAAAGACAACGATCATCCCGCGTCGCCGGCATGGTCACACCTCGATCGCAAGCTTCAGTAAAGAGCGTCAGGCTCGCTTGAGACAAGGAGGACGGACATTCCTGTCCGTCCGGTTTGGGGCCATCGGAAAACCCGGACATTCCCTCCAGACGGACAGGAATGTCCGTCTTCCTTGCCGACACGAGCCGGGTCGAAAACTTGATCCGGCAAAGCTCCATTGATGCGCAGAGTCACTCCACTGCCGATCCCCCGGACGAGTGATGCTTGGGCCACCGCCCGAATGACCCGCAAGCAGACAGCTCCGCGCACCTCACTTCGACACGACCAGTGCGAAGTGATCCGAACGGGTCGCGCCGTTGGTTTTTCCATTCCAGCCGACCCGACACGAACCGTGAGCATCGCCCAGCGCTTCCGCACCCACAATCATGTCGATATAGAACGGCTCGCCGGGCTTCGCTTGGATTTTGGTATCGGCGAGATTGATACGCAGACTGAAATCGTAGCCTCCCTTGTCGATCTTCACCTTGAACGCGGCGTACTTCGTCGGCTTGCGATCCCCCGTGAGGACCGTCGGCGCCTTCGCCCTCGGCAGCATGAAATACTGATGCGTGCCTCCAACCCCATTGGCGCGTCTCAGGAAAAACTCGATGACCGAGGCGGTCCAAGGCGCGTGCTCGTTGACCTTGACCGCGGTGTCCAACACGCGGCCGGACATCTCCAGCATCCCCTTCTTCACCGCCAGCGAAGCGGTGAGCAGCTTATTGTCCATAAAGCGCACTTCGACGGGCGTCGGTGCGGTTGCGGACACCTCAACGATGCGCGGCGGATTGAACGCGAAGTCCCGGCTCAACACCCGTGCATCCGCCGACACCGCTCGCAGCGAAAGGGACTTCGCGGCCGCCGCCGGCTTGAAGACGACACGCTTGGCGACGGTCGCACCGGCGGCCACCTTGATAGCCACCGCCCCACCCTTCGTCGTGACGGCAACCGGCGACGACACGAATGCCAGGCGTCCCGCGAAGGGCTTGTCCCCGTGATTCGTCACCGTGACGGTAAACTCGATCGGTTCGCCGGTGATCCCGGCAAGCGCCTTCACTGGCTCCAGCGAAACGATCACCTTGTCGCCCGTGCCCGCCCGCGTGCGACCGGTGCCGGGGATCGTGGGCGCATATTCGCCGAGCAGCCCCACCTTCTGGTGCGCCTCGATGAGGTCGTCGCACATCGCCCAGATCTTATCCAACGGCAACGACGCGGCGGCATGCGGATCGGTCATGACGGCATGGTAAATATGCTCGCGCTTGCCCGTGAGCGCAGCGGCCACGGTGAGCTCCTGAACATTGACGTTTGTGCGGCAAATCGCCGCAAGTTGCGGCGGCAGGTCGCCGACGTGCGTCGGCTGCAAGCCCTGCGCATCCACCAACACCGGCAATTCAACGCAGCAGCGATCCGGTAGATTCGTGATGAGTCCCGTATTGGGCACGTTGCCGTAAATCACGCGCGGCGTGTTCGTCTCCATCGAATGAATGATGAAGCTGCCGTATTCGTGCGTCTGCGGATTCACCACAATGTCGCCGTCGTCCCCGATCAGCTCGGCCTCCGCCTTTTTCCATGTCGAGATGATCGACTCGCAACGACGCAGGTATTCGTCGATCGGAATGTTGAACTTCTCGATCACGGCCTTCCCGTGGTGAATGAAGTGCGGATTGTATTCGCTCTGATGCTCGGAGGACTCGGTCACGAAATAGCCGAGTCGGCGCATCATCTCGAAACGCACCTTGTCCTGAGTAAAGTTCGGGTCGTTGAGCAGATTAAAAAACAGCGGATACGCGTCCTGCCCCCGATATTTGTAGTCGAGGAAGAACGCCATGTGGTTGATGCCCGCCACGCGGTAGGTGACATGCCGGGAATCCAATCCGGCGTAGTTCGCGAGCTGTTGACTGGTCCCCTGCACGCTGTGGCAAAGCCCCACCATCGGCACGCCGACGGCGTGGTCGACGGCCATGCACAACATCGCCATCGGATTGGTGTAATTGAGGAAGGTGCAGCCCGGCGCGCCGACCTCCTGGATGTCGCGCGCGATATCCAGGATCTTCGGGATGGTGCGCAGACCGCGAAACACACCACCCACGCCCAGCGTGTCGCCGATCGTCTGAAGCAGTCCGTAGCGACGGGGGATGTCAAAATCAATGACGGTGCCCGGCTTGTAACCGCCGACCTGGATCGTGCAGATCACGTAGTTCGCGCCGGCGACGGCCTTGCGACGATCGAGCGTGGCCTCGATTTTCGCCTTCGCTCCCAGCTTGCGCACCACGCGCTCGGCCATGACGCGGGCGGTCTCCAAGCGCGCCGGATCAATGTCCATCAGCGCGATGATCGAGTCGCTCAATTCGGGAAATTGCAGGATGTCGGAGATCAGGTTCTTCGCGAAGACAACCGAACCGGCGCCGATCAGGGTAATTTTGGCCATGGGAGGAATGTGATTACGTGGTCAAGTAAAGGAAGGACTTGGTCAAGGAAGCACGGGGAGCGAACCAACGTCAGAGATGAAAAGATTGATATCCGATGTGCATTTTGTGATACCTCGGGCATGTCTGAAGACGCCTTTCCAATCCTCCTCAATGCCGGGAGGGAGACGCGCACCTCTTCCTCATATCGTTACGACAACACGGCTCGAAGCAGTTCGGAAGACATCGCGATCCAACGCACTGATAGCGGGGCGGGCTGGTTTGGTGATGCGACCGGACGACGTCTGGTGCCGGCGGGATACGCCATGTTGTTCAGCCATCAAGAGCCCACCGGCTACGGTTATCCCGAAGAGGCGACGGAACCCTACGTGCAGCGTTACATCACGGCGAAAGCCGGCTCGCTCGGAGCGCTGTTCGCGCGCCTGCGAACGGATTTCGGATCGGTGGTGCGCATGCCTGACGAGTCGGAATCCTCCGCGCTTTTCGACGAAGTCCACGAGCGCTTCCGGTCGCGCACGTTTCGAGACCGACTGCACGAATCGGAACTCCTCTATCGCCTGCTGATCGCGCTTTATCGGGAGCAAGTCCAGGAGACGCGCACGAGTGACCCGATCGAATTCGGCCAGCATTACCTGCGAAATCATTTCCGCTCGCCGATCAACCTGAAGGGCATCGCCGAGAAATGCGGGGTGAGTCGCGAGCACTTCATCCGCGAGTTCACGCGGCGTTATGCCGAGTCGCCCGGGGCGCTCCTCCGCCGCCTCCGATTGGAACAGGCGCGCGCGATGCTTGCCGCGACCGCGGCCGACGTGGAGTCGATCGCTCTCGCGAGCGGCTACGCGAGTAGCAACACGTTTTGCCGCGCCTATCGGCAACGCTTCGGCCACAGCCCGCGAGCATCGTGAGGTTTGAACTCGCCGGAGCATCGTGGCGGTTTTTGTAATTATTTAGCTGCAAGACGACGTCCCTGCCGCACCGTTGCCGCATGCCCACCGTTCTTGTTATTTTAGCCGAAGGGTTCGAAGAGCTGGAGGCCGTTGCGCCGATCGATTTGCTGCGCCGCGCCGGTGTCGAGGTCACCATCGCCGCTCTCGGCGAAACGATCCATGTCACGGGTCGCAACGGCATCACCCTTCATGCCGACACCACGCTGGCCGCCGTCGGCGACCGGCTTTTCGATATGCTCTTTCTCCCGGGCGGGCCGGGCGTGAAACATCTCCGCGACGATCCCCGCGTGCGCGCCGCGGTGCTCGCCCACCACGCCGCCGGACGCTGGCTGGCGGCGATATGCGCCGCCCCCACCGTGCTCCTCGATGCCGGACTCCTCTCGGACCGTCGCTACACTGCACATTTCTCCGTTGCCAACGAGTTGCCCGCATTGCTCGCCGACGAACGCACCGTCGCCGATGGCCGCCTACTCACCTCGCGTGGCGCAGGGACTGCCATCGATTTCGGGTTATTGCTCGTGGAAAAACTCACGTCTTCCAAAGAATCGAACGACATTTCCCAATCTATTTGCGCTTAAACTAGTTGCCGCGCCCCAAACGGACGCGTTGCATTTTGCTACATCACGCAGCTACCAGGGATACACCCCGAGGAGCTGTCTTCAAAATAACCCGATGCTACGTGAGAGGGAAACCATGCTCGGCCAAGGCGACTGAGGCGGAGGCGGGCCAGCGGCCCGTGCCGCCGAGGGCAACGCCGGCCCAGCTTGGTTTCCCTTTCACCCGTAGGACGCCAGCAAAGCGTCGGGTTATTTTGAAGACAGCTCCCTAGTCGCTGTTTTTGCACATGGTCTCCCCGACCTCATCCCGACCCAAGGTCGCCTCCTCGTCAGGAAGCGACGGGGCGAAGCCTGTTTCGACCACAAGCCCATGTGCGGTATAGCCGGTTACATCAGCCTTACGCATCCGTCCGACCTCCGGGTTGCCGCGGTCGAACGGATGAATGCCGCCATGGTGCATCGCGGGCCGGATGATGTCGGAGTCGAGTCGCGTGGAGAGGCCACGTTGGGCATGCGCCGTTTGGCGATTTTCGATCCCGCGCACGGGCACCAACCCATGAGCACACCCGATGGCCGATGGCACGTGGTGTTCAACGGAGCGATCTACAACTTTCGTGCGCTTCGCATCGAACTCACCGCGCTTGGCCACACATTCAAAACCGAGTGTGACACCGAGGTGCTCCTCGCCGCCATTGCCCAATGGGAATGCGACGCCCTGCCCCGTCTGCGAGGCATGTTCGCCGTCGCCGCTTGGGACGCGCAGGCGCGCAGCCTCCTTCTTGCCCGCGACGCCTTCGGCATCAAACCGCTTTACGTCCACACAACGCCGGACGGAGGCCTTCTTTTTGCGTCCGAACTCAACGCCCTGATAGCCTCCGGTCGTATGTCCGCCGAAATCGACCCTCGGGCGGTGAGCGACTACCTCGCGTGGCTCTCGGTGCCCGCGCCGCGCACGATTTATCGCAATGTCCAAAGCCTTCGTGCGGGCGATTGCGCCGTCTGGCGCGACGGACGACTCACGGTCTCCGCCTACAATGGCGCGAACGAACTCGTCGCCCCCACCGCCGGCTTTACTCCCGCCCACTCGCGCGAAGAGTTCACCGCGGGCCTTCGTGCACAACTCGAAGACACGGTGCGCGCCCACATCGTCGCCGATGTGCCGGTCGGCGCATTCCTCTCCGGCGGACTCGACTCGACCGCGCTGGTCGCCCTGATGACCCGCCTCGGAGGCGCGCGACTCAAGACGTTTTCCATCGGCTTCGACGAGGCCGGTTACTCCGAGGCCGAAGCCGCTGCGAGCAACGCGCGCCACCTCGGCGCGGATCATCATGCGACCGTGCTCACCGGCGAACGGCTGGCGGATGACATCGACACGGTGCTCGCCACGCTCGATCAACCCACCGGCGATGGGATCAACACCTACTATGCAAGCCAGGCTGCGCGCGCCGGCGGCGTCACCGTGGCGCTCTCCGGTCTTGGCGCCGACGAACTCTTCGGCGGCTATCCATCCTTCGGCAACACCGTCCGGCTCACCCGTTGGTTGCCGGCTTGGCGCGTAATGCCCGGACCAATACGGAATGCGATCCTTTCCCGCTGGGACCGTGGCGACACCCGACTGCGCAAACTCGCCGACACGCTGCGCCACGCCGATTCACCGGCCGCGCTCGCGCTTCTCCAACGACGCGTTTTTGCCGAGTCCACCCTTCGCTCGTTGCTCACCCCGGAAGCCGCCCTCGCCTACGCTCCCCATCCGGAAACCGCCCGGCTCGACGCCGTCCTGCACGACGCCGACGTGTTCTTCGTCACCAGCGCCGCAGAAATGCGCGGCTACATGGCCGACGTGCTTTTGCGGGACAGCGACGTCATGAGCATGCGGCACTCGCTGGAACTGCGCGTGCCCTTCGTCGATCGCCCGCTGGTGTGCTGGCTCGCAAACCAGCCCGTTGCATTCAGGTACACGCCCTCCCGACCAAAGTCCGCCCTCATCGACGCCGTGCGCGATCTGCTTCCACCGGAACTGCTCACGCGCAAAAAACGCGGATTTACCCTTCCGTACGCAGTGTGGATGCGCGGTCCCTTAAGACCTTTTCTGGAGGACACATTTTCATCCGCGAGCGTGGGTCGCAGCGGATTGTTCGATGCCGCCGCCGTGCAGGCGTACTGGCAACGGTTTCTCGCCGGCAACGACACGATCGAGTGGTCGCGCGTGTGGTCGTTGGCGATTCTGGTCGCGTTCCTCAATCGCAGGCATCCCGCTATCGCATGAAAACGCTGCTGCTCGCACCCGAGCTCTTCACCACCGACAGCGGCATTCCGCGCATCCTGCGGCTCTATCTCAAGGCCTTGTGCGATCTGTCGAACAACAACGACCAGGTACGATTCGTCACACTCAACGACACCTCGATCGATTCGTCCGACCTTCGCCCCTACACGGTGGCTTCGGTGCTTGACCGGTGGGAAGCATGCTGCCGCGACAAAGGTCGGTTTATCCGCACCGCGCTTGGCCTGAGCGGAGGCGTGAATCTCATCATCTGCGGCCACGTTGCCCAGTTGCCCGTTGCGTGGCTGGCGAGCTGTCTTCGCCCCGGGCTGCGCTACGCGCTGGTGGCGCACGGCATCGAAGTCTGGCGCCCGTTCACGTTTTGGGAACGGCGCGCACTCCGCGGCGCATGGCGGATTTTTTGCGTCAGCGGATATACGCGTGGCGAGGTGTTGAAAAGTATCCGCCTCGCTCCGTCTCGTCTGGTGGTACTGCCCAACGCGCTCGACCCCGAACTCACCCCGGACGGCATCGACTCGTCCGCCATCACCACCAGCCAGCCGGTGATCCTCGCCGTGTCACGGCTGTCGGCATCCGATCGCTACAAGGGCATCGATCATCTCATCGAAGCGATGCCCGCCGTCCTGAAAGCGGCGCCCGGCACCAAGCTTCGTATCGTCGGTCGGGGCGACGACATCCACCGCCTTCAAAACCTCGTCCGTGATCACGGCGTCGACACGGCGGTGGAGTTCGCCGGCTACGTGGATGATCGCCAACTCCGGCACGAACTCGCCCGCTGCACGATTTTTGCGCTACCCAGCCAGAAGGAAGGCTTTGGCCTCGTTTACCTGGAGGCGATGGCCTACGGCAAACCGTGCATTGCCGCGCAAGCCGGCGGAGCCCCGGAAGTCATCACGGCGGACAGCGGCCGGCTTGTGCCCTACGGCGATGTGCCCGCGCTTTCGGCGGCCTGCGCGCAAGCCTTGTCCACGCCTTGGGACCCCGCCGCAATTCGTGCGTGCGCCCTCCGGTTTTCCTACCCAGCGTTTCGCGAACACCTCCATCGTTTGATCGCCGCATGAGTTCACCCGCCGGACAACCACCACAGATCCTCGTCATCGAGGCCGGTCGCACGGAGCGCCATTACTGGGCTGATCTCTGGCGCTATCGCGAGTTGCTCGGTTTTCTTGCGTGGCGCGACATCAAGGTACGCTACCAGCAAACACTCCTCGGCGCGGCCTGGGCGCTCGTACAACCGCTGGCGTCCGTCGCGATCTTCACGTTTGTCTTCGGACGGCTCGCCAAGATGCCCGGGGGCAACGAGCCCTACTTCATCGTGGTGATGGCGGGCCAGCTCGCCTGGCAGTTGTTCGCCAACACCCTTTCGAGCGCCAGCGGAAGTCTCGTGGGCAACTCACACCTAATCTCCAAAGTCTATTTCCCTCGGCTCGCGGTGCCGCTCTCAACCGTCGCCGTGGCGCTGGTCGACTTCGCAATTCTGCTCGGGCTCTACGCCGTCGCACTCGCCTGGACCGGCACCGTTCCCACGTTTCGGGCACTGCTGCTGCCGCTGTTTATCATCCTCGCCCTGCTGCTTGCCCTCGGAGCGGGCCTCTGGCTCGCGGCGCTCACCGTGCGTTTCCGCGACTTCCGCATTGTCGTGCCCTTCCTGCTTCAAATCGGCGTCTTCGCCACGCCAGTGGGTTACCGCACCGACTTCCTTCCCAACTGGCAGGGGCTGCTCGCCCTCAATCCCATGACCGGCGTGATCGACGCCTTCCGCTGGTGCCTGCTCGGCCCCGGAACCGCTTTCCACTGGCAAAGCATGGGGTTCAGCCTCGCTTGGGCCGCGATGCTCATCTTCACCGGCGTCTGGTATTTCCGACGCACCGAAAAATCCTTCGCCGACATCATCTGATCATGAGCGACGACATCGCTATTCGCGTTGAGGACATTTCCAAGCGCTACCGCATCAGTCACCTTGCAGACCAGGGCACGTTGCGCGACGCAATGCAGCACGCGGCGCGACTCGCCTGGCGGCGCCTACGTTGGAACGCAAAACTGAGCCGCGAGGATTTCTGGGCGTTGCGGAGCGTGGATTTCGAAATCAAACGCGGCGAAGTCGTCGGCATCGTCGGTCGCAACGGCGCGGGCAAATCCACGCTGCTCAAAATCCTCTCGCGTATCACCGAACCCACTACGGGCCGGATCACCCTGAACGGACGGGTCGCCAGTCTGCTGGAAGTCGGCACGGGCTTTCACCCGGAGTTGACTGGCCGTGACAACATCTTCTTGAACGGCGCCATCCTCGGCATGAACCGCGGAGAGATCAGGAAAAAATTCGAAGAAATCGTGGCATTCGCCGAGGTGGAGCGTTTCCTCGACACGCCGGTGAAACGTTACAGCAGCGGCATGTATGTGCGTCTCGCCTTCGCCGTGGCCGCCCACCTCGAACCCGAAATCCTGATCGTCGACGAGGTGCTCGCGGTCGGGGACGTGCAATTCCAGAAAAAGTGCCTCGGCAAGATGCGCGACGTGGCCCGCAACAGCGGGCGCACCGTGCTGTTTGTTTCCCACAATTTCGCGGCGGTCCGCC
>JANJTQ010000143.1 GCA_024711005.1 Opitutaceae bacterium | reverse complement strand
TACTTGATTATCGGACTGAATGACTACTGTTCATGTCATATAGTCGTTCGTTCATCGGGTGGAAGCCACCTCCTCGTCGTCTCGACGACAGCCTTGTAATGCCAAACCAGCATCTGGAATGCATAATCTTAACGCATACTGGATTTCGGTCTCGGAGAGCGACTCGGGTTCTCCTGGCAGTCTGGTCAAAGCCGGCATGGATCCCGTGATCGCACTCAAGCGGATCGAGGAGGCGCTGCGGCGGAATGAGCAAAAATTCACCGAAGCCCAGCGCATGGCCCATGTCGGCTATTGGGACTGCGACCTGAACGCGGAGCGTTCCGTGTGGACGGAGGAAACATACCGGATTTTTGGCCTGCCTCCTCAAGACCAGGGTATCACTTGGGATCAACTGGCATCGTTAATCCACCCCGACGACCGGGAAGAAGCAATACGGACGATCAAGGAGGCGCAGCAGGGCGGGCCGCGTTGCGATATCGAATTCCGCGTGGTCCGTCCCGATGGCGAGGGGCGGGTCGTCTACAGCCACGTGGACGTGATCAAGGATGCGTCCGGCCGGCCCATCCGGATGTGTGGCATCATTCAGGACATCACCGAGCGCAAGCAGACGGACGAAAAACTGCGCAACAGCGAGGCGCGTTACCGGGCGCTTTACCAAGACAACCCCGCGATGCTGTTCACCCTCGATGAGCAAGGTGTCGTGCTCACCGTGAATCCCTCGGGGGTGAATCAACTGGGTTACTCCTTGGACGAGTTGGTCGGACAACCGGTCCTGAACGTGTTTCACCCGGACGATCGCGAGGATGTGGCCCGCCAGTTGCAGACGTGTCTGCACGGCCCCGACCGGGTTCATCACTGGCAATATCGTAAAATCCGCAAAGACGGCGCCGTGCTCTGGGTACACGAGTTGGCCCGACCCATCCGCGATCTCAGTGGTGCCGTCAATGTGCTCGTCGTCTGCGAAGACATCACCGAGCGCAAACGCGCCGATGAGGATATCCGCACGCTCAACGCCACGCTAGAACAGCGCGTCCGGGATCGTACGCGGGAACTGGCCGAAAGCGAAAACCGCTTTCACACCATCTACGATACCGCGCCGGTTTCCATCTGGCAGGAGGATTGGACCGAGGTCATCGCGTTCCTGGACGTGTTGCGCGCCCAGGGCGTCACCGATTTCGAGTGCTACTTCCGCGAACATCCGGAATGTGTGGAGCCCGCGTTGAAGTCGGTGAGAGTCGTGGACGTCAATCACTGGACCCTTGCTATGTTTGGCGCCGAGACCAAGGAGCAGCTGACCGCTTCGTTGGCCACGATCTTCGCCACGCCGGACACCCTGCCCGGGTTCGTGGGCGAGCTTGTCGCGCTGGCACAAGGGCAACTGACCTACCGTACCGAGATGACCCTGAATACGGTCAAGGGAGATGCCATTCGCTGCTTTCTCTCGATGACTTTTCCTCCGCAGGGATCGGATGGCGGCAACGTGCTGGTGAGTGTGATCGATATCACCGAGCGCAAACGCGCCGCGGAGGCCTTGCGGCGTTCGGAGGAGAATGCGCGTCTGCTGTTCGACACCACGCTGCAAGGTGTGGTCTTTCAGGACACCGAGGGGCGGACCCTTTCGATGAATGCGTCCGCCATTCGTATTCTTGGCAAGACACCGGAGGAAATGTCGCCGGGCGGACCTTCGCTCGATACGTCGCGTACGATGTTGCGGGAGGACGGCTCGCCCTTTCCCCTGGCCGAACGCCCGGCGATGGTCGCCATAAGCACGGGTCGGGAAGTGGGGAGTGTCATCATGGGCGTATACAACCCGCGCGAACACGCCTACCGCTGGGTTGATCTGCGCGCCATTCCGCTCTTCCGCCCCGGAACGAAAATACCGCACCAAGTCTATTGTATCTTTGACGACATCACGGAGCGTCGCCGAAACGAACGCCGGATTCGTCGGCAAACCGACCTGCTCACCGGCATCAACCGGATCTTCCGGGAAACCCTGCCTCATGTAACTGACGACGAGGTGGTCGCCATTTTCCTCAAGGTGGTTTGTGGCCTCACGGCCAGTTCGATCGGCTTTGTCGAGGGGCTCCAAGGCCCGGGCGCAGGGACGCGCATCACCCTGGAGCGTTCCCTGCAGGTGTCCGGAGGCCTGGGCAGGGTGGAGGCGCTCGCCTTACTTCGCTCCTCCGAGCTTCGGGTACTCCGCACGGCGTCGTCCGCGGGAGGCCAGATCATCAACCGGACCGGGGCAGGGGAAGACCGTCCCGATGTTCCCGCGATCAATCGGTGTCTCAGCTCGCCACTCCTGGAAAACGGGAAGGCCATCGGCTTGATCGGGCTGGCCAACAAACCCTCCGGCTACACCGAAGACGACCTGCGGGCGGTCGAGGCAATCGCGCCGGCGTTTCTCGAAGTGCTCAAACGCAAGCGCTCGGAACAGTCCGTCCTGGACCTTAACGATCAACTCGCCGAACGGGCCCTCGCCTTGGAGCGGGCCAACAAGGAACTGGAATCGTTCAGCTACTCCGTCTCTCACGATTTGCGCGCTCCTTTGCGCAGCCTGGTGGGATTCAGCCGCGCCTTGGAGGAGGACTGCGGATATCGGCTGGACGAGGCCGGCCGGGGCCATCTGCTCCGCATCCGCAAAGCCAGTGATCGAATGGGCGAGCTCATCGACGACATGCTGAATCTTGCACAGGTCTCCCGCGGCGAGCTGCGTCGAACATCGGTCGATCTCAGCGCTCTCGCCCGCAGGGTGGCGGAGGGACTGCGGATGACCGAGCCGAAACGGAACGTGGAGTTTGTGATCGAGCCCGACTTGATCGCGAGCGGCGACGCCCACCTGTTGTTGATCCTGATGGAAAACCTCCTTGGCAACGCGTGGAAATTCTCCGGGCACCAACCCGTGGCCAGGATCGAGTTTGGCCGGACTCTGCGCGACGGCCAACCGGCCTTCTTCGTGCGCGACAACGGCGTGGGGTTCGACATGCACTATGCGTATAAACTCTTCGGTGCGTTCCAGCGGCTCCATACCGCCGCCGAGTTTCCCGGCACCGGTATCGGTCTGGCCACCGTGCAGCGGGTCATCCACCGGCACGGGGGTGGCGTGGCCGCAGAAAGCGAACCCGACCATGGCGCCACGTTTTACTTCACGCTTCCGGACGAAGCCCCCTCGCCAGCACCGAATCCCGCCCACTCGCCGTAGACACCGTGCCGGCAAACTCCGCTGTCCTTGGCGTAGTGGCGCCATAAATACAGATAGAAACCGGTGTCCGGGGAAGACGGACATTCCTGTCCCTCCGGTTTGAGGATTTGGATCCCCGGCATTTCTTCCTGACGGATCTTCCGGGTCGGTTTTCCCCACATCGGTCACTCACGAAATTGTCGTCCCGTTGTTAACTACCGAAGGACTAAAGCTGAAAACGTCGCGTATTGCACCTTTCATGCAAGCAATCCCTCATGCGGAAGTCGGGTTAATCTGTATGGATTACGGGCCTGTTGCTGCTTGGCACGCATACGGATTTTCTCTGAAGAAAAAACAAGGGGGCTCCTCATGCGCCCCATCCTCCAGATTTAAGTATCCATTTCTTAGTTACAGAACCCAGGCGGTCATCGGCCCGTCCGACCCGGCGGGCCGATGACCTTGTCCTTTCCCTGCGATCCGCCCCGACCTCAATCGCTGCATCACGATGAACACCCCCATGATCAACCGCCACGCGCCCCGACTTGGCTTCACCTTGGTCGAACTGCTCGCCGTCGTGGCCATCATCGGCGTGCTCGCCGCCATCGTCATCCCCGTGGTCGGACACGTTCGCGTCTCCGCCCGCACCGCCGAATGCCTCTCCAATCTCCGTCAAATCAACTCGGCCATCCATCTCTACGCCATCGATAATCGCCGGCTGCTCCCGTACGGCTACGATACCGTCAACGGGCAGTGGTATCGTGTCATCGACGGCTACTTCGGCAACCGGCAGGAGACCGGCGTCAGCGCCTTTCAGGCGAACACCGGCAGCCCCGTGCTCTTCTGCGAGGCGGAGTCCGTGAAACACGATTCCGGCAATGCATCCGCTTCCAAACGCACCAACTACTCCGCCAATCCCCGGTTGATGCCCACCAACCAGCCAACCGCCGCAGGATCCGTCAAAGCCCGCGTCTCCCTCAACGAAATCGTGCGGCCCTCCGAAGTCATCCTCATCGCCGACGGCACCGTCAGGACCGACGGCAACCCGTCTTTCCATGGCTGCAGTGACTACTCCTTTTATCAGCAGACCGGCGTTAATGTCACTGTCGTCGCTCAAGGCGACACCCCCGTCACCCAGACTCCCCCCGGCGGCAACGGCACGGAAATCGCCTTCCGCCACGGTGGTCGCGCCCAGGTCGTCTTCGTCGATGGTCGTGCGGCCGCCTTCGCCGAGGGTGAGCTGGCCTATCGCAATTTTCAGCCCGGCTATTGATCGCCCGACGTCGACCGCGCGATCGACGCCACCCCAGTCAACGCCTCGCACCCCGTACAGGTGCGGCGAGGTGCCTTGGTCGCCGTGCTTTGTCCGCCTGGTCCAGCCCAACACCGAATCCGCAAGGGTTCGGTACATACCCCCAAGTCCCCAAAATATCCCATGATTCCCGCACGCGTTCTCGCGGCCATTGGCTGCGCTTTGTGTTTGCACATCCCGACGCAGGCCCAGTGGTCCGCCGTCGCCCCCGCCGATCTTTCGTCCTTTACCCACGCGGATTTCTCCGACGAGGAACTCCCGCTCATCCCCTATCTGGTGCACTTCCATCAAGTGGCCAACGCCGTGGTCGAGACGGGTGACAACCGCGGCTTCATCGACATCTCCGTGTGGAGAGAGCCCGAAAGAAACGAACCCTACAATGCGCGCATCATGGAAAACGTGCTGTCGCTCGCCTGGTTTTACACCGCCGACCGCCCTTGGAATCCGTACCGCGGCGACCCGGCCGTCCGGGTGCGCCTGGAGGCCGCCCTCGACTTCATCGCCGGCATTCAGCACACCGACGGCGCCTTCGCCGAATACGGAGTCGGCGAGTGGGCCCTCGGGCCGACCGGCTTCATGACCAAGTTCCTCGGCGAAACCCTGGAACTCCTCGCCACCGGGCCCGCCATCGACGCCGCCGTGCTGGCCCGCGCCCACGAGACGCAATCCAAGGCCATCGAGGCCACCTTGCTGCGGACCGATTTCTACGAAGTAGGAAAACGCTACTCCAACCAGTTCGGCAACGTCTGGGGGGGCGGCTTGGCCTGGTTCAACCTGCATCCCGAGGACACCGCCCTGCGGGCTCTCTGGGACGTGCGCTGGGATCAGAGCCGGACCGACCTGCAAAGTCCCGCCGGTTATTTCTACGAGGCCAACGGAACCGACTTCGGCTACACCCTCGGCACGCACCGCCACAACAGCCACAGCGCCTGGTTCTACATGCAGGGCACCTCGCTGGAAACGCCGCTCCTTAAAAAGGACAACAACTGGTTCGACTGGCTCTCCTACAACACCGTGCTCGAACCAGACGAAGAGCTGTTCGTCATCAACCGTGCGATCGAAACCCGCCAAAGCCTCGCCTGGTTCAGAACCCACGACACCCCGCTGACCGAGCGCAGCGAACTCGCCCGCGCCTTCGCCAGCTCGCAAGAAACCCGCGCCGCCGCCATCGCCGCCAAACGCGCCTTCCACACAACCAACTGGCCCGGCGTGCCCCCTCTGGCCATCGGTGACTTCTCGGCCTACTCGCCCTACGGCTTCCTCCACCTGCGCCACGGCGAGTGGTACCCGACCGCCGCCGAACAAGCCGAAGCCCGCGCTCGCCTGCCCTACCTGAACCGCGACCGCTTCAACCACGGCCGACATGACCCGCGCCTCAAGACCGACTTCCTGTACGTGCGCCGGCCCGGCTACTACGCCGCCTTCACCGCCGGCACCGTCGTGACGAGCTCCCAACGCTTCGGACTCGGCCTCCTCTGGCGGCCCGACACCGGCGTGCTTCTGCAAAGCCAGTCGCGCAGCGCCGACGCCGCATGGGGCACCCGCGCCGCCGGCGCGGCGGACGTTTACGAAGCCGCCAGCATCCTGTCCCATGTGCGCGTCGCCGACACCCCCGTGGTTCAAATGCCCACCGCCATGGACCTGCCTTCCGGCGAACTCTCCGTCGGCTACCGTCTCGGCACCCAGGGCGACAAGACCGTGGCGTTCCACGAAAACGAAATCGCGGTGGACATCCGGCATCCGGGCGCGTTCGAGGAACAAATCCCTCTCGTGCTCGCCGCAGGCGAACAACTCGTCGCCGATCCGCTCGGCGTGCGCCTGCTCGACTCCCAAGGTCAGACCCTCGTCGATGTCCGGGCCGACGCCCTCTCCGCCGCGCCGATCGCCACGATCACCACCTCGCCGCTCCCGGCGAGAAGCCTCGGTCTGGTGCGCCTCCCCGCCAGCGAACAACTCTCCTACACGATCCGCTCCACCTGGACCGCGCCAACCCTCGCCTCCTTCGATTTCGAAGTGCCGAATCTGGAAGGCGCGCTGCAATCGCAGACCGCCCCCGTCTCCGGACTCACCGTCGGCACCCTCGTGCGAAACAACGTGTACTACACCGAAATGCTCCCCGCCTCCGGGGCCAATTACGACACCCGCGCCCTGGCCGTGTCTCCAACTTACAACTACGGCTCCGTCTATTCGATCACCGAGACCCTGGCGCAAGACACCTACCTGTCCGTCACCCTGACGGTGGCCGAGGGACAGGCGCTCTCCCTGAACACCCTCGCCCTGAACGCCGCGGCCGGCGGCACCGGCGGTACCCGTGCCTTCTACGTGCTCTCGTCCGCAACCGGGTTCACCGCCGACAAGGTGCTCCTGAGCGATTTCATGAGCACCAACGGCGGAGCCGACGGCGGCACCCTCAATGCACGGGGCACCTTTGGCGACTATGCGGTCACCTTGTCCGATCCCGCCTTCCGGAACATCACCGGCACGGTGGAGTTTCGTGTTTATTTCCAAACCCAGTCGTCCGGCGCACGCATGGATTTCGACAACATCAAACTAACCGGCCAGTTGTCCCCCGTCCCGCCGCCGACGCCGTTGGCCGCCTATGATTTCGAAGGCGCCGACTGGAATGCCGCGCGCGCCTCGCACCCGTCCTCCGAGTGGGTGGCGCCCGGCGACATCGCGTTGAGCAACATCACCGAGGGGCTCAAAGGTTCGTCTCTCCATCCCGTACGCCTGCCCACCCAGTATCCCGAAAGCCAGGCCTTCGGCTTCGCCCCGGCCAACGCCCAGACCACCTACTCGCTGGCGACCACCCTGGCCAACGCCAACTACCTCTCCTTCACCCTCACCCCCGAGGCGGGCGGCGCGCTGGCGTTGCAACGCCTCACGTTCCAGGCCGCCTCGGGCGCGAGCACGTCGGGCGGCGGCTCCAAGCGTGCCTTCTATGTGTTTTCCTCCGCGACCGGCTTCGACGAAGCCGACGTGCTCCTGCTCGATTCCACCACGGAAATCTCGCCGGGCGTCGGAGGCACCCTGCCCGACGTGCGCGGCGTCTTCGCCGATTACGAGGTGAACCTGTCCGACCATCCGGCGTTCGCCCACATCTCCGAACCGGTGGAGTTCCGAATCTACATTCAGACCAACGGCAGCACCCTTGTGATCGACCTGGACAATGTTCTCGTTTTCGGCGCGCCCACGACCGCGATCGACCCGACCCTCCATACGCCCGCGGTCCTGTTCGACCCCACCCCGCCCGCAGGGGCCGTGACATTAACCAACCCGGACTTCGAACAGTCGCTGACCGGCTGGAACAACACCAACGACAACGGCATGAGCACGCCCACCGCGGAGGCCGCCTTCACCGGCGAGGTCGGCCTGCGCATCACGGACACCTCCGCGACCCTCGGCTCCTCGCTGGCCGGCGAACCGTTCGGCGTCACGCCCGGGGAACGCCTGCAAGTCGGCTTCTGGAGTCGCAAGCTCAGCGGCGATGGCGCGGCGGTTTTCCTGCGCTTCCGCACTTCCTCCGGCGCCTTGCTCAGTGAGACCGTCAACCTGCACTTGCCGGGCAACCTCTCCTGGACCGGGTCGTCCTTCGAGGCGACCGTCCCCGCCCAAGCGGCCACGGCTCACGTCTGGGTGCGGGCGTTCAGCACCTCGCAGTCCGCCTTCGACCTCGACGAGATCTCCGTGGTCCGCCTGCCCTGAGAATCGTGCCGGGGCCTGGCCCCGGCACCTCGATCACGCCCGGCGGTCAGGTGGCTGGGCGGATCGACGGGCCGTCAATCCAAGAGCCTTCAATGAGGGTGAGCATGGGGACGGCGGGCGGGCCGCGTTCTCCGGCGCGGATGAGCTCGACGAGCTTGTCGGTGGCGCGGCGGCCAACCTCGCGCGGGTTTTCGTCGACTCCGGCAAGACCGGCCCGGCGGTGCGGCAGCGAGACGAACGCCACGCCGACGTCCTCGGGCACGCGGTGGCCGGCGGCCCGCAGCCAGTCGATGGTGGCCGGCCACTTGATGATCACCGCGTCGGGCCTGACGGTCTCGAACCAACGGAGAAACTCGTCGCGCTTGTAGCCGACGCCCAGGAAGGGCTCGACCCGGGAGGTCTCGGGCAGGTCGAGTTGGAGGGAGGCGACGCCGGCGGTAAACATGTTATCCACCCGGTCGTCCGTGGAACGTTCCATCGCGAGACCGATCCGCCGGTAGCCGCGCTCCCGCAGCTTGCGATAAACCAAGCGGGCGGCGCGATACTGGTGGCTGGTGACGAGGTGCAAGGAGGGCTCGATCAGGGTGTATCCAAAACCGACCGCGCTAAAGATCTCCCAAGGAAAACCGACGAGGGAAAGGGGCTCGGGCTGGGGCGGCAGGAAAAGACCGTTGATGTTGCGCGAACGAAGGACCCGGGCGACCTGGGCGGGTTTCACGCCGGGATCGCCCAGCCAGTGTTCCTCGATACGATAGCCGAGGGTGGCGGCGCGCTCGACCGCACCTTCATGGTATTGGACGAACTGGGGCGGGCTGCGCCATCCGTTGCGACCGGGGTAGTTGGTCAGCCAGGCGAGGGTGGCCTGATAGGCGGGCGGACGATTGCGGGTGCGGTAGGCGGCGAGACCGGAGAGATAGGGGTCGGGCTCGTAGCCGAGCTCGCGGGCGAGCGCGAGGATGCGCTCCCTCGTCCGGGGGATGACGGAAGGATCGTTGCGCAGGGCGAGCGAGACCGTGGGCTGGGTGACGCCGGCGACGCGGGCAATGTCGCCTTGGGTGACGCGGCGGGG
>JANJTQ010000119.1 GCA_024711005.1 Opitutaceae bacterium | reverse complement strand
TCTGTCGCAGGAAGAGATTCTTTCATCCCCGCATGGTCAGCATCGGACCGGTGGAGTGCCCTGGTACGTGTGGGTTTGATGTGGAGTGCGGAGACTCGTCGCCGCTTTGGGGGCCGACGCGTCGGCCCGCCCGCTCGCTCTTCAGCGGAGAAGCGATGTGACAAGTCCCGTCGTCCAAAGCGGTGACAAGTCCCCGCACTCCATAACTTGCCTAACGGAAATCGTGGGAGGTCTGCGTGGGCACGGAGGGCAGGCGGAGAGGCTCGATCTTTTCTGCGCGGACGTGGGTCACCCCGGCGCGGTGTTGGAGTTTTCCGGATATCCGCAGCGTCGGCTCTTCGTTGATGACGAAGCGGCGACGTTCAAACAGCTCCGAACTCACGATGGCATTGGCCACGCCGGTTTCGTCTTCCAGTGAAATAAACACGGTGCCCTTGGCCGTTCCCGGTCGCTGACGGCAGATGACGCTACCGCCAATGGTCACGTGTTCGCCGGTGCGTCCGAGCGGAAGATCACTTGCGCGCCAGAGGTCGGGCAACTGGTCGCGCACGAGCCGCATGGGATGTTCTCCGACAGTGAGACTGAGGCCGCGGAAATCCTCTTGTACGCGCTCGTTGAGTGTCATGGGCGCGAGCGGGACCTCTTCGGTTTCCATCAATGTGCCGACGTGGTGGAAGAGCGTGTCGTCGGCCGACCAGGCGGCTTCGACCTGCCAAAGCGCGGCCCGGCGGTGCCCGGCGAAGACGTTGAGCGCCCCCACGGAGGCGAGTGCACGACGTTCGGCGGGAGCGAGCGGCACGCGACGCAGGAAATCATCGAGCGAATCGAAGGCGTGTTCCTCGCGCCGGGCGACGAGTTCGCGGCCGTGGGTGTCGCGGAGACCTTTGACGTAACAAAGACCGATGCGAATCGTGGCCGGACCTTCGACCGTGCAAAGCCAGCCGGAGTGCTGCACGCACACGGGCAGGATCTTCAAGCCGCGGCGCCGGCCATCCTGCACGAGCGTGGCCGGCGAATAAAAGCCCATGGGCTGGTTGTTGAGCAGGCTGGCGTAGAACTCGGCCGGCCGGTGAATTTTCAACCACGTGCTGGCGTAGGCGAGGAGCGCGAAGGAAATGGCGTGGCTTTCGGGAAAACCGTAGAGCGCGAACGTGACAGTGGCGTCGGAAAGTTTTTTGACGACTTGCTCCGAGTATCCTCTGGCCCGCAGCGCGTCGTGAAGCTTGCCGATCACCCGGAGCAGTCGTTTGTCATCTCGTTTAAAGCCGAGGGAGCGTCGCAACTCCTCGGCTTCGGCACCGCTGAAGCCGGCGATCTTCATGGCCAGGGCGAGCATCTGTTCCTGAAACAGAATCACGCCGAACGTCCGTTCGAGAATGGGCCGGGCCAATTCATCCACTTCGGGATCGATGCAGGCGTATTTCAGCTGTCGATTTGCGCGGCGCTCCATCAACGGCCCCATGATTCCGCCGGTGATCGGCCCCGGACGCACGATCGCGACGGCGATGGCCACGTCGTAAAACTCGCGCGGTTGAAGGCGTGGCAACGTCGCCATCTGGGCGCGCGATTCGATCTGGAACACTCCGATGGTTTCCGCGCGGCACATCACGTCGAACGTCTCCTTGTCGTCGGGAAGGTTGTGCAGCTCGAAAGGACGCTGGTTCTCCCGGCACAAGCGCTGACAATCCTGCAGCACCGCCATCATGCCGAGACCGAGGAAATCGATTTTGACGAGCCCCAGGTCTTCGCAGTCCTCCTTGTCCCATTGCACGATGGTGCGGTTTTCCATCGAGGCATTCTCAACGGGAACAATCGTATCCAGACGACCGGGACAAAGAATCATGCCGCCGGAGTGCTGGCCGAGGTGGCGGGGGAGATTTTTGAGTCCCTGGCAAAGCGTGAGCATTGCGGGCAGACGCGGGTGGGACGCGGGGAGACCGGAGGTTTTGAGCTGTTGTTTCAGATCGAGGGTGTGCGGGAAGTCACCGTTGGCATAGAGCGCCGAGAAACGATCGAGCACATCGTCGGGGATACCGAGCACCTTGCCGACCTCGCGGGCGGCGCTGCGACCGCGGTAGGTGATGACGTTGGCGACCATGGCGGCGCCCCGACGGCCGTAGCGGGTGTAGACATCCTGAATGACCTTCTCGCGCAATTCACCGCTGGGCAGGTCGAGGTCGATGTCCGGCCAGCAGTGATGCCCGTCTGCGCCGACGCGACCTTCGCTGAGGAAACGTTCAAAGAGGAGATGGTGCTTGAGCGGATCAACGGCGGTGATGCCGAGCGCGAAACAGACCGCGCTGTTGGCCGCGGAGCCGCGACCCTGGACGAGAATGCCCTCCTCCCGGCAGCGACGGCAGACATCCCACACGATCAAAAAATAGCCGGCGAAACGCAGTTTGCCGATCAACGCGAGCTCGGTCTCGAGCTGGCGGGTGACGGCCGGGGTTATTCCACGCAAGCGTCGACGCGCGCCCTCGAACGTTCGTTCGCGCAAAAAACCGTCCATGGTTTCACCGGGCCCGACCGGGAAATCGGG
>JANJTQ010000126.1 GCA_024711005.1 Opitutaceae bacterium | reverse complement strand
GATCCTCTTCAAGCCATGCCGCTCCCACGGACGATCTTTGGCCTCCAAAAATGAACCACCCCGCGCAGGGTCGGTCTCACGGCATATGCATGCCGAGCTTGACGGAACCGCGATCGATCGACGGACCCATGTCGTTGTGCTGGGCGGCGGCTTCGCCGGTCTGGCCGCCTGTCGCCGGCTCAACGATCCGCGGGTGCGGGTGACCTTGGTGGATCGGCAGAACCACCACTTGTTCCAGCCCTTGCTTTATCAGGTGGCGACGGCGGGACTGGCGGGGCCGGACATTGCGCAACCCTTGCGTCACATTTTTTCGGATCAGGAAAATGTCACCACGTTGATGGATGAAGTGAACCGCGTGGATCTCGACGGGCGGCGGGTTGAACTCGGGCACGGCGCGCTTGGCTACGATTATCTCATCGTGGCGCTTGGCGCCCGCACCGGTTATTTCGGGCACGACGAATGGGTGCGTCATGCGCCCGGGTTGAAGACGCTGGCCGAAGCCACGCACCTCCGTCGTGAGTTGTTGCTCGCATTTGAACGCGCCGAGACGACCTCCGACCCGGCAGAGCGGGATCGGTTGTTGAATTTCGTCATTGTGGGCGGAGGGCCGACGGGCGTGGAAACCGCGGGTGCGATTGCGGAGCTTGCCCGGCGGGTGTTGGTGGCTGATTTTCGTCGCATCGACCCCGGCCGGACGCATGTGCATCTGATCGAGGCGGCGCCGAAGCTGTTGTCGATGTTTACTCCGGAGCAGTCCGAGTACACCCGCAGACGCCTCGAACAAATGGGTGTGACCGTGCATCTCAACGCGCCGGTGAGCGAAGTGGGCGCGGGCTTTGTCGTGGCCGGCGGCCAACGACTGGAGTCGGCCCTTACGATCTGGGCGGCCGGGGTGGAAGGCAGTGCGGTTACGCGTACGTTGGCGGACGCACCGCTTGACCGGGGCGGACGCATTGAAGTGTCGCCTGATCTGAGCCTGCCGGGTCGGCGCGAGGTGTTGGCGGCCGGAGACGTGGTGACGCTTGTCGATGCAAAAGGTGTGCGCGTTCCCGGTCTTGCTCCGGCGGCGACGCAGATGGGCGCGCATGCCGCGAAGCAGATTCTTGCGGATCTCGACCGGCGGGAGCGGTCCCCGTTTGTTTATGTCGACAAAGGGAGCATGGCCACGATCGGTCGGAGCACGGCGGTGGCGAGGGTGTTTGACATGGATTGGAAAGGACTTCCGGCGTGGCTGCTCTGGATGTCGGTGCATCTGATGTTCCTGATGGGGCTGCGCAACCGGATCGGTGTTTTCCTGAATTGGATCTGGGCCTATTGCCGGTGGCAGCGCGGCGCGCGGATCATTGTCGACACGCGGTCTCCCCGGCCGGAGGAACGCTTGGAGCGCTGAGAATTAGGCTTGAGACGGAGGCAGCGACCTCGCGTTGATACGGGCATGCCCCCGACCCAGAGAATCCTCATCATCGAGGACGACCATCTGCAATCCCGCGTGACGGAAGAGATGCTCGCGAATGCGCGGATGGCCCGATTTGCGGTCGACTGGGCGCAAACCTACGAGGACGGGCTGCGTCTGCTGCTCACGGGGGATTATGCGGCTTGCCTGCTGGACTTTCAGCTGGGGGAACATGACGGCCTCGAATTGTTGAGAGAGGCGAGGGCGGGAAATTGTCAGACTCCGATCATATTTTTGACGGCGGATTCATCCGAGCACATCGACGAGGCGGCGATGGAGGCGGGCGCGTCGGATTATCTGCTCAAAGGCGAGATCAACCCGCGCATGTTGGAGCGGTCGATTCGGTATAGTTTAAAACTGAACCACGCGATGCGTGAGCTGCGCCTGCTGGCGACCCGGGATGCGTTGACCGGTTTGCGAAACCGCCGGGCGTTTGACGCGCTGCTGGCGGAGGAGGTGAACCGGGCGCGTCGACTGGGGCATCCACTCGCGCTGGTGGTGTTGGATCTGGATCATTTCAAGTTGATCAACGACACGCACGGTCACCCGGCGGGCGACCTGGTGCTGGCGGCGGCGGCCCGGGTATTGGAGTCGGAGGTGCGCACCATCGACCGGGTGGCGCGCATCGGTGGAGAGGAGTTTGCCGTCCTGTTGATGGAAACCGACGCGAAGGATGCGCTTTCCGTGGCGGAACGTCTGGTCGCGGCGGTGCGCGAACAACCGGCTTCCGTCAAAGACGGCGGGACGCACGCGGTTACGATCAGCGCCGGTGTGGCCGCGCTTGGGGTGGATCATACGGAGGCCACGTTGATGGCGGCGGCCGACAAGGCGCTCTATGCCGCGAAGAACAACGGACGCAATTGCGCGATGCTTGCCTCCTGACGGCGACGCGGTGACGCTGGCCGGCATGGCGTTCACCGACTCATCGACGACCCTGGCAGAAATCAAGACCCGCGTGCTGGCCTTTGCCCGCGAACGTGACTGGGAGCAGTTTCATGCGCCGAAGAACCTGAGCATGGCGCTCGCGGCCGAGGCGGGGGAGTTGATGGAACACTTTTTGTGGGCCACCTCCGAGGACTCGCGCACCATCGCGCACGACGCCGCCAAGCGGAGGAAGATCGAGGAGGAACTTGCCGACGTGGTAATTTACGCG
Source organism: Opitutaceae bacterium (assembly GCA_024711005.1). GTDB lineage: Bacteria > Verrucomicrobiota > Verrucomicrobiia > Opitutales > Opitutaceae > Rariglobus. The sequence goes on along the minus strand of JANJTQ010000126.1, from coordinate 1,464 downwards.
CTCGAGTTTGCCAACATGACCGGCATCGACGTGGCCGCCGTGATCGAAACCAAGATGGCCGCCAACGCGGCCAAGTACCCGGTCGAAAAGGCGAAGGGCCGGTCCGAGAAGTACACGGAACTGTAAAGGGACTCACGCGACCGACAGAGGGTGCCGTCGAGGTGCTCGGCGAAACGGTAAAACGGCCAAAAACCAAAGCCCCGCTCGTGAAACGTGCGGGGCTTTGGTTTCTGTCGTTTGAAAGTGGTGCAAGCGCCGGGAGTCGAACCCGGATCGACGGCTTCGGAGACCGCTACACTATCCATTGTGCTACGCCTGCAAGGGGAAGAACGAGTCGTGAAATTCGGGCGGAGGACGCGCGCTGTCGAGTGCAAAGACGGGCGGGATTACGGCTCCGCGATATTTGTAGGCGGAGCATTGGAAGGGTCTTCTTCTCGGAAAAGGCTTTCGGGAGGGAAATGAATCCTTTCACTCACACGTCATGAAGCCGACCACGCCACCCCATCTCGTGATCTTTGGCGCCGGTTATGTTGGCGGCGAAGTGGCCCGGCAGGCATTGGCGCGCGGACTGCGAGTCACCGCGCTGACCCGCAATCCGGACAAGGCTCGCGCTCTCGCCGGGTTGGGCGTCCATGTGATCGTGGATGATCTGGCCGCGGATACCTGGCACGCCCGGGTGTCCGCCGGTGCGGAGTTTGTGCTTAATTGCGTGAGCTCCGGCGGCGGCGGTCCCGAGGGATACCGGCACAGCTACGTCGAAGGAATGAGATCGGTACTCGCGTGGGCGGGGCGCGCGCCGGTGGGCACGTTTGTCTACACGAGCAGCACATCGGTCTATCCCCAGAGCGGCGGAGTGCGCGTCGATGAAGACGCGTCGATCGATGCCACCCGCGAAGCCGGCAATGCGATTGTGGCCTCGGAGGATTTGCTGCTGATGTGGACCGGCCGTCGTTTTGTGCTGCGACTCGCGGGCATTTACGGGCCGGGGCGGCATTATCTGGTCGATCAATTGCGCGAAGGAAAAGACGAGGTGGCCGGCCTCGGTGATTATCGGCTCAACCTTGTTCATCGGGACGATATCGTGAGTGCGATTTGGGCGGCGTTCGATGCGCCGGCGGAGGTGCAGGGCGGTATCTTCAACGTCGCCGACGATGGAGCGGCGCCGAAGGCCGAAGTCGTGGCGTTTCTCGCGGAAAAGTTGGGTTTGCCCGCACCCCGGTTTACGGGGGAACCGGCCCGGGGCCGTCGGGCGATCACTCCGGATCGGGTGATCGCCAATGATCGGATCAAACGCGTGCTTGGCTGGCGTCCGCGTTACCCGACTTATCGCGAGGGCTATGCGGCGATACTTGAGGCTTGAAGATTTGCGCTCGTTGCGAGGCACTCATTCTTTCTCAAATCCTGTCAGTCAACCCAATCAACCACTCCCATTCCCATGGCCGGCGTAGGCAAACTCCTCAAACA
>JANJTQ010000085.1 GCA_024711005.1 Opitutaceae bacterium | reverse complement strand
GGGGCATTTGTCGCGGTTTTTTTTTGGGCCGGTTGTTTGCGCGGTGGTCTCCCACCCCCCCCCACCCCCCCTCCCACCTCCCAAACCATCGCCTTCAAGCAGGTATCCGCATCACGACGGCAAAAAAGCCCCGCCGGTGAGGGCGGGGCTGGTTTTGATAAGCCGCTTAGTTTTTTTGAACGCCGTCTCCGAGGTCGAGCCCGTCGGGGATCACGCCGTCGCGCTTGGGCGTGACACCGAGACCGTCAGGCACCAAGTCGCCGCCGTTCAAGTTGAGACCGAGTTCGGCGATCATCTTCTCCACCATCGGCACTTGCATGCGGTATTGCAGCAGGGCGTTCACGAGCTGATTGGGCAGACCGGCCGCGTTGCCGGAGCCCGCGGCGCCCGTGCCGTCCGTAGTGCCGGCACCGATACCACCGACACCGCCGGCGCCCGGCATGCCGTTGATGTGGAGCATCCGGATCGAATCGATCTTCTCCGCCGGCTTCATCGCGGCGGCGATGATCGCCTCGAGCTTGCCGACGAGTTCCTTGCGGACCTCGAACGCCATGATATTTTCGGCGAGGAGGTTCTTTGCCTCGTTGATCGCCTGCAAACCGGCCGCCTCGACGACGAAGCGTTTCTCGTCGGCCTCGGCCATGATGCGCACGCGATCGCCCTCGGCCTGCGCCTGGGTGCGCACGGCGGCGGCGCGGTCCTCGGCGGCCTTGCGGTCGGCTTCGGCGGCGACGGTCACGCGCACCGCGTCCTGCTCGGCCTGCTCACGGGCCTTAATAACCACGATCTCCTTGGAGCGCTCGGCGGCGGCGACTTCCTGCACGGTCTTCACCTGCTCCTCCGCCTTCACCATGATGGCGCGGGCGGCGGCGGCTTCGGCGTCGGCCTTGGACAACTCTTCAGACTTCTTCGCTACCGCGATGCGGGATTCCTGAACGGCGATGTCGAGTTCGCGTTTGCGCTGAATCTCGCGGGCGGCTACCGCTTTTTCAGCGTTGATGCTGGCTTCCTTCACGGCCTGCTCGGAGGTGATCTGCGCCTCGCGACCTTCACGTTCGCGTTCGGCGCGCTCGCGGGCGATGCGGGCTTCCTGCGCGGCCTTGGCCATCTGGATCGCCTGCTCCTGCTCGAACTGCGCCTGCGCCTCGATCTGGCGCACGGTCAGCGACTGCCGCTCGACCTCAAGGTTCTTCTGCTCGATGGAGAGGCGGGTGTTCTGCTCGATTTCGTTACGCTCCTTGCGCTTGCTCTCGGTGATCTCGGTGAGCTTCGCGAGACCCTGCGCGTCGAACGCGTTGGATTCCTTGAAAAACTCGCGCGAGGTCTGGTCGAGTTCGGTGAGCGAAACCGATTCGAGTTCGAGTCCGTTGCGGCTCAAATCCTCGGTCACCGCCTTCTGCACCTGCATGACGAATTCCACGCGTTTTTCGTGAAGCTCGTCCATCGAGAGCGTGGCGGCCACGGCGCGGAGGGCGTCGACGAACTTGCCTTGGAGTTGTCCGGTGAGTTCGTCGGGACGGAAGGTGCGATGGCCGAGCGTCTGCGCGGCGACCATGATGTCGTCGATGGTCTTGGCGACGCGCACGTAGAACTCGGCGCGCACATCGACACGCAGGCGGTCGCGGGTGATCAGCGCGTCCTGGTTGCGGCGCTGCACCTCGAGGCGGAGCGTCTGCAGGTTGATCTCGGTGATCTGTTGGAGGAAGGGCAGCACCAGCGTGCCGCCGTCGGTGATGACCTTGCCGCCGCCCAAACCGGTGCGCATGAGCGCGCGCTCCGGGTTGGCCTTGCGGTAAAGCTTGGCGATCATCGCGCCCATCAGCACGAAGAGGATAAAGAGACCGATGCCGGCCAGTACGGTGGTGATTGTTAGGTTGTCCATGGAGAAAAAGAGGAGAAAACGAAGCGATTAGACCGGCGGGATGCGCACGGGATTGGGATGAAGGATAACGGTGTAGAACGCGCCGCGGCGGCCCACAATCAACAGTGCGTCGCCTTTCCGGTAGGTCTCGTCGACGCGATCGGAATAGGCCATGGCGTGATGCATCGTTCCGACGCTGTCGCGGAACTTGATCTGCCCGGGTTCGTCGGCGCTCACGTTGCCCAGCACGACCTCGGCCTCGTGGCCGACGAAGGTTTCGGTGCTGACCGAGCTGGTTTCGACGTCCTTCGGCCAGATGCGACCGAGCGCGAGATTAAGAAAACGCACCGGTGGCGTCGCCAGCAACACCGCTCCCACCATCACAAACGGCCAGGGAACGACAAGGCCGACGGACTCCAACTGCAGCGTTTGCACGAACAGGCCGATGACGCCCACGAACAAGAGAAACGCCGCGATCGAAATCAGGTACGGCACGCGTCCGAGCCCGAGCCAGTCCAGCACCCGCCAATGCGAACTCACGTCCGGAATGTCGATGTCCGCGCTCAGGTCCAAACCGAAGTCCGCGCCCGCGCCGGTGAAGACCATGACGATCTCCAGCAGCGAGATGGCGAGGAACAACAGCAATACCATGCTGAAAGGCCAGACTTGGGCGTGGGTCAGCAATTCACCGAAGCTCATGGAGTGGGATTGGGCGGAAGGAGATTGGCGGAGCGGGAAAACCGACGCGAGGTTCCGTCGGTTTTTAGTTGGAGGAGGGAGCGGCGGGTGCGATCCGCGCCTTGAGTTGCTCAAGACGAAGCTGCACGCGGTTGTCGCGCGAGACGGCGCTGAGATCGCGCAGCTTGCCTTGCTCGGCCTCCTTGGCGTGCAACGTCGCGCGGTCCGTGCCGGTGGCTTTGGCGTAGCGGTCGTTGAAGGCGTTCTCGGCGCGATCGGCCTTGATCTGCGGCGACGACCCGGTGACGCGTCCGCCGGCGACCGGCGATTGGGCGCGGGTGCGGCGGAGGGCAATCAGGTCGTCCGCCATCTGGGCGCGACGGGCCTTGAGGCTTTCGAGCGACTGCCCGAGACGGTCGGCCTCGGCCTTGTGGTCGAGCATCTGGCTTTCCAATTCCGGGAGCTGGCGTTCGATGTCGTCGATGCGGCTCAGACCGGCGACGGCGAGATCTTCGCGGCCGTTGCGGATCGCGGTCTCGGCTTCGTCTTCGAGGCGGTTGCGCTCTTGCGTGAGACGTTCGATGGCCTTGTTGACATGGTGCTTGCGGGCGAGCGATTCGCCCTGCGCGGTGTGAACCTCCTCGGTCGCGCCATCGACTTCGCGAATGGCGGCCTCGAGGATGCCCTCCTCGTTGAGCCCCTCGATCTTGTCGACAAGGGAATGGGCGGTGCTGGTGAGCACCCGGGCAATGCGGTCGCGGAGTCGGTTTTCCATGATGTTTTATCCTTGGTTGGGGGTGGCGGTGGTGGTTTCGGAAGAAAGGGGGAGAGACGTCGGCGGGGGTCCGGCGAGCTGCGCGGCTTGGGCGAGCACGCGCTGCAACTCCGGCTTGGTGAGTTGTTGGTTGCGAATCTGACCGGGATCCAAGGCGACGGTGCGAAGAAGTTGCAACGCGGTGCGGCTCCAACGGCGGGCCAGCTTCTCCTCCAGCCCGGCGACGTGCTTCTCGGGAGTCGTCGCAAGATCGTTGGTATGCGCGAGGAGCAGCGCCGCCATCTCGATCACACTCTGCGCAAGTTCCTCGGCCAGCTCCGAGCCTTGCCCCTGCAACCGCTGACGTCTCAGCGCCTGAAGCGTCGGGTCGAGTGCCGACTCGATGAGTTCAATCGCGCGACTGAGATCGTGCCGGGAGTCGAGCAACGTGAGCTGTTGGCGCACCAGACGAGTCATGCGCTCGCCGTTGCTAAGGCCCGGCATGGCTTCGACGATCTGCTCCCAATCGGCCTCGTCCAGCCGCACATTTACTTGCATTGCCATGATGCAAACAACAAGTGCTACACTTTCGTAGCATTTCAATTAAATTCGATACGACTATAATTAAACACGGGTTGTGTAATTCGATACACCGAACAAACGGTTGAGGCGTGCCGCACGATGCGGGCCCTTGCGGCGAGAGAGGAACATCTGTCCGAAATCGTCACCTATTCGTAACAGAGCCCGCTTGCGACGCGCCGCCCGCGTCAGATAGCCCTCAAGCCGCGTCACATGATCGTCACCACACTCACCCTCCTCGGCAGCCTCGGCATGTTCCTCTTCGGCATGAAGACGATGTCAGAGGCTCTGCAAAAGCTCTCCGGCGAACGCCTCCGCGGTGTCATGCGCACGATGGCCGGCAACCGCCTGGCCGGCGTCGGCACCGGATTTCTGGTCACCTGCCTCGTCCAATCGTCCTCTGCCTCCACGGTGATGATGGTGAGCTTCGTCAACGCCGGCCTGCTCACCGTCGTCGAGGCGATCGGCATGATCATGGGCGCCAATATCGGCACCACCACCACCTTCTGGCTCGTTTCGTTTTTCGGCTTCAAAGTCAGCATTTCCGCCATCGCCTTGCCGATGATGGGCCTCGCGCTTCCTCTCCTGTTCGCACGCAAACCCAAACTGCGCGACACCGGCGAGTTTCTCATGGGTTTCGGTCTGCTCTTCCTCGGCCTGATGTTCCTTAAGGACGCCGTCCCCGACATCAAAAACAACCCAGAGATTCTTGAGTTCATCAAAGACTTTACCGGCTACGGGCTTGGCTCGACGCTCATCTTTTTCGTCTTCGGCATCATTCTCACACTCATCGTGCAATCCTCCTCGGTCGCGGGCGCCATCACGCTCACGATGGCGTTCAAGGGCTGGATCGATTTCCCCACCGCCTGCGCGATTACCCTCGGCGAAAATGTCGGCACCACCATCACGGCCAACATCGCCGCGCTCGGCGGCAACGTTCAGGCGAAACGCGCCGCCCGCGTCCATTTTGTCTTCAACATCATCGGCGTGCTCTGGGCCATCACCCTCTTCACGCCATTCATCGGCTTCATCGAACGCCTCATGCCCGGCAACGCCACGCATCCGGACCACATGCCCATCCACATGGCTGCGTTCCACACCCTTTTTAACGTCTTCAACACCGCGCTGCTCATCGGCTTCGTGCCGCACCTCGCCCGTCTTGCTGAACGTCTCGTCAAAGACTCCGCGATCCCCGCCCGCGACCACGTCGCCTACGAGTCCCCCCTCGTTCCCCACACCGGCGAACTCAACCTCGCCGAGGCCGAACGCGATGTGCAGCGCATGGGCGCGATCACCCGCGAACTCGTCACCGGGTTCACCGACCTTTTCGAAAACGCTCCCGCCGACCCCGCCGCGCTCGAACTCCGCGTCAAGGCCTTCAAGGAACTCGAAAAGGAGAGCGACCGCCGCGCCATCGAAACGACCAATTATCTGCTTCGCTGTACCTCCAGCGGCGTGAGCGAAGCCACCATGACCCGTGTCACCGCCATGCTGCGCGTCGTCGCCGAACTCGAGGACATCTGCGACTGCGGCTACCGCCTCGTGCTCCTCGCCGAGCGCAAACACCGCAAGCAACGCCAGCTTCCCGAAGAAGCCCACAAGCAGGTCCGCGACTTCTCGCAACTTCTGCTCCAATTCATGGACTTCTATTCGGGGCGTCTCTCTACCGGCGTACCGTCGTCCGACATGGAGACCGCCTATCAGCTCGAAAGCCTCATCGACGGCTTCCGCAAGACCCTTCGCAAAGCCTCCATGCAACGCATGCGCACCAGTGGCGAAGTGATCAAAGCCGAGATGCTCTACATCGATATTCTCAACAACATGGAGAGCATCGGAAACCACTCCCTCAACGTGCTCCAATCCCTTCGCCACGGGAGCTGATCCGCAGGCAGGCCGGGCCGCTCCGTCCGAATCGATCCGCCGGAAACGGCGTCGCCCGCATCACTCCGGGTTCACGCGCTCGTTCCGACGCCGGCCGAAGCGGAGCCATTTCTCGAACTCCACGGCGGTCGACGCCGCGACCGCCACCACGACGATGCGCAACCATGACTCGCCTCCGATGGGCGCGGTGTGAAAAAGCCGGTTCATCCACGGCGCATAGGTGAACAACAGCTGCACCCCGAGCATCGCCAGCGAACCGCCGATCACCCACCGGTTCGTAAACGGCCCGATCGCGGCGAGCGAATGATTCAACGAGCGGCAGTTGAACAGATAGCCGATCTCGACGAGCACGATGACGTTGATCACCGCCGTGCGAGCCTCGGCGATCGTCCCGCCCGCCACCTCCATTTCCCAGAAAAACAACCAGAAGGAGCCCGCCAGCATGACCAGGCACACCAGCCCCGTTCGCATCATCAGCGCGAACGTGAGCAAAGGACGCGCCGGGTCACGGGGCGGACGATCCATGAGATCGGGTTCCTTCGTCTCGAAAACCAGCATCAGGCCGAGGAAAATCGCCGTCATCATGTTGACCCAGAGCAATTGAACCGGCAACGCCGGTAGTTGGGTTCCCAATACAATGGCGGTGAGCAGGATCATCGCCTCGCTCGCATTGGTCGGCAGCGTCCAGACGATGAACTTGGTCAGATTATCGAAGACCCCGCGCCCCTCCTCCACCGCCGCCTCGATGCTGGCAAAGTTGTCGTCGGTCAGAATCATGTCGGCCGCCGCCTTGGCCACGTCGGTTCCACTGATGCCCATCGCCACGCCAATATCGGCCTGCTTCAACGCCGGCGCGTCGTTCACCCCGTCGCCCGTCATCGCGATCACATGACCAAGCGACTGGAGCGCGCGCACCAGCCGGAGCTTTTGCTCCGGCGCAACGCGCGCAAACACCGCGGTCCGTTCCGCCACGGCGGGAAGCTCCGCCTCGGAAACGTCCTCCAGGTCGCGGCCGGCGAATGCGACCAGCCGCCCCTGTTCCTCGCGACCTTGCAAGCCGATCTGCCCCGCGATGGCGCAAGCCGTGATCAGGTGGTCGCCGGTGATCATCTTCACGATGATGCCGGCCTTCTGGCAGTGGTGAACCGCGGCGATCGCCTCGGGGCGCGGCGGGTCGATCATCCCCTGCAACCCGAGAAAGGTCAGCCCCTGCGCAACGTGCCGATGCTCGAGTTTCTCATGGTTCGCCTCCACATACCGGCGCACGAACGCCAGTACGCGCAGACCGCGCCCGGCCATCGCCTCGACCGCATGATGCACGCCCGTCTTGTCGAGCGGCACCAAGTTCCCGTTCTCATCCAGTGCGTCGGCGCAACGCTCCAACAAGCGCTCGACGGCGCCCACCTTGTAAATCACCCGTCCGATGACCGCCTCATGAAGCGTGGCGCGAAACATGTGGGCGGATACAAACGGGATCACATCTACTCGCGGCGAATCACGATGCGTGTCGGCGTGGATCAACCCCGCCTTCTCGCCGACGACGAGCAACGCCGCCTCGGTCGGGTCTCCCTGGACTTTGTAGCGCCCGTCGTCGCGGATCAGTTGTGAATCGTTGCAGAGTACGCCGGCTCGAAGACACTCCGCCAGCGCGGGACAATCCGGCACGTGCACGCGCGAACCATCACGTTCGATTTCGCCCGCCGGCTCATAGCCTGCGCCCGTGACCGAGAATAATTCACCACCCGCGAATATCTCCCGTACCGTCATCTGATTCTCCGTGAGCGTCCCGGTCTTGTCCGAGCAGATGATCGTCGTACTGCCGAGCGTTTCCACGGCCGGAAGCTTGCGAATGATCGCTCGACGCTTGGCCATGCGAGAGACGCCGATCGCAAGCACGATAGTGACCGCCGCCGGCAGGCCTTCGGGAATCGCCCCGACCGCGAGCGCGACCGCCGCCATGAACATGTCGACCGGCGGTTCGCCACGCAGGACGCCGATGGCGAATGCCACCACCGCCAGGCCAAGGATCACCCATAGGAGGAGTTTGCTCAGATGGGCGATTTTCTTGGTGAGCGGTGTCGAAAGATCCACCGCCTCCGAAATGAGTCGCGCAATGCGACCCGCCTCGGTGCGGTCTCCCGTTGCGCACACCACCCCTTCGCCTTGTCCGGCCGTGACGAGCGTGCCGGTGAACGCGAGGTTCCGCCGATCCGCCAGCGGGGTGTCGGCCGGAAGGACGGCCGTCCGTTTCTCAACCGGGAGCGATTCGCCCGTCAGTGCCGACTCGTCCGCATGGAGATCCTTCACCTTGAACAGGCGCATGTCGCCCGGCACCCGATCGCCCGGCTCAAGCAACACCACATCGCCGGGAACGAGTTCCTCGGAATGAACGCGCTGCTTCCGCCCGTCGCGCCTCACGGTGGTTTCGGTCGCGACCATGCGCGCCAGCGATTCAATGGATTTCTCAGCCTTCGCCTCCTGCAGAAACCCGACGATCGCGTTGATGAATACAACCCCGAAAATGACCGACGAATCCACCCATTCGCCAAGCGCTGCCGTCACCCCGACCGCGACCAGAAGGATATAAACAAGCGGTTGATTGAACTGGCGGACAAACTTGAGCCACGCAGGCGTGCCGCGCCGGGCGGTCACCTTGTTCGGGCCGAACTCCCCTTGTCGGCGCTCCACCTCAGCGGCGTCAAGACCGGCGGCCGCCTCCACGCCCTGTTGCGCGAGGATTTCGGCGGCCGGAGTGTGGTGCCATTTTTTTTCGGAAGATTCGTTCATGCAGGGTTAACGGAGGGTTTCGGTACGTCCGTCGCGGAGAGACGACGAACGCCACGTTCCGGGTGAGCAGATAGGGGAACTCTTCGATCGGTTCCTCGCTGTTTTGCATCCGGCGCTACGCTACGCACGCCCTGACTTCGTCGCGCACGTCCGCCTGATTTTTCAACGGGCGGCCGGAGCGTGGCGATACCGTCTAACGTAGCAGCCGAGGTAACGGGGCTGATTGGAGAGGCACGATCCAATGAAAATCCACTCGCTATTTCGCATTTAAGCGAAACAGTTGAGACATGCCCGTGCAGAAGAGATCCAGTTCCGCCCCTCGTCGCGAAGCCGCCGTGTTCAAAGCCCTCGGACACCCCGCGCGGCTGCAGATCGTCATGACCTTGTCAAAAAACGAATCCTGCGTCTGCGACCTGGTCGAGCTGACCGGCCTCGGCTGGTCCACCGTCTCACGCCACCTCTCGGTGCTCAAAAACGTCGGCGTCATCACGGACGACAAACGCGGCCTTCAGGTTTTCTATCGACTCAGACTCCCCTGCGTCGCGCGCTTCGTCACCTGCCTGCGCGATGCCTCCGCCGGCCAGGACGTGAATTTCACCGTCGCCCCCGCCTCCTGCTGTTCGAACTGATCCGCTCCACCGCCCTTCCGCGTTTTCTCCGCGCCCTATATTTCGCCATTCAGCGAAACAAATAAATCGCCTTCGCCATCATGAAACCCTCCAGAGAATTTGGCCTGTTCGCCGCGATGGCCGGCGTCTTCGGGCTCTTCTATTACCTGCCGCTGGGCGAGCCGCGTTTCGACGGCGCGCTGACCGAAGCCTTGGCGCTGACAAAATGGTACGCCCGCGAGCACGTCATTTTGTGCCTGCTTCCCGCGTTCTGGATCGCCGGTGCCATCGGCGCTTTCGTCTCGCAGCAATCGGTCATGCATTACTTCGGGCCCACCGCACCCAAGACGCTCAGCTACGGCGTCGCCTCGGTATCCGGCACCATCCTCGCCGTCTGCTCGTGCACTGTCCTGCCGCTCTTCTCCGGGATCCATCGTATGGGTGCCGGACTCGGTCCGGCCTCGGCGTTTCTGTATTCCGGCCCCGCCATCAACGCCCTCGCGATCATCCTCACCGCGAAGGTGCTCGGCTGGCAGCTCGGCGTCGCCCGCGCGGTCGGCGCCATCGTGTTTTCCATCGTGATCGGCATCACGATGCACCTGCTGTTCCGTCACGAGGAGCGGGCAAAGGCCGCCCAGTTCGCCGAACTCCCCCCGCCACCCGCCGGTCGCCCACTGTGGCAAACCGCGTCGTTCTTCGGCGTGATGGTGGCGATTCTTGTATTCGCCAATTGGGGATGTCCGCCCGCGGACGAAACGAGTCTCTTCGCAACGATTCACGCCATCAAGTGGCCGCTCACCGCCGTGCTCGCCGCCGGTTTCGGGCTGATGCTTTGGCGCTGGTTCGCCCTCTCCGCATGGAAGCTCGGCCTCACCGCCGCCGCCACGGTCGCGACCGGATTGATCCTGCCGAATCATCCCGAAGCCGCCGTGCTGGTCGCGGTCGTCGGACTCGCCTGGTGCACCGCCGGTCGCACCGATGAAGCCGGCGACTGGCTCGATCAATCCTGGTCCAACGCCAAACAGATTTTCCCGCTGCTCATCGGCGGCGTGTTGGTCGCCGGTTTTCTCCTCGGGCGCCCCGGACACGAGGGCCTCGTTCCGTCCGCGTGGGTGGCGCGGTCGCTGGGCGGAAATTCTTTCGGAGCCAATGCCTTCGCCGCCGTCGCGGGCGCGTTCATGTATTTCGCCACGCTCACCGAGGTACCCGTCCTGCAAGGCCTGCTCGGCAGCGGCATGGGGCAAGGACCCGCGCTTACTCTCCTGCTCGCCGGCCCCGCGCTCAGCCTGCCGAGCATGATCGTGATCAACTCGATCCTCGGACCCAAAAAAACCACCGCCTACGTCGGCCTCGTCGTGGGGCTCTCCACGTTCGTCGGCTGGGGCTACGGAGCATGGATGAGCTAAACCCCTTCCGCTCGTTCAACGCGAATCCTCGACCCAACTCATCCCATGAAAAAGATCCAAATCCTCGGCACCGGCTGTGCCAAATGTAACAAACTCACCGAAACCGCCGCGGCCGCGGCGCAGGAACTCGGCATCGCCTACGATCTCCAAAAAATCACCGAGATCGCCCGCTTCGCCGACTTCGGCGTGATGTTCACCCCCGCCATGGTCGTCGACGGCGTGGTCAAAGTCGCCGGTCGCGTGCCCAGCGTCGAGGAAGCCAAAGACCTCCTCTCCTGAGTGCTCCGTTCCGATCACGCCACCACCTCAGGCCGTCCTCATGAAAACCCATAAAAAGCTTTCGATCCTCGCACTGCTGGGTGTGTTCGCCACCACCATCGGCCGCGCCCGCGCATCCGATTCCGACGGCGTATCCAAAAACTCCCCGCTCGCCATCGGATCAACACCGGCGGCAGCCCCGGCGCCCGCGCCCACGCCGCAAGCCGAAGCCGTCAAGTCTCTGCCCCAGCTCGTCAATCTCGGCGCCGACAAGTGCATTCCTTGCAAACAAATGGTGCCGGTGCGCAACGCCCTCGCCGCCGAATACGCCGGCCAGATCGAGGTGACTTTCATCGACGTCTGGGCCGACCGCGCGGCCGGAGAGAAACATCGCATCCGGATAATCCCCACCCAGATCATCCTCGACGCCGAGGGCCGTGAACTCTTCCGCCACGAAGGCTATTGGCCGAAGGAAGAGATCGTTGCGCGCTTTCACGCCCTCGGCATTCCGTTGATCAAAAAGGGACCTCCCGCGGCTTCCGGTTCCGGCCGTACATGAACCTTGAAGCCCTGTTCGAAACCCTCACCGCGGCCATCTCCGGTGCGCCGTTGATCGCGCTCGCGGCGGCGTTCGCATGGGGCGTGCTCAGCATCGTGCTCAGCCCGTGCCATCTCGCCAGCATCCCGCTCATCGTGGGATTTCTCCAAGGCGGTGGCGGACGCGGGCAGGCGTCCGTGTCGGGCAAACGCGCGGCCGGCCTCTCCACGCTCTTCGCGTTCGGCATCCTCGTTTCGATCGCGGTGATCGGAGGCCTCACCGCGGCGGCCGGTCGCATGTTGGGCGATCTCGGCCCCTGGGGCGGCTATGCGGTGTCGACGGTGTTCTTCGTGTTCGGTCTGCACCTGCTCAACGTACTGCCACTCCCGGAAGGCTGGCGTCCGGCGCCCGATCAACCGCGCCGCGGCGCGTGGGGCGCACTCACCTTCGGCCTGCTCTTCGGCCTCGCCCTCGGCCCCTGCACCTTTGGCTTCATGGCCCCCGTACTCGGAGTGACGTTCAGCGTGGCGACCACGTCGCCCGGCTTCGCCTTCGGACTGCTGACCGCCTTCGGACTCGGCCACTGCACGGTCATCGGACTCGCCGGTGTATCCAGCCACTGGGTGCAACGCTGGCTGTCGTGGCAAGGCGATCGCCCCGGTGCCAAATGGCTGCGCCGCACCTGCGGCATGCTGGTGCTGGCGGGCGGAGTTTACCTGTTGGCCGGGACGCGTTGAGGAACGGCGATCGCGATTACCCGTTTCGTCTCGCCGGGAACCAGTGCTTCGTGCGGTTGGCGAATCTCACCAGCGCCAACATCACCGGTACTTCGACGAGTACGCCGACGATTGTCACCAAGACAACCGGAGACGATGCGCCGAACAACGTGATCGCCACGGCCACCGCCAATTCGAAGAAATTCGATGCGCCAATCAGCCCTGCGGGCGCGGCGACGTCGTGACACAACCGCAGTTTTTTGCCCGCCCAGTAGGCGACAAAAAAGATCAGGAACGTCTGAATGATCAACGGCACCGCGATCAGCAGAATGTGCAGCGGGTTGCCCAAGATGATTTCCCCTTGGAATGAGAAGATCAGCACCAGCGTGAGCAACAGCCCCACGATGGTGGAGTGGTTGAACTTTGGAATAAATGACTGGTGGAAGTAGTCCGCCCCCTTGCGCTTGATGACGGCGCTCCGCGTAAGAATGCCGCCCGCCAGAGGAATCACCACGAACAACACAACCGAAACGAGCAAGGTGTCCCACGGGATGCTCACCCCGCCGACCCCAAGCAAGAGGACCACGATCGGGGTGAAGGCGACGAGGATGATCAGGTCATTGGTGGCGACCTGCACGACGGTGTAGGCGGGATTGCCCCGCGTCAGGTGGCTCCACACGAACACCATCGCCGTGCAGGGCGCCGCGCCGAGCAAGACGGCGCCGGCGAGATAATCCCTGGCCAACGCGGGAGGAATCAGCGCCTTGAAAATCACGAAGAAGAACAGCACCGCGATTCCGAACATGGTGAAAGGCTTGATCAGCCAGTTGACCACCCAGGTGACGTAGAGCCCGGCCGGCTCCTTGCGCACGTTTTTGATGCTGGTGAAGTCCACCTTCATCATCATCGGGTAGATCATCAGCCAGATCAGCACCGCGATCGGTATGGAGACCTTCGCGTATTCAAACCGGCCGAGAAAATCCGGGATGCCCGGGAGATACTTTCCGATGAGCACCCCAGCGATCATGCAGAGCACCACCCATTCGGTGAGATGCTTTTCGAAGAAACTGATACCGGACTTTTCATTGGGTTTCATGAGCGTAGGAGACGAGCTTGCAGAAAGAGGGCGCGGAAGTGGGAACAAGAGGCATCAATCTCCGTCGCCGGCCTTCAGCGTAACCGTCGCGAGTTTCTCCGCATGCAGTGCTTCGCGAGGCAACTTCAACGCGACCATCGCCGCCGCGACCGCGAATGCGAACGCCCCCCACAAACACCCGGCCAAACCGGCAAGCTGGTACAGCACACCGGAGAGCAAACAGCCCACCAGTCGTCCGCCGGCATTCGCCATGTAGTAGAAGCCGACATTCAGCGCGACCTTGTCGCCATCGGTGTAGTCGAGAATCAAATACGAGTGCACCGCCGAGTTCAGCGCGAACACTGCGCCAAACACCGACAATCCGCCCACGATTACCGCGCCCGCCGACAGCCCGGTGGCCAGTCCGAGCGGTATCGCCGCCGCCACCGCCGCCAGCGCAAAAGCGATTCCCGCCGCCGTGCCACCCGCCGGGGCGCGTCCCCGGAGGAGTACCGGCGCCGCCGCCTGAATGATACCGTAGCCGATCACCCAAAACGCCATGAACGCGCCCACCTGGGCAAAGCTCCACCCGAGCACCCCGCGGAGGAACACCGGCACGCCGACCACGAACCAGATGTCACGCGCACCAAAAAGAAAAAACCTCGCCACGCAGAGCACATTGATTTCACGGCTCTTTGAAAACAGGTCTTTGAAACCGGCCTTCGTCTTGGCCTTGCCCATCGCTCGGGGCAACGACGCCCACGAGCCGAGCCACACCGCCGCCAGCGCGCCCGCCATGATCCAGAGCGCCCCGGCAAACCCCGCGGTCGCCAGCAAAAAGCTGCCCACAAAAAACCCGACACCCTTGAGCGCGTTCTTCGACCCGGTCAGGACCGCGACCCATTTGAACAACGTCCCTTTTGCATCCGCCGGCACGAGCACCTTGATGGCGCTCTTGGAACTCATCTTCGTGAGATCCTTGGCGATGCCGGAAAGCGCCTGCGAAACCATCACCCAAGCCACAGAGGCCATCTCGGACCACGCAGGATTCAACAGCGCCAGCATGCCCAGCGCCGCGACTTGCAAACCCAGGCCCGCCACAAGCGTGACGCGCAGCCCCATCCGCGACGCGATCCATCCTCCGAGCAGGTTGGTGACAATACCGAAGAACTCATAAAACAGAAACAGAAACGCCAGCGTCACCGGCGAGTAGCCGAGATTGAAAAAGTGCAACAGCACGAGCATCCGCAGCGCGCCATCCGTGAGCGTGAAGCCCCAGTAGGCGCCGGTGACGAGGATGTAGTTTCTTAAGTTCATCGATAATCGAAATTCGGACTCTTAACGCAAAGACGCCACGACGCAGAGATCGCAAAGGGTGAGGATCGATTCTTTGCGACCTTGGTGTCTTTGCGACCTCGCGTTAAAATCCGTCACCCGCTCACCGCCACTTTGCGCGCCAGCTCCGCCATGCGGTTGGAGTAACCCCATTCGTTGTCATACCATGCATAAATTTTAACCATTCGTTTGTTCACGACCATGGTCGAAAGCGCGTCGATGGTGCCCGAAGCCGGATTGCCCTTGTAGTCGATCGAAACCAGCGGACGCGCCTCGTATCCAAGAATCCCCTTCAACGGCGCCGTCTCGCTCGCAGCTTTCAGCAGGGCGTTCACTTCCTCGATCGTCGTGTCGCGCTTCACTTGAAACACGCAATCCGTGAGCGAACCCGTAAGCAACGGCACGCGCACGGCGTGACCGTTCAACTTGCCCGCGAGTTCGGGATAAATCAGCGCAATGGCCGTCGCCGATCCCGTTGTCGTCGGAATAAGCGACAGACCCGCGGCACGCGCGCGGCGGAGGTCTTTGTGCGGCGCATCGATGATCGTCTGGGTGTTCGTCGCGTCGTGTACCGTGGTGATGGCGCCATGCTCGATCCCGAGGTTTTCGTGAATGACCTTCACCACCGGTGCGAGGCAGTTGGTGGTGCAGGAGGCCGCGGTGATCAGACGATGCCTTGCGGGCTCATAGAGGCCGTCGTTCACGCCCATCACAATGTTAAGCGCATCGCCGCCTTTTACCGGCGCGGCGACTATCACCTTCTTCACCCCACGATCGAAATACGGGGCGAGCTGCTCCGGCGTGCGAAACTTGCCCGAGCATTCGAGCACGATATCCACACCGTGCGCCGCCCAATCCACGTCGCCGGGTTTGGCATGGCTCGTGACCACCACGCGCTGTTCGCCGACACGGATCGTATCGCCGTCCGCGATCGCCTCGCGCGTCCAGCGTCCTTGCACGGAATCAAAGTTAAGCAGATGCGCGCACGTCTCCGCGTCGGCCTTAGGATCATTGATGAGCACCCAGTCAAACTCGGGCCTGTCCGAGGCGGCGCGAAAAGTGAGGCGGCCGATGCGGCCGAATCCATTGATGGCAATACGTGTTTTTTTCATGAACGAAATCGATGGGAGAAAAGAGGTTTTCAGCAGCAGCATGCCTTGCCGGTGCCGCGCACAACCGCGGCTGGGGCGCAGGCGAGGTCGAGTCGGGCCAGGCGGGCCAAGTCGCGCTTGAAAAGGGCGTTTTCGGCCACGCACTCTTGGAGGCAGGCGAGATTCGCAACCAACTCGCGGCTGCGTGCCCGCCCGTTTGGAAGGGCATAGATCATCCAATTTCCTTCGCGAGAGCCCTTCACCATGCCGCGCGCCTTCAGGTAACCGAGGTGTTTCGAGATTTTCACCTGCGGTTCGCGCAACACCTCCTGAAAGTGACACACGCACAGCGGGCCTTGCAGCAGCAGATTGAGTATCCGCAGTCGTGTCTCGTCACACAGGCACTGGTAAATTTCCACGAGTTTCATGCCGGTAACATTCCTTCCAAGGAATATGAATCAAGTGCGTTTCCACATTCTCGCTCAAATGTCACAAACGCGGCACATGAGAACTCCGGGGAGCCGCGGCAATCCCACGTCTCACCTTGAGCAACACCCCCGAAACAAGCGGTTGCCGAATTCGTGCGAACCCTGCCACGCTGCCGATCCCCACATCTCGTTAATAATGAAAAAATACATCGTCGAATTCATCGGCACCTTCTTCCTCGTCTTCACGATCGGCATGGCCGTCCACAGCGGCAGTCCGCTCGCCCCGCTCGCCATCGGCGCGTCCCTCATGGTGATGATCTTTGCCGGCGGACACATCTCCGGCGGACACTTCAATCCCGCCGTGACCCTCGCAGTGTGGTTGCGCGGCAAGCTCCTGCTCAAGGACGTGATTCCTTACTGGATCGCTCAACTTCTTGCCGGCGTCGTCGCCGCGCTGATCGTGAACCAACTCGTCGGCAGCCCGAGCGCTCCCGCCACGCACATCGTCGCGAATTCGCTCATCGTCGAGTTCCTCTTCACCTTCGCCCTCGCCTGGGTCGTGCTTAACACCGCCACAGCCAAGGGCACTTTGGACAACTCGTTCTATGGTCTCGCCATCGGCTTCACCGTAACGGCGGGCGCGGTGGCGGTCGGCGGCATTTCGGGCGGCGCCTTCAACCCCGCGGTGGGTCTCGGCGTCTTCGTGATGGGCTTCGAACAGCTCAGCCAGGTCGGCGTCTACCTCGTCGCCAATCTCTCCGGCGGCGCGGTCGCCGCACTCGCATTCAAGAAGCTGGTGGAGGACTGAGAGCGCCACGAAAAACCCGGTGTCCGTCGCACCCCGCGCGACACCGGAAGAGAATCACAAAAAAGCCGGTCCGAATTTCGGACCGGCTTTTTTCTTTCCTCTTTCTCTTAATCTTTATCTTTCGCCAGGAAAACGGAGGGAGAACGAGAAAGATTAAGAGGAACGAGAAAAATTTGGGGCCGCTCTGCGGCGCATCTTACCGCGAACCGCGCATCAAGCGGCTCTTCGGCTTGGGCGGCGGGGCCGCCTCGGCCAGCGCCTTCTCGTCGAATAGCGCCGAGTAGATGTACGGAAAATCATCGATCTTCTTCCGCTCGATCGTCGCGCCGATGAAACGCTCGATCGAACGCGCGTCCCGCACGTCGTCCTCGGTGACAAGGGTGAACGCATCGCCGGTCGCCTGCGCGCGTCCCGTGCGTCCGATGCGGTGGACGTAATCCTCCGCATTCTCCGGCACGTCGTAGTTGATCACGTGCGACACGCCCGCGATGTCCAGACCGCGCGCCGCGATGTCGGTCGCGACAAGCACCTCGAATCGTCCGTCTTTGAATCCTTGCAACGCTTCGACACGTTCACGCTGGCTGCGATCCGAATGAATCACGCCGACGGTGTGCTTCTCGGCCTGCAGACGATGCGCGATGCGATCCGCGCCCATCTTGGTGCGGGTGAAAATGATGATGCTCTTAAACTCCGTGCGGCGGAGCAGCTCGAGCAAGAGGTCGAATTTCTGCGGTGCAACCACCGGATAGAACGCATGCGAAACCGTCTCGGCGGCCGAGCGGCGCTGGCCGATTTTGATCTCCACCGGATCGCGCAACGCCCAACTCGACAACTGCGCCAGCTCCGGCGGCATCGTCGCGCTGAAGAACAGCGTCTGACGCGCCTTCGGGCATTTTTGAATGATCCGCTTCACATCGGGCAGAAAGCCCATGTCGAGCATGCGGTCGACTTCGTCCAACACGAGGATCTCAACGCCATCGAGACTGGCCGTGCCTTGTTCAAGGTGGTCGAGCAGACGTCCCGGAGTTGCGGCGATCACATCGACACCGCGCGCGAGATCGTCGCGCTGTTTTCCGTATCCGACGCCGCCATACACGACGGTGACGGTGAGATCGGTGTATTTGGCGTACTGCTGAAACGCCTCCTCGACTTGCAACGCCAGTTCGCGCGTGGGTTCGAGCACGAGGCAGCGCGTCTTCTTCTGGTGCGCACCGAGGCGGTGCATCAATGGAAGCGCGAAGGCTGCGGTCTTGCCCGTGCCGGTCTGGGCCGATCCGATCACGTCCTGGCCGGAAAGAATCACCGGAATCGCCTGCGCCTGAATCGGCGTCGGCTCGGTGTAGCCCTTTTCGGCAACGGCGAACGCGATGGCGTCATTGAGCCCGAGCTGGGAAAAGACCGTATCCCGCTTGGGGATCTCGACCGGCGTGACCGGCTTGACGGGCGCGCGGGTGGGACCGTCGAAGGACTGGTCGATGGCGGGGCGCTCGCGTTTTTCGCCACGATGCCCGCCGGAGCCGTGATCTTTGCGTGGACCGGTTCGCGGGCCTCCGCCACGCGGGCCGCCTTCACGGGTCTCGCGAGAAGGACGGTCCGACCGCGACTGGGGTTTGGGTTGTGAGGACGAAGGGCCGCCACCCGGACGTCCCTGCGATGAGGCGGGCTTGCCGCCGCTCTTGGGGCCGGGGCCGCGCTCCCGCGGAGTATCGCCGCGCGCATGACTGGGTTTGGCCTTATCGTAAACAGGATGGCCGCCCTTGAGTTCGGGCTGGGCCTTGGACGAAGGGGCAAAGGTGGCGCGCAGCTTCGTGATGATCTTTCGTAACATGAATGAACGGGTTAAGGTTCGCAGCGTCTGCGAAACGCACTGCTTTGCAATCTTCGATATGGTTGCACTGACGCTGCGTCGCCACAAGTTGGCGACGCCTGCGGCGATGTCCACCCGCACGCCCCGCTTATCCGTCGCAGTCCGGCAATGCATTTGGATTGAAACCTCGGGAGAAACCCCCGGGTTGGCCGGTTCGCGCTTGGCTACGATTCCTCGTTTCCCACACTCCCGTGCATCCCCGGCTTCGGCCCTCTTTATCCATGCAAAACGAGATCCGTTGGCTCGTCCGTCTCTGCCTCGAGCAAAACCTCATCACCCTGCCTCAAGCCGCCGCCGTTCGCGCCATTCTCGGCGACGGAGCCGACTTGATGGACTTCGCCCAGAGGCTCATCGATGACGGCTACATCGACGATCACGCTCTCTTGGAAAAAATCGCGGGCGTGGCGATTGCGAAGAGCAAGGTCGGCCCCCCCGCCTTCGATCCCTTTGACCCCGAAGCGGCCGCCCTGGAGGAAAACCTGCCGCAGCTCTCCATCCCGGGCGACGCCCCCCGGTCCGCCGCCAGCGGGTCCGGCCATGGAGGCGTGAATGGCCTTCCCTCCGCACCGTTCGAACAGATCGGCTCGATGAACGACTCCGAGGTCGCCGAGTGCATGCGCACGCTGTTGCGCGATTGCGCTCAGGGAGGAGCGAGCGACCTGCATCTTTCCGCCGGCACCCGCCCGTTCATCCGCATTCAGCGCGCGTTGAAAAAAATCTCCGACCACGTCCTCACCGAGTCCGAATCGACCCGTCTCAACCTCGCCCTTCTCGCCCCCCATCAACGCAAGGTTTTCGACGAACTTCGCGATTTCGACTACGCCTTGGCCCTCGACGCCACCAGCCGCTACCGCGTCAACCTCATGGTCCATAAGGGCGGTGCCTCCGGCTGTTATCGTATGGTCCCGGCGGCCATTCCCCAACTCGACCAACTCGGCCTGCGCAATGTGGAGGCGGTCCGGAAGCTCCTCACCTACCACAACGGTCTTATTTTGGTCACCGGCCCAGTCGGCTCCGGCAAAACCACCACGCTTGCCGCGCTGGTCGCGGAGCTCAACGGATCGCGCCAGGACCACATCATCACGGTCGAAGATCCCATTGAGGTCGTCCAACCGGCCAAGGGTTGCAACATCACCCAGCGCGAGGTCGGCCCGCACACCATGTCCTTCGCATCCGCTTTGAAAGGCGCTCTCCGCGAAGACCCCGACGTCATCGTGATCGGTGAGTTGCGCGATCTCGAAACGATCGAGATGGCCATCACCGCCAGCGAGACCGGGCACCTGGTGATCGGCACGATGCACACCAGCGACGCCGCCACCACGCTCAACCGGCTCCTCGATGTTTTCCCGCCCTCCCAACAGGCCCAGATTCGCGCCAGCGTCGCGGAAAGTCTCCGCGGCGTTCTCTGCCAGCGTCTCCTTCCCGCCCGCAGCGGCGGCTTGGTCCTGGCAACTGAACTCTTGATAGCCAATTCCGCCGTGTCCGCCCTGATCCGCGACGGCAAAACCCAAGGCATCCGCAACGTCCTGGAAACCGGGCTCCGCGAAGGCATGACGCTCATGGAGAACGTTGTCTACGAACTCTACCGCGACAACGTAATCTCGGCCGACACCGCCCGCCAAAACATCACCAGCCGCATGCTCAAGTCCAAGGTCGTCTAAGCCCCCTCCGGCGTCGTTCTCGTTCTCCCACTCGTTCTCATTCTCCTCCGAATCAACTAAGCCTCATAACCCGAGAACGAGAAAGAGTAAGAGAACGACGAGAACGATTCAATCCCGACTCCCCTGTTTAGCCCTTCTGCCTTTCAGTCCTTCAGCCCTTCGCTTCCCCATGGCCGCCATCGATTCTCTCCTCCGCCTCATGCTCGAACGCGGTGGTTCCGACCTGCACCTCACCGTCGGCCTCCCGCCCAAGGCCCGCATCTCCGGCGCGCTCACGCCGCTCGACGACACCCCTTTCACGGCCGACCACATGGAGACGGTCCTCCAGGAAATCTGCCCGCCGCATCGCTGGACCCAGTTTCTCGAAAAAAAGGACCTCGACCTCGCGCACGAAATTCCCGGCCTCGCCCGGTTTCGCGCCAACTTCCTCTACAATCACTGGGGCCAGGGGGCCGTGCTCCGTCAGATTCCCGCAAAAATTCTGTCTTTCGACGAACTCAAGCTCCCGGAGGCGCTCAAAAAACTCTGCAACCTCCAGGAAGGCCTCGTCGTCGTCACCGGCCCCACGGGTAGTGGAAAATCCACTACGCTGGCCGCGATGATCGACTACATCAACGACACCTCGGCGCGCCACATCATCACGATCGAGGACCCCATCGAATTCGTCCACAAGGACAAGCAATCCACCATCGTGCACCGCGAAGTCGGCGATCACACCGGCTCCTTCGCCGCAGCCCTCAAAGGCGCCATGCGCCACGATCCCGACATCGTCCTGGTCGGAGAGATGCGCGAATTGGAAACCATCAAACTCGCGCTGTCCTGCGCAAGCATGGGCATGCTGGTCTTCGGCACGCTCCACACCAACAACGCCCCGAAGACGATCGATCGCATCATCAATGCGTTTCCCGCCGAGGAACAGAATCAGGTGCGCGTCATGCTCGCGGGCTGCCTCGCCGGCGTGGTGTCACAACTCCTCTGCCGCGCCCAGCCCAAGGGCCGTTGCGCCGTGCACGAAATCCTCCTCCAGCACGAGGCCCTCCCGAACACGATCCGCAGCGGACAAATCAGCAATATCCGCGCGATCATCGAAGGTGGCGGCGCCGATGGCATGACCACCATGGACCAAAGCCTCGCCGCCCGCGTAAAGGACGGACGCATCTCCGGAAAAGAGGCCTACATGAAAGCCGCCAACAAGGCCGCCTTCACCCAATTCCTCGAACCGGGAGACCTCGAAGGCGGACACTGAGTCTGTACGCTCAGCACCGACTCCCGACTTGCCACCATCCGTGGCTGATACACATTTTTTCGCAGTCGAACCGCAATCGCCATGCCCACGATTGAACATCCTTCCACCCCGCCGCGCCCCGTTGGCTGGACGCAAAAACAGGTGCAGGACTTCGCCGCCGACACGGCCAAACAATGGGACTACGAGGCCAATGGCCGGATCGACCCCATTGTGGCGAAATTGGGCGGGCGGATCGAAATGACCGACTGGACGTCTCCACAACAGACCGGCCGCATCAAGGTCAGCGGCCCGGGAGATTTTTTGATTCAACTCAGCCCGCTCTCCGGCGAAACCCGCCGGCTCTTCACCATCGCCCACGAGTTGGGGCATTACGTTTTGCACAGCCAATTCGGCAAGTTCCCGCTGGAAATCTCCCGTCACGGTTCAGACCGCGTCGAATGGGAGGCCAACTGGTTTGCCGCGGGCTTCCTCATGCCGGCCGCCGAGTTCCGCAGCCTCGTCAAAAAGGGCTGGAACGAGGCGGAGATCGCCACTCGCTTCGGCGTATCGGAAGCAGCCGTGGGCATTCGCCGGACCGTGCTGGGGCTCTGATGAGGCTCCGAGGCCAGCTTTCCTCCGCGGAGCGCGAAAAACTGGGCCGCTATGGCCTGCGCCTTTTCGCAAGCGTCGACCTGGAGGACTCCACCGCCTTCAAACAGAATCAGGCCAATCGCGGCGGACGCGTATGGCTCGGTGTGCTCCTGGATTTCGTCGAGAAATTCGACCAGATGTTCTGGGCCCACATCGGCAAGGCGGCCCGCAATGCGAAACGTGCGATGCCGCCTCGACCGCAGCCCTGGAAAATCCTCGGCGACGAACTCGTTTTTGCGGTCGAAATCACCCGCTCCCATGAGGCGGCCATCTACGTCGATGCCCTCGCCGCCGCACTCGCCGAATGGAACGCCGGAGTACTCGCCAACCTCAAGACGCCGTCCCCGGCAACCAACCGGCCGCTCCGGGTCAAGGGCGCCGTCTGGCTGGCCGATTTCCCCATCACCAACGCCGTGTTGCCGGTGGCGGGAACCCATTACGACTTCGTGGGGCCGGCCATGGACGCCGGCTTCCGACTCGCCAAACTGGCTTCGCCGCGCCGACTGGCGCTCTCCGTCGACCTGGTGTGGTTGCTCCTCACCCAGGCCCCTGACCGGAAGATCGAATTCGCCGGCCGCACCCGCGAATTGAAGGGACTCGCCGCCGACAGCGGTTATCCGCAGCTCTGGATCGAGGTCCCCGCATCCGCCTACTACGCGCACGAACAACAGGTGCTCGGCCCCCGTCGTCCGCCGATCCCGGGGGCGGAACTCCGCACGCTGTGCAAACTCTTCATCGACGACTTCGGCGTGCCTCCATACCCGCCGCACCTGCCTGCCGAATCCGCGGATTATCCGCCTCCGCCTCAACTGGCGGATGCACTGATCGCGGCACAGGAAGAACTCACGCTGCGCTACCCCGATACCGGGACGAAAACGCATCCCGCCAAACGGGCGAAGGACGCGGCCAGCCGCGCCGATTTGGCCGCCCAAGCCGCGAATCCGCCGACCCCGGCGCGCCGACCTCGGCAAGCTTGAACGTCCACCCGCTACCGTCGCACCCAGCGGTTGCTCCTGGCCCACCACGTCAGCCACAGGCCGGCGATGAAACCACCGGCATGAGCCCACCAAGCCACCCCGCCGGCGCCAGCCGTGCCGTTCATCAACACGCCGAAACCGTTCACCGCTTGGAACGCGAACCAGAGAATCAAAAACACAAACGCCGGCACCGGAAGAATCGGCACGATCCACGGCACCAGCGCCACAATCCATGCCGTCGGCAGCAGGATGAAATACGCCCCGAGCACGCCCGAGATCGCGCCACTCGCCCCGATCATCGGAATACCCGCCGATGGCTCCACCCCGATCTGGAGCGCCGCCGCGCCGAGTCCGCCCACCACGTACAGCAACAGATAACGAAACGCCCCGAGTCGGTCCTCCACGCTTTGACCGAAGATCCACAGGAACCAGCAATTTCCCAAGACGTGGGCCACGCTTCCGTGAAGAAACAGGTGCGAGCCAAGCGTCAGCCACTGCTCCTCGTCGGTCCACCCCGCCAGCAGCCGTGACGGCACAAGCGCGTGTCGCGTGACAAATGCCTCCAGCACGCCTGCCCCTTGTGAGGACAGCGCGACCTCATAGCCGAACACCACCACGTTCGCCAAAATTAAGAGGCCGGTGACGGTCGCTGGACGACGATGCTCCTGGTTATCCCAAAGCGGAATCATGCGCGCGAGCAAAGCACCCACCTCGCAAACGCCAATCGTCAAAACGTGCCCTCCCAGCGGCCCGGCCCCTCCCCGTTCAAAGGAAAAGAATCAAAATGCTATGCATGCTATGCCTAAACAGAATTAAAAATGAGAAAAAAAAATCAAAATACCCCAGTTAAAATAAACTCAATACACTCATAATAAACATCATAAACCACGCAATCTATTGCTCATAAAATGCGTTGTTTAAGCTGTGCTTTGACCACAGTTTAGGAGGCGTCGACCACCGATTCGCGACCCCTGAATTCCCCCACGTAACAATCTATTTTGTGCTATCCCGCGCGCGCGACGAGCCGCATTCCCCCAACCCCTGAAATCCCCAGTCCCCACGATGAATCATATCCCACACACCCGTAAAAACCTCCCCCTCACCTGGGTGGCTTTTGCCGCCACTCTGGCGTTCGGCCTCCCCGCTCACGCCCAGCTCTACTGGGACACCAACGGCACCACTCTCGGCGCCGGCGTGACCGCCGACGGCACGTGGGACACCGGCACCACCTCCAATTGGACCACTGATGCCACGGGCGAAAACGCCGCCACCACCTACGTCGCCGCCAGCGACGTGACTTTCTCAGCCGGAAGCGATGTCGCCACCGCGACCATCACCGCCAGCGGAACACCCAGCGCGCATTCGATCACCATCGAGGAGGGTGTCTACTCATTCTCAGGCAACATCAGCCTCAGCTCGACCGCCAACACCGGATCTCTAAACATCGCCAACGGAGCCAGCGCCAGCTTCGCGGGTAACATCACCCTGCTGGGCAACACCGCCTTCGCCATCGAAGGCTCCCTCTCGACGAACATCATAGGCGCCGGCAAGACCCTGACCAAAACCGGAGCCGGCACGCTCACCCTCAGCGACGCTGCAACTAACGACTACACCATCGCCGCGAATGGAGGTTTGATCATCTTGCAACGCAGTACCGGCAAGCAACTAAAGGCCTCGTCCATCAACGACGGTGGCACAGTTCGCATCGCCGCGAACGAACAGTTCGGCGCGAATCTATCGGTCAACACCGGCGGCACCTTGGAAATCGACGCAGGGATCAGCGACAATGTCGTAGCCCTGTCCGGCGGTGGTGACATTATCGGCGGTAGCGGCTCGGGCCTTGGTGCCACCAGCGGCACCTTCAGCGGTTCGATTTCTGGCGATGTCGCCCTGACCAAGCTCGGCACCGGCACCTTCACCCTCTCCGGCGCCAACACCTCCACCGGCAACACCACTGTCAACGTCGGCACTTTCACGCTCTCCTCCACCGGCTCGATGACCTTCGAAATCGGTGCCAACGGCGTGAACAACGCAGTCCTCGGCGCCGGCACCGACACGGCCACGAACTTCGCCGGCACATTCAACTTCGATCTCTCCGGTGCCGACCTCACCAACGGCAACAGCTGGTTGATCGTCGATGTCGACAACCTCAACCAAAGCTTTGCCAGCTCATTTGCCATCACCGGGTTCAGCCAGAACCCCGACGAGGTCACTTGGACTAACGGAGCCGGCCTCACCTTCTCGGAAGTCTCCGGCATCCTGAGCTACTCCGTCATCCCCGAGCCATCCTCCTACGCCCTGTTCGCAGGTGCCGGCCTGCTCGGCTTCGCCGCCGTTCGCCGCAAGATCCGCGGATCCCTCGCCGCCTGATCGGGGCCTTTCTCCCGCATCAGTTTTTCCGCCACTCCCCTTGCCCGTCGCCCCTCCAAAGGCGGCGGGTCTCGCGTGAGCTGCGCCTTCACCCAAACGCCTCCCGTGCCCGCCTTCCCCTCACAACGACCTCCCGCCACCGATCGACGCTTCCGCAGCGCCCCGCTCGAGTCGCTTGTCGACGAGGTCCGGGCCGGCATCGCCGATCCCGAGCTGGCGTGGCTGTTCGCCAACTGCCTTCCCAACACCCCAGACACCACGATCGATTTCCAGCGGGAGGCCGATGGCCCGCCCGACACCTACGTCATCACCGGCGATATCGATGCGATGTGGCTGCGCGACTCCGCCGCGCAGGTCTGGCCCTTTCTCCCGCTCGCCGCATCGAACGAAGCCATGCGCCTGATGATCGCCGGCGTGATCCGTCGCCAGGCGAAGTGCGTCCTGCTCGATCCCTACGCCAACGCGTTCTACCGCGACCCGGTCCTTGGCCATTGGCGGCATGATCGCACGGAAATGAAACCCGGCGTTCACGAACGCAAATGGGAGATCGACAGCCTCGCCTATTTTTTCCGGCTCTCGCACGCCTACTGGACCGCCACCGGCGACCTTTCTCCGTTCGACGATGCATGGCGCCGCGCCGTCAAGAACGCGTTCCGCGTCATCCGCGTCGAACAAAACGCAGGCGAAAGCACGGAGCGCTCCCCTTACTCGTTCGAGCGTCCCGGCGGTTCTTGCCTGCCCAACAACGGCTACGGCCTGCCGAGTCGCAACTGCGGACTCATCCGCTGCGGCTTCCGTCCGTCCGACGACATGGTGCGGTTCCCGTTCCTCGTTCCGGCCAACGCGATGATCGCCGTCGCCTTGAACAACCTCTCCCGCCTGCTCGCCGCGCTTCACTGCGATGCCCTCGCCATCGAGGCCCACCGGCAGTCCGAGACGATCACCCACGCGCTGGAAACGCATGCCGTCGTCCACCACCCCCGCCATGGAGAGATCTGGGCCTACGAAGTCGACGGTCTCGGCGGCGTTCATCTCATGGATGACGCCAATGTCCCATCGCTTCTCTCGTTGCCCTATCTCGGGTTCTGCGCGCCGGACGAGCCACGCTACCTGCGTACCCGCGCATTCTGCCTGAGCCCGGACAACCCTTATTTCGTCGCCGGCAAAGCAGCCTCCGGAATCGGCAGCCCACACACCGGCCCCGGCACGATCTGGCCGATGGCCCTTTCCATGCAGGCACTCACCGCGCTCAAGGACGCGGAAATCCGGCACTGCCTGCACCAGCTTAAAGCCACCCACGCCGGCACGGGCTTCATGCATGAATCGTTCGATGCCGACGATCCGCACCGCTTCACCCGGCCTTGGTTCGCCTGGGCAAACACTCTCTTCGGTGAACTCATCGTCACCCTCCATCATCAACGCCGGCATTTGCTCGCCGCAGACCTGTCATGAAGCCTCACCCGAAAAAACAACGCGGCTTCGCCCTGCTCATCACCGTCACGTTGCTGGCGTTCCTTGTCCTGCTGCTCGTCTCGCTCGCCAGCCTGACACGCGTCGAAACCCAGGTCGCCTCGAATAACCAAAGCCTCTCCCAAGCCCGACAAAACGCGCTGATGGCGCTCAACATCGCCCTGGGCCAGCTGCAAAAATACACCGGCCCCGACCAACGCGTCACTGCCGCGGCGGACATCGCCGCAGCGGCCGACGGCACCCGCCTCGCCGCCGGCTCGCCCGCCCGAAACACCACTTCCGTCAACGGAACCATCAACGGTCTTTCCTCCATATCCGGCTCATCGATACAAGCCGGCACCCGCTGGTGGCCCGGCGTCTGGGGACGCGCCGGCGCGTCGTACGCCACTCCCGCCAAATCCATCTACGAAGAAACGCCGAGTCCGGTGCTGCTCAACTGGCTTGTAAGCGGCAACGAAGATCGCGCCTTCACCATCGATGCGAACGGGCTGGTCGCCTCGTCCAGCGCCGATGCGCGCAATGCGACCGGCCTCGCACCCTTCACCCCTGGATCGCCCGTCAGTTGGGCGGCTGCCGGTCTGGATCCAGCCAATCCCTCCGGCTGGAGCAGCAGCAACTACGCCGACATAGAAATCAAAACCTCCGGCCAGAAAGCCGTCCTCCTTGTCGGCCCCAAGACCGCTGGCGCTGCCGCCAACGGAGCCGAAGCCGCCGTCGAACGTTATGTAGTCGCTCCGATCAAGGACATCACCATTCCGTCCTCCACCGTTCCCGGCGCCGGCTCCTCCGGCACGACCACCGTCGGCCGCTACGCTTGGTGGGTGGGCGATGAGGGCGTCAAGGCATCCTACTCGCTCGCCGATCCTCACGCCGGTCAAAACAATCCGGCGAACTCGGCCGAAGCACGGCTGCGCCTCATGACCGCCTCCCGCTCCGGCATCGAATTGATCCCGGACTGGACGGACTATCCTGCAGCCGACGACACCGACGCCGAGACCAAACTCTCCCGTGTGCTGAACCTGCAGCAAACGGTCCTGTTAACCCCCTCGCTGTCCCAAGAAACCCAACGTGCAAGTTTTCACGACATCACCAGCCTGTCACGCGGTCTGATTTCCGATACCCTTAACGGCGGACTCAGAAAGGACCTCACCCACTACTTCGAAATGTCCCCATCCGACTGGAATGCCTCCGACCTCGCGGGTGAAAGCATCATCTCCTCGCCGTGGTCGCCCGATTGGGGCTCGGGAGACTCGGCCCCAAAATGGGACCTCTTGTATTCATTCTATAATACAAACCCGACCGGGTCTCTCTCCAATGGCTCCCTGACCATCCGGCCCGAGACCTCGACCCAAGTCGGGGTCTCGCCCGTGATCACCCAGTTCCGCTTCGCCGTGTTCACCGATCTGTCGGGCGTGCCGAATAGCAATGTCAAGAATGTCCCTGATGGCACCTACTCCTGGCCCATCCGCGCCAATGTGGTCTTTGTCCTGGCCAACCCCTACAACGTCACCCTCAACGCCCCGGCGGGGACATTGGAGTTCGTCATTAAGAACACCTCGACCAAGCCCAATCCTTCGGCTGCCGAAGGCAATACGAACAAACTGCTGATTCTCGCGTACAACATTTTGTCGCAGAAGGACAAATACGGAGCCTTCAACCTGCTCCGCCAGCAAGACTCGGCGGAAACCCAAGGGTTTTTGGACACCGTGAAATTCGTCGCTCCTGCGCTTTCAATCCCTCCGGGCGAAACCGTGACGCTGTCGGTCGCCGGACAACAGCAATTGAGTGCGACGAACCTCGCATCCGAAGAGCCCGCCAACTCCGTTCAGCTCGCCGTCAACGACGGTTCAAACCTAGTCCGCCCAATACCCGACAATCCCGCCGCGTCAGACAGTTTTTTCACCTCACAACAGCCGTTTGTATTCACCACGGATTCTTTGACGGGCCCCGATAAGCCCTACGGAGGCACCGTGGGTCGCTCCATCGTCGCGAACTATGCCTACGGCAATCCCAATCTTATGATCGTGATGCGTCAGCCCTCCAGCGGTCTGGTGTATCAGGAGATTCGTGACATCATTCATACAAAGACCGGTGACATGGGCGGCTTCGAACGCGGCATCATGGGCAATATTATGCTCAAGTTCATGGCCCCCGGGTTCCGCAACATCACCGGCAACACTCCGGTCAACACCACCACCGGTGGCGGCAACAAATTCCTCTACTATTTGACCGCGCAAGGCAGAGTCTTTCAGGACTACAATATCCGTGCCGCCGTCGTTGATCACCCCAACATCACCGGCACCGGGACTGGGGTGAGCGGCGCCGTTTTCACCCCTCCTCCTTACGCCTCTGGCCTATTTAATGCGACGTCCGTCTCGACCGTTTCCGCCTATTTCTCCAACAACCTCATTCCGGCCGGCTGGGCGGAGGACTCCGGGTCCGATCCGCGCGACGGCATCAATATGCGCGGCCCGGTCGCCTCTCGCGGCGTACTTTACGACTTCCCTCGCCGCACCGGCGATCAACTCCCGCTGCTCTCGCTGGGGCAACTCCAGCATGCCAGCCTGACCGCGGAAGATTATCAGCCGACTGCCGCCGCCG
Organism: Opitutaceae bacterium; assembly: GCA_024711005.1. GTDB lineage: Bacteria > Verrucomicrobiota > Verrucomicrobiia > Opitutales > Opitutaceae > Rariglobus. The sequence goes on along the minus strand of JANJTQ010000085.1, from coordinate 3,659 downwards.
TCGGCGACACCTCGCGCACCACCCGAGGCAGCATCGTTTACCAATCCGGCTATGCCGTCGGCAATTCGTATGCCGCCCCCTTGGTCGAACGCGGCGAATCCGTCAGCTCCAGAACAAACACCTATTATAAGGCCCCCTCGGGCACCACTCGGTATTTCGATCTCGCATATCTGCTGAACACCTCGCTCTGGGATGGTTATTTCTTCTCGGGGATTCCTCGGTCAGGGAACGATTTTTCGCCCACCAATCCACGTTATGAAATGCAGGACGGCACCGTCATCAACGAGGCACGCGCGGTCGATTCATCCGCACACCTACTGGTCAAAGGCGCTTTCAACATCAACTCCACTTCCAAGGATGCCTGGATCGCCCTGCTCGGTGGCCTTAATGGATTGCGAGTCAATGACGACACCGAGAACACCGGCGTACCCTACCCTCGCACGATTTGGCAGCCCGAGCATAGCGATCAAAACGCGAGCGCCAGCTTCCAAACATCCGGCACCGATACGGAAGCCTATGCCGGCTATCGCCGCCTTGTTCCTGCCGAAATTGACCGCTTGGCCACTGAAATCGTCAAACGCGTACGCGCCCGCGGCCCATTCGTCTCCCTTTCGCACTTCATCAACCGCTCGCTCGTCGACGCCACGACCGACTTCAACGCCACGATCAATGACGCAGACAGCACGGGAAATCTCGCCTCACCCACCGTTCCAATGGGCCGGGGCTTTAGCGGCCCGTTGCAAGCCGCCATCGATTCCAAGGCCTCTCGCATCAACACTTTTATCTCAACCGGCTCAGGCGATGTCGTGACTGCCGACGGGGCCGACGCCTATGGCGATCGGGTCCTCTTCAACGGATCCCTCACCCCGAGCAACACCTACGTACCCCGTAACGACAATAACGGAGGCGTCTACTTCGCCGACATGAAGGTTGACTGGGCGCACACCAACTGGCGGTTCGACCAGTCCGCCGATCCCGGCCCTTATGGTCGCACCTCCACCGGCACCCCGGGCTGGCTGCTTCAAGGAGATCTCCTGCAAGCCATCGGTCCCGCGCTCTCCGCCCGCTCCGATACCTTCACCATCCGAGCCTACGGCCAGGTGGTAAATCCGATCGATTCGACCCAGACCGTCAGCCAAGCTTGGTGCGAAGCCTTGGTTCAACGATTGCCCGATTACGTTGACCCATCGGCCGACTCGCCCGGTGCCTCGCCCGCCAATCTCTCCGCTACCAACCGCACATTCGGCCGCGGGTACAAAATCATCAGCTTCCGCTGGCTAAGCCCCGAAGACATCTAATTCCCATGCGCACCGCCTCCCGATCACTATTAACGTTGGCGACACTGCTTGTATCAACATTGGTAACACCACTCTGTGCCCTTCCCGGTGACGATGCCGTTTCACTCCAATTCAGCATCTATGCATGGAACGGCGATGTAGCGCCCCTAAGTTACGGACCTAACCGCAAAGTGGAATTGGTTGAGGCCTTCACACGCTCCGAGATTCAGGACTACAGTGGTCCGGCAGTGCTCAACTTCACGCTATTTGGCTCGGAAAGCCCCCAACCGGACAGTCAGAAACCCAAACCCGTGGTCGCTTCAGTGACGCTTCCGCAAGGTGTATCGAAGATCACATTACTGACCGCCCGTACGGCCCAAGGGAAATACCGAATATACGCCATCCCAGAGGACGGAGACAGTCTCCCTGAAGGCTCGATCAAACTGCACAACGTCTCCCCTCGAAACCTGATGGTCGTTTACAATCAAAACTCCCGACTGGAGCTCGCCTCCGGATCGAGTTCGGTAATCGAAGCAACCGGAGCGGCCATGCTCTTGAGAGTCGCTCATTTTCATAACGGACGCTGGCGGGAACTGTTTAACAATATCGCCACTCTCAACTCAGATCGCCGCCAGAACATTTTACTGGTTCCCGGAGAGAGTGGAAACGGCGTGAGCATGTACACGCTACCTTCTTGGCCTGTCCGAACCACTCCCGTCCCCGAACCCACCGATCCATCGTCCTCATGACGACGCCCGAAACCTCCACGCTCTTCACTCGTTGGACAAATCCCACGAATGGCATCGAGAGCCTCGTCCTCACCCACCGCGCCGCTCCGGTGCAGCAATCGTTCTACTATACTCATCCCAGTTTCTCGAACGACGGTCGGTTTCTCTGGCTGGGCTGCGGCTTCCCGCCCCCCGGCGGACGCCACGCACAGCAGATTTTGGGTGTCGCCGATTTCGAAACCGCCGAACTCCGAGTGTATCCAGAAACTCAATTCACCACCGCCCGCCCCATGGTCGATTTGACCACCGGCGAAGTCTATTGGGGCAACGATCTCGACATCTGGAAACGCGGTCCGCTCGCCGACGATCGAGCCGTGCACGTCAACACGCTCCCGCCGGAACTCGTCAAGGGCCTGCGCCTGAATCACCTTGCCACCCACCCGACGTTCTCGGCTGACGGCAGATCGCTTAACATTGATGCACGCCTCTCGAAATCCGACGGCACTCCGGTGTCCCTCATCGGAGACATGCCACTCGACGGCTCACCGTTCCGTCTCTGGCAAAAAACCGAGGGCTTCAACTACGACCACGCACTCTTCAGCCCGACAGACCCGGAACTCCAGATGTTCGCCCACGAGTTCTGGAGCGACGGCGAACGTCTCGGCGTTCCCTTCGACGGCTCCACGCCCTATCACCGCATCTGGCTCATCCGCCGCGGCGAAAAAGCCGCACCCTTGCTCAAACGCCCCGCCTCCCACTCCGGCCACGAATGGTGGGACGCCTCCGGCGATTACATCTGGTATCTCCACTACGGAATCGGCGTGAAAAAAGTCTCCCTCGCCACCCGCGAAGAAACCCTCGTCTGGGCCGGACGCTTATCTCATGCCCATTCCTCCCAGTGCGGTCGTTACCTCGTCGCCGACCGCATGGACGACCCCGGCAACCCCGATTGCAACGTATTCTTCTTCGACACGACCACCGGCAAACAGGTCGAAATCGTCAATCGCGGCCCGCTCGCCGCCCATCTCACTCAGTGCACTCACCTCCATCCGCATCCACAGTTTTGTCTTAACGACCGCTACATCTGCTACACCACCACGGTGCATGATCGTGTCGACGTTGCACTCGTCCGTACGTCCGACCTCATCAGTCGGACGGCGTAACGTTCAACCATCGCCTCCTCGAAGCTCGGCGTACAAAGAGTTTCCTTTGGCCACTCGCCAAACGCACGGGAGCCTTACTCTGACAGCAATCGAACATTCCGTTCGTTTCAGTCATTGACGCTGCCGCGGACGACTTGCCGTCTCTCCCACGAACTTCCATTCTCGCCAAATGCCCAAGCGCGTAACGATGAAAGAAGTGGCGACCCTAGCCGGTGTTTCTCCTTCCACCGTCTGCCGCGCCCTAGGGATGGATCCGCACATCTCAGATGCCACCCGAAAACGCGTCAAAAAAGCGGTGGCCGCTCTTGGATACCGCCCCGATCCGCTGCTCTCGGCCTTCGCCCAACAACGACGCGGCAAAACAGCCGGTTCGGAAATCACGACTCTCGCATATGTCACGAATTTCGACGTCGCGGAGGAGTGGATGCAGCATCCCTTTTATGCCCCCTTGTTCAAGGGTGCCAAAACCCAAGCGCTGCGCAACGGGTACA
>JANJTQ010000083.1 GCA_024711005.1 Opitutaceae bacterium | reverse complement strand
ATGGCGGCGCCGGGGCGCCGCACTCCATACCAAGCCGCCGAATTCCGGTCCTACCTGATCTTCTCCGCCTCGGCCTCGAGGCGGGTGACCAGTTCATCCATCTGATCGATCACGGCCTGCACCGTTTCGCGCTTCGCCAGATCGACGCCGGCCTTGCGAAGTTGCTCCATCGGGTGGTCGTTTCCGCCGCTCTTGAGAAGGGTGAGATAACGCTCCGTCGCCGCCGCGCGTTCCTCGGGTGAGCCGGCGTTCATCGCCTTGTAGAGTTGCGCCGAGGACGCGAAGCAGGTCGCGTATTGATAAACATAATACGGCGAATTGTAGAAATGCGGGATGCGCGTCCACGTATAGCGATAGAGATCATCCTGGGCCACCGCATCGCCGTAATAGGCCTTCAGCAGATCCGCGTAGAGCGTGCTGAACACGTCGGCGGTGAGCGGCTCGCCTTTTTCCACCAAAGCGTGGGCGCGATACTCAAAGTCCGCGAACAGCACCTGCGTGTAGAACGTGCCCACGATCGAATCGATGGCGTGCTGGAGTAAAAGGAAGCGTTCCTTCGGGTCGTTGCTCGCGGCGAGGAGTTTTTCGAGCAGCAGACGCTCGTTGATCGTGGAGGCGACTTCGGCGACGAAGATCGTGTAGTCGGCCGTCACGAAGGGCTGGTTTTCTTCCGAGAGGCGTGTGTGCATCGCGTGACCCATCTCGTGCGCGAAGGTGAAGACCGCATCGAGCGTGTCGTTGTAGTTCATCAGCACATACGGACCCACGCCGTAAACACCCGCGCTGTAGGCCCCGGAGCGCTTGCCTTCGTTTTCGTACACATCGAGGCGGTTGCCATCGAGCAGCTCCGCGAGCTTCGTCTGATATTCGGCGCCGAGCGGGGCGACCGAGTCGCGGACGAGCGTCCGGGCCGGCGTGTAGGGCCACCGGGTGTCATCCTTCACGAGCGGGATCTGCCCGTCGTAGAGATGGTAGGTTTCAAGCCCGAGGATTTTTTTGCGGAGCTTGAGGTAACGTTGCAGCGGAGCGGTGCCGCCGCGGACAGTCTCCACGAGGGTCGTGTACACCTCGACCGGGATGGCGTTGCCGTCGAGCGCGCGATGGAGGGTTGAAGGATAATTCCGGGCCTGCGCGAGAAACCATCCGCGTTCAAGGATGCCGCGGTAGATCGCGGCGTAGGTGTTCTTGGTTGCCTCGTAGGTTTTCAGGTACGCCTCGAAGGCCTTGGCTCGATCCGCCTGATTGTGATTGGTCGCGAGGATTGACTGGTAGGCGCCGGGGGTAAGCGTGACCTCCTTGCCGTCGGCCAGCGTGATCGTCGGGAACTTGATGTCGGAGGTGCTCAGCTCCGAGTAGACCGAGCGTGGCGTCTCGTTGAAACGCGTGGCATAGGAGAGCAGTTTTTCGCCTTTCTCATCGAGGACGTGCTTCTGCTGACGATAGGCATCGAGGATCGGAAACCGGTAGGGCGCGAGGTCGGGCGTGCCATCGATCCAGCCGCGCATGGTCTCTTCGGGAATCTCGAGCAACTCGGGGTTAAACCATGCGGTCGCGGTGCCAAACTTGGCAAAGAGCGCCTGCACGCGTTGAAGGCGACCGGAGATCTCCTGGTTGCGCGTGTCCGTGTCGCGCTGGAGCTGCGGATAACGAAACGCGCGATATTGGATGATGCCGATTTCATCGTAAAGGCGGTAGGCCTTGAGGACGGCGGCGGGGCCGTCCTTCAACGTTCCTTTCAGAGCGGCGAAGGCATCCATCTTCGCCTCCATCTCCTTCATTCCCTGCTCCCAGGCGGTCCAGTCGGCGTAAATCGGGGAAAAATCCCATTTGAACTCGGCGGCGATCTCGGCGCGGTTGCGGGTGGTCGGTTTGCTGTCAGCGAGGGCGTGGGTCATCAGAAAAAACGAGGCGGTTGCAATAAGCAGCGGACGCGCTGCGGCGGGGGACGAGAGGCCAATCATGCCCACGACTAAAGTGGTTTCATCGCTTGCGTCGAGCCGCCCACAACAAAAGGTGGGAGCTTCCTACTATTATGCTGCGCGCGCTGATTTTTGATTTTGACGGCTTGTTGGTCGATACCGAGACGGTGCTGATCGACGCCTGGGTGCAACTGCACGAAGAGGACGGACTCGTCTGCGATCGGGGCGTGCTCCACCACATCGTCGGCCACACCGATGTCGTGCACGACTACTGGGGCGCCTACGCACCGGAGATCGACCGCAACCTGCTTGGGGAACGTTATCGCACCGCCGCCCGCGCGCTCACCCTCGCGGCGCCTCCCCTGCCCGGCACCTTGGACCTCATCAACGCCGCCCGCGATGCCGGTCTCAAGATCGGCATCGCTTCCAACTCCACGCACGCTCACGTCGAGGGCCACCTTGCCCATCGCGGCATGCTGGAGTTGTTCGACCGTATTGCCTGCCGGGACGACGTCGCCATCGGCAAACCCGAACCGGACGTCTACCTCGCCGCTCTGCGCGGCTTGGGCGCCAAGGCGGAAGAGTCCATCGCCTTCGAGGATTCGGTGCCGGGTCACGTCGCCGCACATCGCGCCGGCATGCGCGTCGTCGTCGTCCCCAACCCCTCGACGGCGCATTTCGAGTTTCCTCACGCCGCGCTCAAATTGTCATCCTTGGCCGAAACCTCGCTTTCGGGGATCACCCGCCACTTCAGCCTCGTCCCCGGCTCGCCGGATCGGTGAACACGTAGCCGCGGGCGAGGGCCGTGTACGCGGCCACTTGCTCGCGCCGCCACGTCTCGTCGCGACCCAATTCGTCCGCCAGCAACGCGGCCACCGCCGGTGCCGCTTCGATGGACGCACGCGCATCGAGCAACAACGCTCGCGTGCGCCGCGCCAATACGTCCTCGACCGTGCGAGCCATCTCATCCCGTGCATGCCAGACAACCTCCGCCCGGCGGATCGTCAGCCCGGGGTGGATGTCCGCATCCAGTTCGGGACGTGACTTCACAAGCTTGCGGATACCGGAAGCATCGGAGCCATAAACGCCCAGCGGCGCGTCGTTGGTCGCTTGTTCAACCCAGCCATGAATACGCAGGTTCGCCGTGCGGCTCGCGCCGGCCGCCAGACCCGCGACGCGTTCCGCGTGGTTGATCACGTCTTCACCCATTTTGCGATAGGTCGTCCACTTGCCTCCGGTGATCGTCACCAGGCCGCTCGCACTCGCCACGATGGTGTGGTCTCGCGACAGCGATGCCGTGCCCGTCGCGCGGCCGGTCTTCACCAGCGGACGCAACCCTGCGAACACGCTGAGCACGTCGACGTCCGTCGGATCTTTGACGAGGTACTTGCGGGCATGCTCCATCAAAAACGCACGCTCCTCATCGAGCGCCCGCGGTTCCGACGACGCGCCCGGCACCGGCGTATCGGTCGTGCCAACCACCACGCGATCATGCCAGGGCACTGCAAACAACACCCGGCCATCCGCGGTCTTCGGGATCATCATCGCGGCCGATCCGGGCATGAACGCCTTCGGCAGCACCAGATGAATGCCCTGGCTCACCGTCACGAGCGGACGGCTCGCGGACTCATCCAGCTGACGTAGCGAATCCACGAATACACCCGTCGCGTTGACCACCACTTTGGCGCCCACCTCGAACTCGTCGCCCGACTCGGCATCGCGCACCCGCACGCCGGCGATGCGCCCGCCCTCCTTGATGAAGCCGACACAGGCGCAGTAGTTAACGACGACCGCCCCGTGGTCGGCCGCGGTCTGCGCGAGGTTGATCGCCAGACGCGCGTCGTCGAACTGCCCGTCGTGGTAAACCACGCCGCCGGCCAAACCGTTCGGCTCGACGGTCGGGATCAGCGCGAGCGTCTCCTTGCGGCTCAACAGTTGCGACGGGCCCAGACTCAACTTGCCCGCCATCGCGTCGTAGAGCTTCAAGCCGATGCCGTAGAACGCCCGGCCCCACCCCGTGTAGTCGGGGATGACGAACGTCAGGTTGCTCGTGACGTGCGTTGCGTTGCGCAAAAGCCGTCCGCGTTCGCGCAGCGCATCGCGCACCAGGGATACGTTGCCCTGCTTCAGGTAACGCACGCCGCCGTGCACGAGCTTGGTCGCCCGACTCGACGTGCCTTTGGCAAAATCATCCCGCTCGATCAACGCCACCCGATAACCGCGCGTCGCCGCCTCGACCGCGGCCCCCAAACCGGTTGCGCCGCCCCCGATCACAACGATGTCGAACGCATCCCTTGCACGCAGGCGGTCGAGCATGGGCGTACGTTGCATGGTCAGGCTTCGGCAAGTTTTTCGCGCAACCAGCCGGGCCGATCCGTCGTAATGCTCGCCACGCCGGCAGCCGCAAGTTCACGGGCGCGCCGTGCATCGTTCACCGTCCAAACGTGCAGTTGCAGGTTTTCCGCGCGCAACCGCTGGACCAGATCCGCGGTGATCGGCCACCCCGCACTCACATCAAGTCCGGATATGCCGTCATCCCGACAGCGCTTGATCCACTCGGGCAGACGCGACGGCGCACCTTCGGGCGTATCGAGGATGAGCAAGGTCTGGCAGTCGGTCATGGCCCACCTCGCCTCGCGAAGAGCACCCGCGTCAAAACTGATGAGCACGACCCGATCGACCGCCAGCGGCCCGCCCTTCACGGCTTGGGTCAACGCAGGCACCAGCCCGGGAGTCTCCTTCAATTCGATGAACAGCCGCCGCCCCGCGGGGACCGTGGCAAGCACCTCCGCCAACGTGGGCACGCGTTCGCCACGAAACGCCGCTCCTTTCCAAATGCCGGCATCCAGCTTGCGGATCTCCGCAAGGGTCAACTCGTCCACGCGTGCCGCGCGACCAGTGGTGCGCATCAGGGTGGGATCATGAATCGCGACCACTTCGCCGTCGCGCGTCAGGTACACGTCGATCTCCACCGCATCGGCGTTTTGCGCCCAGCCAAGCGCAACGGCGGCGAGGGTGTTTTCGGGCGCATCATGCGATGCGCCGCGATGGGCGACGATTTCGAGCGCAGACTTCATGGGTGGACGTCGGGGTACTAAAAGAGTCCGCCTTGGCGCAATTCGTCGCGCCTGGCACCGTCCAATGTGCTCATTTCCAAGATCCATGCAAGCGGCTGCGAAGCCAGCGTCTGTTCCGCGGCAAGACGCATCAACAACAGGGCCCCCGCCAACGCATCGTAGAGAGCCGCGTGATAATGCCGCCGGTCCGCCGGACAATGCTCCGCAGCGAGCGCGTCCAATCGCGGTTGCAACGCGAAGGCCGCCACCACATCGGCCAGCTTCGCCGAGGTCAGCGATGGGTAGAACTGCGGGTAGAGCCTCCCGGTATCGATCCAAGGACCCCATTCCGTCGCCGTTGCCCCCGGCCGGGCGAAATCCGGCGACGAGCGCGGATACGGCCATGCCGATTTGATGAGTGTGTTTTCCGCGTTGGCAAAATGCGCGGCCAGCGGCCCCGTCTCGCGCCAGCGGGCAAATCGGGCAAACTCCTCACCGAACGGCGCGCAACCCGAGACCGTGTTCACGTCAAGACCGTGCACCGCCACGTCCTCCGCCCGCACCCGTCCGGTGGCCCGGCAGAGTCGTGTGTGCGTTTCCACGATGTCCGCCCCCCGCATCGTCACCACGCCATATTCAAGAATACCGGACGCAATGCTCCCCTCGAAATCGACGAAGTGAATGAGGTGTTCGGTCCATGCCATTTTTCACCACGAAACACACGAAACACAC
>JANJTQ010000003.1 GCA_024711005.1 Opitutaceae bacterium | reverse complement strand
ACTCGCCATTGACGGTGGCCGAATTGGGTGTGTTTGCGCTGGCCCGCATCGTGCGCACCGCCCCGGAACCGGATGGTTCGTCGAGCGTGTCGGTGCAACCCGTGTTTTCGTCCGGTCCCGGTTGGACTCCCTTGCCGCCGCCCTCGAAAGATCCTGTTCCCAAGAACCCACCTCCGATTCTGCCTCCGGCGGCGGCGGTCAGTGGTTGAGTCCGGCCCGTGGGACCTCTGTGTGCAGTCGTCGGCGGGGGTTTCCTTCTGGCCGGCTGGTTTGCGCCCGCGCTGATTGTTCCGGGTATCGGTATTCTCTTGGCTGTGGCGTTGGCGGCGCGCGGTGTTCGTGGCTCGCTCGCCGGGGCGGCATTGCTGGTATGCCTGGCGGTGATCGCAGTGTTTGCGGTGAAGGATTTCCTTCCGCCGGGACCGCTCGCCGAGGCGGTTGCCGCGCTCGGTGCGCCGGTGGGTTTCCATGCGCGTCAGCCCAATTTACCCACCGGGCTCGGGCAACTGGCGTCGCTGGGTTTGGTGGTGTTGATACTTCCGGTGTTGCGGACGTGTTTGGCCGACCGGCGGCTCGCGCTTTATTGGATGCGCACGGTCGTTGTGGTGACGACGGGACTGGCCGCGGCCGTACTCACTCATCCCGCGGCAACCGCGGACTACGGCGAGGCTTTTCATCTTGGATACGTGGTGAGTCGTAATCCTGCGTCGGCCGCCTTTGCATTAGGGGCGATTTTTGCGGCGGGGCTGGCGGTGGTGGCGGTTCGGGACGGCCGATCTTGGGAATGGCCGCTCGCCGGAGCGGCGGCGGCGGTGTGCGTCGCCGCGGTGGCGGGATTGGGCTCGCGAGGCGGATTGTTTGCTCTGGCGGTGGGCGGCGGCTGGTTTGTGGTGCGGTTGGGCGACCGGCGGATACGAGGGACGGTCGCCGCGCTTGTGGTGCTCGGTATTGGGCTTTTGTTGCTCGCACCGGCGACCGTGGCCCGGCTGATCGATCTTCGAGCCGAATACCGGTTGGAGTTGTGGGCGGCGAGTATGCGGGCACTGGCTCAGGCTCCGTTTGCCGGATTCGGGAGCGGAGGGTTTCAAGCGGGATTTGCATTGTTCGGCGGGTTGATTCCGGCGGAAGGGATGCGTGTTACTCATCCGGATTCCAGTTGGGTGCTTATGCTTGTCGAGTGGGGGCCGCTTGGGCTGATTGCAGTGGCGGGAGCCGGCTGGTGCCTGCTGCGCAACGCATCTGCCGAGGGCGATCAGATCGACATCGTTCGAGTGACGGCATGGGCCGGGGTGGCGGCATGGGCGACGGCGGCCATCGGTGACATCGCGTTGCATCGTCCCTCGTTGCTCGTCATCGGCGTGCCTCTATTGGCAATCGCGTTTCCGTCGCGTGAGGCGCTTTGTCCTGCGGGCGGCGGTCGTCACGTCGGGGTGATGAGCGCCGGACTTTTGGCCCTGCTCTTCGCCGGGGTGTCGATCTGGGCCGACTACACCCACAAGCGCCCCGATGATCCAACGCAGGTCGATGCCCGTCTTGCCGGGTTGCTGCCGCTCGATCCCCGGGTGCATCACGTTCTCGGGCTGGCGGCGCTGGAACGTGGAGCGCCGGATGAGGCGGCGAGCCACTTTACGTTGGTGGCCGCGTTGGAGCCGGCGAATGCGCGTGCGATTCACGCTTACGCCCGCGCGCTGTTGCCCGTGCGGCGGGATCTGGCGTTGCCCTTGTGGAGGCGGTTGATGGTCGCGGCGCGGTTAACCGCTTCGAGCCTTCTGGCCGCGGAGTTGGCGGAGCCGGGATCGCCCGATGCGGTGTATTGGATGCGTGCGATCGAAACCCGGCCGGAGCTGTGGGTCGTGCCGGCGGACAGCGACCTGACTGGCGCCCAGCGCTGTTACGAACGGTGGCGTATGGCACCGGAATCCGTGCGTGTGCGCAGTCCGATCGGACCGGTCCTCGGGGCGATCGCCCGCTGGGGAACCACGGGGGATTTGGATGCATGGTTGCGGACCGGGCCCGAGGTGGTTGTTTCCCGGATCGCGTCGTGGGGGAGGTTGCTTCGTTCGCGCGGACGTTCCGACCTGGCGTGGCTTTGGCTCACTCGCCTGCTTCCGGCGCCGCCGCTCGTTTCGGGCGGAATCGAGCCGGGATTGCGCGCGCGCGTGTTGGCGAATCCCTACGACCATGTGGCGGCGGCCCGGCTGCTGAATCGGACGCCAGCCACGGACGAGGGATTGAAATTATTGGACCAACTTGCCTCCCGGCCCGGCGCGCCCGTCTGGTTTCGGATCCGCCACGCTCACGCCTTGCGCGAACGTGGCCTGCGCGACGAGGCGCTCGACGTGTTGCTCACGGCGGCCGACGCCCTTGAGAAGAGACGCTGATCCGGGGCGGAGGCCGGGTCGGAACCGTATCAGGTCTTGTGATACGAGTAGTAGTGGCGGCTGCCCTCCTGCTTGACGCGATTGAAGACCAGGCCCACGTCGGAGACGCCGCGCATCTTGAGGGTGGCGATCGCCTTGGCCGCCTGCCGGACCGGGGTGTGGCGCATGCGAACGACGAACAGCACGCGCGAGGCGAAAGGCACCAGGTGGTTGGTGTCGTCGACGGGGCCGATCGGTGCGGTATCGAGGACGATCACGTCGAAGCGACGGCTTAACGCCTCCAGCCGTCCGGACAGGTCGCCGGTGCTGAGAATCTCGCTCGCGTGGGTGGTCGTGCCGCCGGCGGTGATCAGCGACAGGTTGGGCTCGGCGGTTGCGCGGACGACTTGTTCCTCCGTGGCGTCGCCGCACAACAACTCGTGGAAACCGGGGCCGATGTCGCCGGCGTTCATGGCCCTGTGGATGCGGCCGCGACGCAAGTCCGCATCGATCAGCAGCACGCGACGACCCACCCGTGCAAAGGCCTGCGCCAGGTTGATGGCGACCTCGGATTTGCCCTCGGCGGGCAACGCACTGGTGACGAGGAAAACGGGTGTCTTGTCGGCGGGGAGTCCCAGAAAAACGAGGGATCGCAGACGGCGGAACGACTCCTCGAAGGCGGATTCGATGAACTTTTTGCGTCCGGTCGAAAGCGCGCCGGTGGGGCGTTGGGGAACTTCGGCGAAACTCCGGCAGCCGAGGCGGTCCACCGTGTCTTCGACGGCATAGCTGCGGTCATCGAGGCGTATGGCGAGCAACAGCAGTCCCATGCCGGCGAATGCGCCGGAGAACAGACCCGAGAGGATGCGTGAATGCAGTCGCGGATCCACGATGGCCGAAGGGGCGGCCGGCTGAAGAATCTGCACGAGCTCCTGATCCACGCCCTTGCGTGTATCCAGATTTTGGAGGGACGTCAGCATGCGTCCGTAAAGATCGTGGGTGCGGTCGAGGGTGCTGCGGATCTTCTGGTATTCGGCCTCGATGCGGGACGATTCGAGCGACTTTGCCTCCCATTCGGCGATTGCCTTGGCGAGTCCGGCGAGTTCGGCCTGCATCGCGGCCTGGCGCTCCTTGCGACGCTCGCCGAGCTTTTCAAGACTCAGGGCGATGATCTTCTCCTGTCGGGAAATGTCCTCGACCAGCCGGATGATTTTAGGGTGGGCGGGGCGAAGCCAGCGCAGGAGTTCGTCGCGTTCGACGGAGAGCGCATCCACTTTTTGCCGGGCCTGGCTCAACAGCGGGGATTCCTGAATCGAGATGGCGCCGCTTTCGCCGATTTCGACATTCCCGGCGATGCCCTTCCGGGCGGAGACGCTGTCCCAGGAATCCATCATCGAAAGCTGCATGCGCAAACTGGCTTCGCGGGCCTTGAGGTCGGCGAGGAAGCGGGCGCTGGAAATCGATTGTTGTTCCCAATAACTGATGTTGTTGCGCTCCTTGAAGCGCAGCAGGGCTTGTTCTTGCGTATTGGTCTCCTGCTCCAGACGGGTCAACTCGGTGGAGATTTGTTCAATGGTGGCCTGGGAGGAAACCATTCGTCGCTCGCGCTTGAACTGGGTGAACTCCTCCATGATCGCGTCGAGAAACGCGCGGCAATAATCGGCGCGGTCTCCGGTCGCCGAGAGCGTGAAAATGGACGTGCCGGGAAGGATGCGGATATCGAGGCGGGTGTCGCCCTTGAGGCCGGGTTGCTCCAACTGCACTCGTTGGCGGGCGCGAAAGGCGACTTCCTGGCTGCGCATGATTTCGGCCTGGGTGCCGAGGTAATTGGCGAGTTCCTCGGAGTAGGCGGCCGAGGCGTCGGGGAGATTCACCCGACCGCTCACGAACATGCGCGCATGGGAAACGAATTCGACGGGTTGTCGAATCGCGAGCACGTAGGCCCACACCGCGCCGATGACGGCGCCGGCCGCGATCATCCAGGCGTAGCGCCAGGCTCGCGT
>JANJTQ010000285.1 GCA_024711005.1 Opitutaceae bacterium | reverse complement strand
TTGTTCAGAGTGGGGCAGAGATTGCATGCGGCGACGGACTGGCGCGTGACCTTGCTGGGCTTTGGGTTGTTTGCCGGTGTGGTGGGCTTGTCGGCGTTGTTGTTTTTTGCGCTGCCTCGCTTCGAACTCAACAACACCTTTTTCCTGGATAACCTGATCACGAAGCAGTCCAAAACGGGCTTCAGTGAAAACGTGGGATTTAGCGATGTGACGAACATCAAGCGGGACACCAGTGTGGCATTGCGCATCGATGTGTCCGATCCCCGTGAAATCCCGGGGGACCCGTATTGGCGCATGCTGGTGTTGGATGACTATCAGGACGGCATGTTCAGCCAGTCGGAAGGACTTGGCTATCAGTTGCGGAGCGAACGAAAGAAACAGGCGCGCGTAAACGGCAGCATGCGCCCGCGACCGGGCACCGCGGTGTGGGTGTTTTATCTGGAAGGGGGCATCAGTCGCTATCTGCCGACGCTGGGGGGCTTTCACAGTATGCAGTTCAGCGATGGTCCGCAGACCTATGCGATCAACGACGAGTTGCGCATGCTTCGACTGGAACGGCCACCTGCGAAGATGTTCGCCTACCGGGTGGAAGGAATGAGGAATGAGGCCGAATTAGGGGATCTGGAGATCGTGCAACGACGCGATCCGCAACCGGTGGTGCAGATGGAAATGAGCGGCGAACCCGATACGTATCGGACGCCCATGCCGATGCCGACGTTTCTCAAGATCGGACTGACGGACGAGGACACGGCCCGCGTACGCGGTTGGGCGGACGCGTTGAATGCGCCGGCGGACGACGCTCGGACTTTTGCGAGACTGGCGAGTGCGTGGCTTGCGCAGACGCATTCGTATTCGTTGCAGATGAATCTGGGTGAGGGCGAAGGCGACCCGCTGGTCAGGTGGATGGGATCGTCGCAACCCGGGCACTGCGAACTGTTCGCGGGCGGGTTCACCTTGCTTGCCCGGACGGCGGGTTATCCGGCGCGCATGGTCACGGGGTTCCGGGGCGGATCGTGGAATCCGGGAAGCAATCATCTGAGTATCCGAAATTCGGATGCGCATGCGTGGTGTGAGATTTTTGACCGGACGAGCCAGACGTGGGTTCGGGTGGACCCGACGCCGGGCGGCACCGTGCCGGGGATGTCGTCGGAACCGGAGAGTTCGGAAGTGCTGCTGGCGCGGATACGTGACACGCGATGGAGCTCCAAGCTCGATGGTATTCGCATGTTTTGGTATCGGCGGATCGTGGATTTCGATCAGAACTCGCAGGTGGAGTTGGCGAGGGATGCAAAGAACGCGATCGAGCGGCGGCTGAAGAATCTCAAGGCAATGATCACCGAGCGGCTTGAGGCGCTCGCGGCATGGTTCAAGCGACCGTGGGATGTGGCCCGATTGGCCGCGTGGGTGGGGATCATCGTGACCGCGTTCGGGCTGGTGTTCGGCTGGCGCGGATATGGCCGAGGTTTATGGATGCGTTTGCGAAGCGGCCTCACCCGTCGCGGGTTGGATCCGGTGCGCCGCGAGGCGGGACGCTGGCTGCGCAAGATTGAGGAGCATCAAGCGACCGCAGCCGGAGACGAGTGGGCGCTGGTGCGGGCGGAGTTGGAGCGATTACGCTACGGGCCGCGCAAGACGTGGCGGAATCCGCAGGTCGCGTTCGGACGCGCGAAGCGGGTCTGTCGGGACGCGGCGCGGAAGACGTAGCCGTAGCGATGAGTCGAACTTAGCAGCCGAGCACAGGGACTGAGGCGCTGCACGGCACAGTTGGAACCCCAAGAAACATGCCACACAGTTACGAAGTCGGACGGAATTTTGCGTTCTTTGCGGACATTCCTCCGGACCCGGGTAGCAGCGAGTATCCAACTCGAACGGCATGGGTTCGCTTCAGCCTACCGCAGGTTTTTCATTGGGCTGTGGTGGGTGCGGACGGCGGCGAAGAGGCGGGCGGGGCTTTTTGTTTGTCGTCCCACGTCTTGAGGATCGCGCGGGCGACAGGGACGGCGTAGCGGCCGCCGGCGGTCTCTTCGCCGGGGGTGTCGCCTTCCACCACGACGGCGATGGCGACCTGCGGGTTTTCCACCGGGGCGAAACAGATGAACCAGGCGAAATTGATCGTGCCTTTGGCGGTGCGTTTTTGCGCGGTTCCGGTTTTGCCGGCGATGCGCATTCCGGGAATCCTCATGAAGGGAGCCTGGAAGACCTTGGCGGTTCCGGTGACGGTCACGGCCTCCATGCCGGCGATCAACGCCGTGTATTGCTCGGCCGTGAGACCGCTGCGGGGGCTATGTTGCGCCGGGCGGTTTTCCTTGTGAAGGAGGGTGGGCTTGGTGGTGACCTCGTCGCGGGCGACCGAGGCGGTGAAGGCGGCCATCTGCAGCGGAGTAACCAGCAGGTAACCCTGGCCGATGGAGAAATTGGCGGTGTCCCCGGGATACCAGCGGGATCCCGTGCGCTCTTCTTTCCACGCGGGATCAGGCACGAGCGAATGAGGTATCTCCGGAATCTCAATACCGGTCGGGCGGCCGAAGCCGTGGCGACGGGCCTCCGCCGCGAGGGTCTCCACGCCCATGTCGAGACCCTGTTTGTAGAAGTAGACGTTGCAGCTTTTCTCGATCGCGGTGGCGAGGTTGATATCGCCGTGCGCGTGGCCGTCGTGGCAGGGAAACCTGCGCCCGCCGACCTGGTAGTATCCCGAGCAGTTGACCAAGGCGGTGGGAGTGGTCGACCGGGCGCGCAGACCGGCAATGGCGGTGAGGATTTTAAACGACGAACCGGGAGGATAAAGGCCTTGGGTGGCGCGATGGAGCCAGGCGCCTCGTTCGGTGATCTCACGGGCCGCGGCGTGGCTGAGCCGCGGGACAAAGTCCGTCAGGTTGTAATCGGGATTGCTTGCGAGGACGAGCACCTCGCCAGTGCGGATGTCGATCGCGGCGGCGGAAGCGGCAAGGCCTGTGTCGGCCATGGCTTTCTCTGCGGCTTTTTGAAGATCGGAATCGATGGACGTATGCAGGTCACGTCCGTGCATTGGCTGGCGTTTCGAAAGTGGTGGGTTGATTCGGTATCCCGAGGGGTCAACCCGGTAGATGGCTCCGCCGGTCGTGCCTTGGAGGAGGGAGTCGAAACGACGTTCCAATCCCTCCCGACCCAAGGTGCCTTTCATTTTGAAGGTGGTGAGTTCGGCGCCGGGAAAATCCTCGGCAGCTTCGATGGCGTCGTTGGTGGTGACGTAGCCGAGCGTCTGGGCCGCGATCGAGCCGAGCGGGTAGTCACGGATACTGGAGACATAGACCTGAAGCGGCGAGGTTACCGGGAGTTGTTCGATGAGCCGGGCGTATTCTTCGGGATGGAGATCGTCGATCAGCAGATAGGGCAGGAGCAGTTGTTGGCGGAAGTGTCTGTTGAGATCGTTGGCGTCGAGCTTCTCGGAGCGCCCGAGCGCTTTGTTGATTTGGTCGAGGTAGCGCTGGACGACGGTGAACCGGGCAATGTGCTCCATCTGCGACGGGTTTGGGATGTCTTTGTCCCCGGTCGCCCGGTACGCCTTGCGGATGCGGATGTATTCGGAGCGGAATTCCTTGCGCAACTCGCCGAGGTAGAGGGTGACGGCGAAGCGAGGACGGTTGGTCACGAGAGTGCGACCGTCACGGTCGTAGATATTGCCGCGGGGACCCGGGACGAGCACGCGACGCTGGTTCTGTTTGCGTTCGCTTTCGTTGAAACTGTCGGACCGGAAAAGCTGCTGGTAGGCGAGACCGCCGGCGAGGATGAGCAGCAGGATCGCGACAAACAGGTGGAAGACGATGACCCTGGGGTTGTAGCCCTTGTGGGTTTCGACGAGGCTTCCGCGTTCAGAACCGAAATCGGGCATGGCTCAGGTCAAGCGGCGCGAAAAATCGCGACGAAGGTTGGCGCCGGTCGCTTCGAGCAGGCGCGTTTGCACGGCGAAAAACCACGGGGCGATGAGCGCCAGCACGAGTTGTGACACCAGCAGATCGGCGAAGACCCGCATCC
This sequence comes from Opitutaceae bacterium, assembly GCA_024711005.1. Classification (GTDB taxonomy): domain Bacteria; phylum Verrucomicrobiota; class Verrucomicrobiia; order Opitutales; family Opitutaceae; genus Rariglobus. The sequence continues at coordinate 10,529 of JANJTQ010000285.1, read as the reverse complement.
ATGCCGGCGCCGGGTTGACCAAGGAATCGATGCGAAGGAAGCTTAGCGCGAGGAACAGCCCGAGATTGGCGAACAAGGCGATCACGACTCCGATGATGGTTTCCTCGCGCGGAGCCCGAGCGCGGATCGTGAAGATGACGGCATGTGCCGCGAGGAGCAGGAAGCCCTGGGTGCCGAAGGCGACCGGAGCACCTGCATCGAGCAGCAGGCCGGCGATAAAGGAGGTGACCGCCCCCATGCGATATCCGAGGCGAAGCGCGACGAACGTCACGAACAACCCGCCGCACCAGACATGGATTTGCCACAGTGCGAGGTAATGGTTGAGCTGGCCGAGCACCCATGCGAGCAGCAGGGAGGCGGCGGCGAGGATGAGCACCCGGCGTTTCATGCGATCAACGAACCGGCAGTACGGGTTGCGGCACGAGCACGGTCACTTCGTTGAGAGCGGACAAGGCCGGGTCGAGCCTGACCTCGCCGGACTTGAAGAGGCCGTCGGAGCTGGGTTCCACCTTGGTGAGATGGCCGACGGTGAGGTTGGGCGGAAACACGCCGCCCAAGCCGGAGGTGACGAGCCGCAGGGGGGAGGCGGAGGTGGCGAAGATGTTGAGCGGGACGTATTCGACCGTACCAAAGGCAGGGCCGAAGGTGGGGTTGACGCCGCCTTGATAACTGATCGGGCGGGTGTCGCCCTCGATGGTGGCGGCAATGCGCACACCGGGGCTGCTCACCAATTCGACCACGGACGTGTAGGCATGGACCTCGCGCACCCGGCCGACGACGCCACCGGCGTAGATAACCGGGGCGCCCACGACTATGCCGTAATTGCGGCCCTTGCGGATGATCAGTCGCTGCCACCACGAGGAGAAGTCGCGCAGCACCACCCGGGCGGGTTCGGCCCGGTAACCGGCTGGAGTGGGGAGCTTGAGAATGCGTTCGAGTCGTTCGAGTTCCTTGCGCAAGGCGGCGTCTTGCTGGAGACGGGACTCATACGCGGCATTGAGCCGGGCCAGATCGCGGCCGGCCTCGATGAGCTCGTTCTTCGAGCGGGTTTTCAGCGCCCAAAAATCCTGCAGATCGCGAACGTAGGAGGCGGTTATCTTCAGCGGGGCCTGGAGTTCGAAGAAACTGGTGCGGGCCATGCGCTTGATGGCGGTGGGGACCAGCAACCACGCGAGCAAGGCGATGCCCAGGGTGAGAAACGGTTTTGCCTGATCGAAGCGCTGAGGAAGCACGGCGGATGAATTTACGATTTATGAGTGGGGATTATGATTTCGCCGCGAGGAAAGTGCGCGCGGCGCCTGAGGTCGGCATCATAACTCACCAAACATTAATCATAAATGTTCAGACGTTCTGCAGCACCCAGTTAAGGTCGTTCAGAACGGCGCCGGTGCCGTTGGCGACAGCCGAGAGCGGGTCGTCGGCGATGATCACGGGCAGGCCGGTCTTATCGCTGAGAAGGCGGTCGATACCCCGGATGAGGGCGCCGCCGCCGGCCATCACGAATCCGCGATCGACCAAGTCGGCGGAGAGTTCGGGGGGGCAGCGTTCGAGAGTGGACCGAACGGCGTCGACGATGGCGGAAATGGGATCGTTGAGCGCCTCGCGGATTTCCTGGGAGGTAATGTGAATGGTCTTGGGGAGGCCGGCCACGGAGTCGCGGCCCTTGACCTCCATCGTGAGTTCCTCGTCGAGCGGGTAGGCCGAGCCGATGCGGACCTTGATCTCCTCGGCGGTGCGCTCGCCGATGAGCAAATTGTAGGCGCGCTTCATGTAGTTGACGATCGAGCTGTCGAGCTCGTCGCCGGCCACGCGTATCGATTTGGAGAATACGATACCGGAGAGGGAGATGATGGCGATCTCGGTGGTGCCGCCGCCGATATCGACGATCATGTTGGCGGCGGGTTCGTCGATGGGGAGTCCCACGCCGATGGCGGCGGCCATCGGTTCGGGAATGGTGATGACGTCGCGGGCGCCGGCATGGGTGGCGGAGTCTTTGACCGCGCGTTTTTCCACCTCGGTGATGCCGGAGGGGATCGCGATGACCACCCGGGGGGCGACGCGCAGGGCGTTGTTGTGCACTTTCCTGATGAAGTAGCGCAGCATCTCCTCCGTGACATCGAAATCGGCGATGACGCCGTCCTTCATGGGCCGAATGGCGGTGATGTTGCCCGGAGTGCGGCCGAGCATCTTCTTGGCTTCCTCGCCAACGGCACGGACCTTGCGGGTCACGGTGTCCAAGGCGACCACGCTGGGTTCACGCAGGATGATGCCCTTGTCTTTTACATAAACGAGCGTGTTGGCGGTGCCCAGGTCGATGCCGATGTCGTTGGAAAAATAGCCAAATAGATTGGATGCCATGTGCGGGAGGATACGACGACGCCTGCGCCGTTTAGACTACAAACGAGCGAAGCTTGTGAGTGTCAAAGATGAAAACGGTCAATGGTGACGAGGGCTGTTTGCAGGTTCGATTCCAAGCGATGGACGTGGTCCCAATCGGCGGTTTTCGCTGTTTTCCCGGTTGGCGACACCCGATGCGAGGACACTCGCGAGATATGATGGCGGGAGCTCCAGATCGCCGACCGGGACGCGATGTAAATCCCGTATTAATCGATCCGCCCGAAGGCGGCTGGCACGCAATCTGGTAAGGCACGTCGTTACGACGGTCGTGAAAGAGCTTCCCCCGCGTGATCGCAAGGAGGATTTCGAGCCGCCGGCCGCCCATGCCCGCCAAAACCACGGGTTCACCTTGTGGTGAAAGGACAGTGAAACTGACGGCGAAGGAAGTCTTGGCCGTTGCGCTGAGGGCACCGCCGTTCGTTCGTCCTGTCAGTCTTGGCGGACAGCAGTGGAAGCCGGGCGCCCTTGTCAGGTGCTGCGCGCTTGACGGTGCAAGATGTGCGGAGTTGTTAAAGGGCACGCGATGTCGGGCATTGATTTCATTCATGACCTCACCCTGATTCTGGCGGCGGCGGCGCTTGCCGGGTGGGTTTGCCGACGTGCGGGGCTGCCTGTGGTGGCGGGATATCTGATCGCGGGCATCGCATTGAGATCGGGCCTGCCATGGCTCGCCGAGCCCGGTCATGAAGCGCACGTGAGCGCGGCCTCGAAGTTGGGACTGGTATTCCTGATGTTCGCCATCGGTCTTCGATTGAGTATACGCAAGCTGCGACGGTTGGGCGTTTCGCTGTTGATTGCCGTGTGCGTGGCGGCGGCTTTGATCTGCTACTTTATCCGCATGGCGGGCGCGCTGGCCGGTTTGGGTGGGGTGCAAACGCTGTTTTTTGCGGCCGTGATGATGGTTTCGTCCTCCACGATCATTGACCGATTGTCGCGGGAGTCGGGCACCTCCCACGAACGTCTCGGGCAGCTTACGATGGGCGTTACGATGATCGAAGGCGTCATTGCGGTGATCATGATGGCGGTGCTCAGCTCGTTGGTGCAGTTCGAGTCGATGGACGCGGCGTCGAGCATCGGCGCCAACCTTGGCCAAACCTTGGGTGAACTCGGTGGATTTGTGGTGCTGGCGGGCGTGCTCGGGTTGTTGCTGGTGCCTTGGCTGCTTCGCAAGATGAGCATCACCGCCGACGGCGAGTTGCAGGCGATCGGTACGGCGGCGTTGTTGTTCGGTCTTGCGCTATTGGCGCGGTACGCGGGGTACTCGCTCGCGATGGGGGCTTTTTTGCTCGGCGTGATCATGGCGGAGACCTCGCACCGATATCAGGTCGAGCGGATATTCGACGGGGTGAAGGACGTGTTTGGCGCGGTCTTTTTTGTGGCGGTGGGCATGCAGGTTCAGCTTCCGGCGGAGGGTCGTGATTGGCTCGTCATCGTGGCGATGGCGGCGTTGACCATCGTTCTCCGTGCGGCGGCGATCAGCACCGGGCTGACCTTCACCGGAACGCCGGCGAAAGACGCGTTGCGGGTGGGGCTGGCAACCACGCCGATCGGTGAGTTTTCATTTGTGATCATTCAACTCGGGGTCGCGGCGCAGGTGGTGACCCCAAGGGTCATGACGCTGGTCGTGGGCGTGGCGCTGTTAACGGCGTTGGCCACGCCCTGGCTTACAGCCCGCTCCGCGCAGATCAGCGAGTGGGTGTTTATCGTGCAGCCGCGCTGGCTGGCCGCCTGGCTGGACTATTACCGGGGATGGATCGAGCGTCTTGATGCGAAGGGACGACGCATACCGTTGTGGCAGATCAGTAAAAAACGGATTGTTCAAATCACGGTCGAACTGTTGCTCGTGGCCGGGCTTTTGGTATTCGCGGATCAACTGCTGGCGGTGGTCAAGACACAGATGAGTCAGGACTGGCTGCTGACCAATGGCGGTGTTACGATCGTTTTTTGGATTCTGCTGATCGGGCTCGTCACCATTCCGTTGGTGGCGATCTGGCGGAATTTGTCGGCGCTTTCATTGCTGTATGCGCAGGTGGCGACGCATGGTCAGCCGCGGGCTTCCCGTCTGAGGCCATTGGTCGAGACAATCTTGAAGACTATCGCGGTCGCGGGACTGCTGGTGTGGGTGGGCGCGTTTTTACCGACCAGCGCGGGACTGGCGAAATGGGTGGTTCCGGGCATGATCATCACGGCTGCCGGGGCGGCGCTTTTGCTGCAGCGAAAGCTCGTTTATTGGCACAGCGAAATGGAGGTCGAGGTGCAGGAGAGGCTTGCAGGGGATCCCCGTGTCGGAGTGACGGTCGCGCCGTGGCTGCATGCGAACGGAGATTGGAACCTGAGTGTCGACGAATGTGTGCTGCCCGATCTGGCGGACTGTCAGGGGCGCAGCATCGCCGAGTTGGATCTGCGCGCGCGATTTGGGGTGAGCGTCGTGGGAATCGAGCGTCAGGGGTTCATGATTTCACTGCCCGCGGCGGACACGGTGCTGTATCCGCACGACAAGATTCTGCTGATGGGCGGGGCCGGACAGGTGAAGGCATGCAAGGAAGTGTTGGTCGCGGTTTCCGGAGCGTTACCCACTTCCGATTTCGACGATGTGCGGTTGGAATCATTGCGCGTTCCGAAAGGCAGTCCGCTGGCGGACCGTACGTTGCGTGAGTTGTCGCCCGCGCAAAGTCATTTCGTTCAAATCACTGGTCTGAATCGCGGACTGACGCGCATTCTTAGCCCTGGCGGTGATGAAAAAATTCAGGCAGGCGACGAACTTCTGGTGTTGGGGACGCCCGATCACATTGACGCATTCAAAGACTGGATCAACGAGGGTGGAGACCTTCCGGAGGACCTTCAGTGATCGTTGGTGATCACAAAAAACGCGCCGTGGGAGGCGCGTTGGAAGGTGGCCGGGGGACGGTAGACGGCGTTATTTCGAGTCGTCTGTTTTCGCGGAGTCCGACTTGGTGGCGTTTGATTTGGCTGCCGGTTTTTTGTCGGTCTCGTCGGTCTCTTCATCCTCGTCCTCGTTCGAGGCCTTTTTGAATTCCTTGATCGACTTGCCGAGGCCCTTGGCGAGCGCGGGAAGCTTTGTTGCGCCGAAGAGCAGAATAAGTACGCCGAAGATCAGCATCAGCTCGGGCGCGCCCAAGCCAAAGATCGCCAAAATCGGATTTAAAAGGGTGTTCATGAAATGAGTGGAGGGTTATGACTCCGTCTTGAGTGAGGCAAGGTGGAAAGCGCCCGCGAACGTCTGGTTCACGGAGCGACCGGAGCAATCACCACCTCATCGCCGACCTGGGGGCGGCCGGAGAGGAGACGTGTTCCCAGCATGCGTCCTCGCAAATAAGGAGAGGCTTGCAGGCGGGCGGTCGGTCGCAGGTCATCCGTGCGTGAAATCAAGATGCGTCCATTGAAGTCCGCCGGGATGGGTGTGTAAGGCGGGGCTTCGACCATTACGAAAAGCGTGCGGGGGTCGATTGCGATCACCCGACCGATCACGTGCACGGGACTGGGAAGCGTGCGCGTCGCTTGCGAGGACGGTGAGGACGCGGCACCACCCTTGGCGGTGTTGGAGCCGCGGGTGGCGCAACCGGCGAGGAGCAGGCTGCAAAGCGCGAGGATGGACGCGCGTCGCATCACCATGCTCAGGGGACCTGCGGGATGACCGGCTTGTTGGCTTGGACCTGCTTGAGGAGGTTCTGGGCGTTGTCGATCTGCTCGGCGTCGAAGAAGCCGTGCAGCTGACGGATGCGCGTCGGATGGCGCATCTTGCGAAGGGCCTTGGCCTCGATCTGGCGGATGCGTTCGCGCGTGACCTTGAATTGTTTGCCGACCTCTTCGAGCGTGCGGCTGTAGCCGTCGACCAGGCCGAAGCGCAGCGAGAGGACGCGGCGTTCGCGTTCGGTAAGGGAGTCGAGCACGTCGATGATCTTCTCGCGGAGAAGCGAGTAGGCCGTCATGTCGTAGGGATTCTCGGCGGACTTGTCCTCGATGAAGTCGCCGAACGAGGTGTCGTCGCCGTCGCCCACGGGAGACTGAAGCGAGATGGGCTGTTGGGCCATCTTCATGATCTGCTGCACCCGTTCCACGGGCAGATTCATTTCGTCGGCGACCTCCTCGGGCGTCGGCTCATGGCCGAATTCCTGGAGGAGCTGCTTTTGCACCTGCATGACCGGGTTCAAGGTCTCGATCATGTGCACCGGAATACGAATGGTGCGGGCCTGGTCGGCAATGGAGCGGGTGATGGCCTGACGAATCCACCACGTGGCATAGGTGGAGAACTTGTAGCCGCGACGATACTCGAATTTTTCCACGGCCTTCATGAGGCCCATGTTGCCCTCTTGAATGAGATCGAGGAAGGAGAGGCCGCGGTTCGTGTATTTCTTCGCGATCGAGATCACGAGACGAAGGTTGGCCTCGACCATTTCGGTCTTCGCTTTGTGAGCCTCGCGGACATGCACGTTGGTCTGGTGGACAACGCGGAGGAGTTCCGCGGGCTCGATGCGTTGCTCGGCTTCGATCTGTTTGAGCCGGGCGTTGATCGCCTTCGAATCGATGGCGGCATCCTTCTTGGTCTTCGGGTGCTTGGCGCGGTCGAGTTGGTGGTCGAGCTGCTCGATCTCGTTGAGGACGGGTTGGAGCTGCTCAAGCCACTCCTCGTAGACCTTCAGTTTGAAGAAGAACTTGGAGAAATTGGCGCGAAGGTTGGCCTCGCGCTTCTTGTGTTTGGCGAGGATCTTTTTGCGTTCGGCTTCGGTGCGGGCCTTGAGGTATTCGTCCCAGGAATCGGCGACGCCTTCCTCGTTCTTCTGGGTGATCTCGACCAATTTTGGGAGGCTCTTGAAATAGGTGTCGCGGCTCTCGATTTTCTTATCGATGACGATGCGGTCGAAACGCTCTTCGCGGTTGATGAGCTTGGCACCGAGGGTGGCGATGTAGCGACCGATGATAGCTGTCTCGAACAGGGCGGTCTGGGCCTTGAGCTCGGCATTTTCGATGCGTTTGGAAATCTCGACTTCTTGTTCGCGGGTGAGCAGCGGGACCTGGCCCATCTGCTTGAGATACATGCGAACCGGATCGTCGAGGATGTCGTGCTGCGAGGAACGGGACTCCTCCTCTTCGGCTTCTTCCTGACGCTGTTTGTAATCTTCGACCTGGTCGGGCTCGAGGATCTCGATCTCAAGGTTCTGAAGAATCGAAAGGACGTTATCGATCTCCTCCTGGTTTTCGACGGAATCGGGGAGGGCTTCGTTGATGTCGTCGAACGTGAGGTAACCCTGCTCCTTCGAAAGGCGGATGAGGTTGCGAATCTTGTCGTTGATGCCGCCGGCGGGCAGGTCGACACCGGGGACGGTGGCATCGCCCGATGAGGGGCGGATGCGTTCAATGGCAGCCTCTACGGCGTCTGAGTGGCTATCGGTGTCGGCGGACTTGGCTTTGCGCGGCATGGTATGGGACAGGATCTGGTAAAATGGATTAAGCCGCGGGCAGCCTCAGGGGGGCGCGCAGCTGTCGCTTGATATCTAGGAGTTCTTTAAAGAGAGAATTTGCGTCAACGTTACTGTCCGCAGTGGTATTGGCTAGAGCAAGTTCTATTTGGCGGAGACGCGGCTCCAGCGAACGGGCTTGGATAAGTCGAAGGCCTTCGTTGGTAACTTTTATAGGGTCATCGATTTGCGGGGCTTCGAAAAGCAAGGATGCGACTAAGGTGCGTTCCTCGGCGGTTTCGAGCAAATTGTCTATATGATCACGACCAGGCCAGGCGTCTTGCTCGAATTCGGCCAAAAAGCGGTTGAGCAACACGCCGGCGGGGTGGGTGACATCAATCCAGTCGTGAGGAAGGGTACGGCTGAGCGGGGGGCCCACATGCTCAAAGTGAAGGATCAGCATCAGCAGGTGATGCTCGGGGGTGTCTTTTGCGGCGATCCTCGGTTGGGGAACGGCAAGCGGCTCCTCTGCGGAGCGTGGTGTCGGCCGGCTCGCCTGTTGCCGGTCGTGGCGCTCACGCTGGTGATCGAAATCTTTTTGCACGGCCGAGAGCGGGAGGCGTAACAGGGAGGCGGCCTCCGCCAGGAATTGGGACCGGGCAATCTCGGATTCGGCGTTTAGTATCAACGAGTGGAGATCGCCGGCGACGCGGGCTTTTTGTTCGGGCGTCGCGGTCTCCGGCGAGGGCAGGAGGGCCCGGCAGGCAAACGCCATCGCGGAGAGCGCTTCCTTGCGCACCTCGTCGTAGCCGACGAGGCCCTTTTCGAGAAACAACAGGTCGGGATCGATCTTGGTGTCGGACGCACCGCCAAGGAAGCGCACTTCAAGACCGGCCTTGAGCGCCATGGGAAGGAAACGCAGCGCGGCTTTTTGTCCGGCATTGTCGCCGTCGAAGAAGCATTCGACTTGGGTGTGGTATCGACGAAGCAATACAAGTTGTCCCTCGGTGATCGATGTGCCTTGGGGTGCGATGGCGGTTTTCAATCCCACGCTCCAACTGCGCAATGCGTCGAGTTGCCCCTCGACGAGGACGAATGGCCGACCTTCGCCGACGTTGCTGCGGGCGCGGTCCAGATTGAAGAGGAGGTTTCCTTTCGTGAAAATCGGCGTCTCGGGCGAGTTGACGTATTTTGCCTCGCGGGCGGGATCGTCCTGCGGCGTGAGATCGGTCTGGCGTGCGGTGAAGGCGACCACGCGGCCTTGGTGGTCGCGGATGGGAATCATCAGACGTCCGCGGAACCGCGGTTTGAGCGAGCCGAGGCCGAGAATGCCCCCCTCGCGCACAAAGAAGAGGCCGCATTGGCGGAGGGCGTCTTCGGAATGCTTTTTCTTGAGCAATATGGCGGCGAGCGAGGCGTCGGCGGGCTCGGCGGCGCCGATCTTGAATTCATCGGCGAGCTCGTGGGAGAAGCGACGTTGGTCCGTCCAATACGAGCGCATCCAATCGCCCGTGGGCGTGGAGGACTTGAAGACCTGATGAAAGTGCTCCGCGGCGGTTTCATGGATGTCGAAAATCTCCTGTCGCAGCGAACGCTCCTCGCGGCTGGGACCACCCGAGCCCTCTTTGTATTCGATCGGCACGCCGAAGCGCTTGCCCAAGGTCTCGATCGCCTCGGTGAAATTAAGCTGCTCGGTCTCGCGAATAAACGTGATGATGTCACCGGCCTTTCCGCAGCCGAAGCACTTGTAGAAACCCTTGTCGGGATCGACGTGAAAGGAGGGCGACTTCTCGTTGTGGAAGGGACAGAGGCCCTTGAATCGTGAGCCGGCCTTGCGCAGGGTCGCGACTCGTCCCACCACATCGACAATGTTCACGCGAAGTTTGAGGTCGCGGAGACAGGTGGGTTTGATGACGGGCATGGAGCGGGCGGACGGCGCGAAGAAGATGCGACGAAGTTTGCACTTTTACCCTCATGCGGGGTCTGTCAAGAACTGCGGGCTTGGGCGCTCGCAATGGTCTGATCGCCGGGCCTTTCCTCCTACATGTTTCAATTACGTTCCGTCTTTATCTCTGTGCTGGCGCTGTTCACGGGTATTTCCTGCGCGTTCGCGGCGGATGCAGTCTCGGCGGTTACCTTGCCTGCGGTGTCTCCCGTTATCTGGTCGGCGGAGCTGGCGGATTTTTCGGATGCAAGCTACGCGGTGCGAGTTGAGCAATTGATTGGGCAATTCGAGGCGGCCATGGGCCGGAAGTTGTCGCCGGGCGAAAAGGGCAAGGTGGGACTGAAGGTCTATGCCGACTCCGGTCCGGGACTCGCCACGCCGCTCGGTCTCACCCAAGCAGTGATCGCTGCTTTGGAGCGGCGAGGCTATGCGAAGGCCGACATTTTTCTGGTTGGCTTGAATCAGCAAAGGCTGCGTTTCACCGGGTATCTACCTTCGCTGGTTACGGGCAAATCGGCGTTCGACGGTCATAAGGTTTACGTGCTCGAGTCCGGCCGCTACTTCGATCCGATATGGTTTTACGATAGCCCGTTGCCCTCGAGGTTTGATCCGATCCTTGCGCAAAAAAGCGTGGCCTCGTTCAACCCCGAGACGACGTTGGAAGAGGACCGCAAAAGTTTCTTGGCGACCCCGCTTTTTGTGGATGCGGATTTCTGGATCAACCTACCCGTTTACACCGATCACCCGGTGCTGGGGGTCAACGGCGCGCT
>JANJTQ010000265.1 GCA_024711005.1 Opitutaceae bacterium | reverse complement strand
CACAGTCAACGAACGAGCGGGCGCGGTTCGGACAAAGTTGAAAAACGGCGCGCAACGACGACCCGACTCCATCGACTGGGCCAGTGTCTGCACAAGGTGTTCGTCGCGCTCAATCCATCGAACGTAGCTAATAACAGCAGGTTGCTCATCTGCTTGATTCGCAATCGTCTTGCCCGTCGCCGTGCATCGCGCCAGAGAGGTCGTTTGAGATTTCAGTTCAACGATATCCACTCCCATGCCGCCCCCGCTTCCCCCGGACATGCCGACGCCCCCGCCGCTCTCGGCTCAAGACGAACTCGCGCTGCGTATGGCGCAACCCCTCTTGGTCGAGGGCCGACCGCTGGCAGGCACCGAAGGCATGACGCTCGGTGACATCGAACTCGACGTCCTCAAAGGCGGTCGCTTCTTGCGCTATTACTGGAACGTCTCGGTTGTCGTGTTGAGCTTTCGCAACAGCACGGCTCTGACCTACGTGCGTTCCGACCGCTCCGCCGGCGCGGGTGCGTTGGGCTGGGGCCTGTTTTCCCTCCTTTTCGGATGGTGGGGATTTCCTTGGGGCATTGTTCACACCCCGCTCAGCCTCTGGCACAACATCCGAGGTGGTTCGGATCATACGCACGAAGTGCTCACGGCCTATCTCGGTGGCGACCATGCCGACGAAATCCTGAAGCAAGCGTTCCCGCGCAAGGCCGACGCCGTGCTTTGGATTTTGCGCGCGCTCGTGCTGGCCTTCGTGGGTTCGATCGCCACCTTCATCTATCTCATCGCCAGCGTGGAGTGAGTCGCGCACATTGCGCGCCCCCTCGGCTCGATGCACGTGCGATGAACGTTCTCCGTCAGCCAAAGCTTACGCATCGCGCGCCGTCGCCTGGACGTCCGCGGGGAAATCCGACGGCTCATGGACCTGCCGAATTTCGATCACGTCGCCGTCCTGCGCCGGACAGCGTTTCATCCAATCGATGACCTGCTGCTTCGATTTGGCTTCCAGCATCCAATAACCGCCGACCACTTCCTGGGCGTCGACAAACGGGCCGTCCGTAACGCTGGCCTTGCCTCCGGAAAACGCCAGGCGCGCGCCGGTCGTCAGCGGGTGCAGCCCGTCCACCGAAAGCAGCGCGCCGGCTTTCCTCAGCTCCTCGTTGAACTTGCCCATCTTCGCCATCATCTCCGCATCCGGCGTGAAATGAGGATCCGGCTTCCTGCCGTTTTTCGGCTGATACACCTCGGGGATCATGAATACCAGGAATCGCATGGCCTTCTCCTTTGTTTGAATTTTCCGGCACTAGTTCCGCTTGCGCAGCACGACGTGTGTGGCGCCGGGTGTCGCAACGTGTTCCACGCATTGGTAGCCGAGTTTCAGCGCGTCGATTCCGCCGAACAGAGACTCTCCCGAACCAAGCAGAATGGGCGCGATCGCGAAATGCATTTCGTCAATCAGCCCTTCCCTCAGGTATTGCCGGATCGTCGCAGCGCCACCACCCACGCGCACGTCTTTGCCGCTCGCGGCTTCGCGCGCCCGCCCAAGCGCCGCATGAATACCCTCGGTGACAAAATGGAAAATGGTGCCGCCCTTCATCTCGATCGAGGCGCGCGGATGATGCGTCAGGACGAAGACCGGGCAATGGTACGGCGGCTCTTCGCCCCACCATCCTTTCCAGCGATCGTCCGGCCATTCGCCGCGGATTGGGCCGAACATGTTGCGGCCGAGAATCCACGCGCCGATGCCGGCCAGCCCGCGCGCGGCGAACTGATCGTCGATTCCGGTCGATCCGCCGTCTTCCCCCATCATTTGTTTGAAGGTCCGGGTGGGAAGAAACCATTCGTGCAACGCCTCGCCGCCGACGCCGAGCGGACATTCCAAGCTCTGATTCGGGCCGGCGCCGAACCCGTCGAGCGAGATGCTAAAGCAGTGAACGCGGAGGCGGCCAACGGGAGCGTGTGTCTGTGTATTCATAGGGCGGGAGGGACGTGAGGATGCGTGGCTTGGGGAAGGTGATGTTTGTTTTCAATCTTCGACGAACGAACGGCGGCACTCCGGACACGCTGTCGCGGCGCCGGTGCGGAGTATGAGGGTAACGCGGAGGTGCGAGCCTGCGGAGTCAGGCCCTGTGTGTTGATTTCTTACGCTTCGGTCGTCGGCCGGGACACGGCTGCGGCTTCGCAAGCGAAGCCCCACGGGTGGAGGAGGTTGGGTTTTTGTTGCGGGGGCGTTGGGCGTCGCTTGCGACGCCCTTCACGCGCGGGATGCCGAGCGGCTTTCCGACGGGTATTCTTCCGAATAATTACCCGAAGATTTCCGTCCGTCCTACAGAAACGCCCCCCGGAGCCTTGCTAGCATCGGGGTGGTGAAACTCGCTTTTCTCGTTCCCATTTTGCTCCTCGCAGCACCTTCCCTCCATGCAGCCCGGCTCTTCGAGACGACCGCCAGCATGGGCGGCACCACCATTTTTCGTTCCCACTCCAGCTTCGCGGGGATGATCGACTCCGCCGCAAGACTTCCGGACGCGTTCCCCGGCAGGGCCTTTCGGGCCAACGTCACCTATATGGGTGTGCCCAGCACGTTTGCCGTCACGCCCGGTTTCGACGGCAAATCCGCCAGCCTTCGCATCGAGTCCATCGGGTTCGACAAGACGTTCACCGGCGCCAGCGCCTCCGAGATCAACAACAAGGTCGAAAAATTCCTCAACAGCGAGGGTGCGGCCATCGCCGCGAAATTCAACGAGGCCGTCGGCTTCGAATCCGCCTTCGCGATCTCCGATGGCAATCCGGCCTCCACCACGGCCACCGCGGCTCGCACGCTTTTCTTCAGCCAGGGGATCCCCGCCCCGCGCGATCCGTCGGACGACGCCGCCCCGGCGCATTCGCGGGTCGGCGCGGCTTCGCTGGCCATCAGTCGGGGCAACATCGAGGCCGACATCGCCGGTCGCACCTATCGCGGCGAACAACTCCGCGTCGAGGCCAACCTTGCGAGCCTGCGCGTCAACAGACGCATGCGCCTCGAAATGCCTGTCACCGCCGAATACACCAACATCGAGGGCACCGAGATCTATGGTGCCGGAGCCACCTTGGCGGCGCCGATCACTCTCGTCGCCTCGACCGCCGAACAGCCGTTCGGATGGAAACTCGTTCCCGCCGTCGGACTGCACACCCGCGCCTCGTTCAATGCCGCGGTCGGCGGCGTGAGCTGGCATGTCGGGCTCCTCAGCGCCGCCGATTGGCGCATCTCCGACCGGATCTCGCTCACGCTGCTCAATCAAGTCACCCACCACCGCGAGTTGCCTATTGAATTCGACGACTACGCGATGGTTTCCGACATCGACCAGACGATCCTCAAAAACGGCCTCTGCCTGACGATGCGCCCCTCGTCCGGTCTGCACGCCAACCTCTACGCCATTCACACCCGCTTTCTGAACGAGGCCTCGGTCGACTCATATTACACTGTCGGCCTCTCGCTCGACGTGCGCACCGGCCGACACCTGGCGTTGGGCGCCGCGATCGAGTCCGACTTCGCGGACAATTACCAATCGCTGCTCGGACGCCTGCACGTCAGCTGGACGTGGTGACCGACGCATCGGCGTCGCCGCGTCCGATCC
>JANJTQ010000258.1 GCA_024711005.1 Opitutaceae bacterium | reverse complement strand
TACCGGCGCCCCTTTGACCCCGCTCGACTGGGCAACCCCGATCAACAACGCCTCCGCCGCGAGAACTCCCTGCGCAAGCAGGCCAAATCTCTCGGCTTTGTTCTTCAACCTCTCCAACCAATGCCTGTTTCCTAGGAGTCGGATTCAAGTTTCGGGAGGATTTTTCGAGCGGGAGCGCTACGCGGGACGGGGACGAGTCCGACTGCATTGCAGTTGGGGTTGGTCGAGAGCAGTTTTGCCCAAAGGCTTTGCCACCAGTCGCGTTCGTGGGAAGGCACGGCGAGTTTGATCGTTGCCCGCGCTTGTGAAGCATTGGAAAAAACGACTGAAGGTCGACTGGCTCGGCACGCGTTTGATCCCGAGCAAGGCGGGCATGACCGGATCGCGCCGCAGGTAGGCGCAGTGCGTGAGCTTCTTCGCTCCGCAAAGCAGACCTTGCACAAACCCGGGCACCTTGGTCACCGGCGAGAGCGCGTTGTTGGAGGTCGGCTCGGGATGCGGCAGACAACGCGCCACCAACTCCCGCCACCCGCTCTCGTGCAGGAACGACCAGAAGGTCGCCGTCCCGGCACGCGGGCTGAGTTGCTGGTCGGTGAACTCGATTTGGATGGACTGGCCCGCGCTTTGGAACTGGATTTTTTCGGCCACCGATTGGTGAACCGGGCTTCCGCCCTTCGATTGTCTGCGTTTCATTCACCATCCTAATCGGTGACTCTTTTCCAACTGCATCGTTACGGCTTAACCTTCCCGCCGGGGCGGGCCCGCTGGGCCCCGCCGTGAATTCGGCCCGTCGAAAGCGGTGAGAACTCACCGCACTCCATATCAATCAGGCCCAGGCGTAGTTGAAGCTGATGCTGATGCGTTCGTCGTCGACGCGGTTGGCGGCGACTTCGTGGCGCAGCCAGCTTTCAAAGAGGATCACGTTGCCGGCTTCCGCAGGGTAGGTCGTGTAAAGCCGGTTCTCCTCACGCGCATTCGGCAGCTTCGGCGGAGCGGCCATGAACTTGCTCAGGCGGGGGTCTTCGAACTTCAGCCCGGAGCAGCCGTTGGGCGTGCGCACATAATAGGTGCCGCTGATGAACGAATTGGGGTGGAGGTGCAGCGAGTGGGCGGCCGAGGGTGGCATGATGTTGACCCAACAATCGGTCATGCGGATCGAGCGACCGCGCAGATCCATGTCGAGGGACTTGGCGTAGGCGCGGACGTGTTTGTCGATTTTCTTTTCCAGCGCGCCGAACGTGCTGGAGAACCCGTGCAACTGGTGCATCGACGCGTAACTGGTGTAGCCGCCGGGATAGTTTTTGTCGGACCACGCGCGGCCTTCGTCGTCGTAATCGCGGAGTTGGTGGCACTCGTCGGCGAGTTCGTCATTGAGGCGCGCGAGGCCCGTGCGTTGGAGCGTATCGACGTAGATGAACGTGGGGAACCAGGCTTTGATCGGCATGGCGGGAACTGTGTGCAGGCGCGTCGAGTGACGGCAAGCGTTCGCGCTGGTCTACGCGAAGGGGGCCGCTACGACTTCGTGGATGCCGTTGTTCGAAGCCGTCGCGATTTTCTATGGAGCCCTGTCCGTGCTTACGTTGGTGGCTTACGCGTGGGACAAGCGTGCTTCGAAACGTGCCGGTGCGCGGCGGGTGCGTGAACGCACGCTCCACTTATGGGCGCTGGCCGGCGGATTTTTCGGGGCGCTGATCGGTCAATTTTGGCTGCGCCACAAGACGCGGCATCCGTCGCTTATCGTCGTGACGGTGCTCGCGTTCGCGGCTCACCTCGGCGGTTGGGCGTGGTGGTGGACCGGACGGTAGGGCTCTTTCCGATGGAGCCCCGACGACCTCGTCGGGCTTGATCGGCGCGTTTTCCCAACCGACCCGACGAGGTCGTCGGGTCTCCATCTCGGACGCCGTACGCAGAGCGCCCATAAGTGCGCGCGCCACAAGACGTGACATCCGTCGTTCATCATCGTGACGGTGCTCGTGCTCGCGGCTCACGCCGGCGGTTGGGTGTGGTGGTGGACCGGACGGTAGGGCTCTTTCCGATGGAGACCCGACGACCTCGTCGGGCTTGATCGGCGCGCTCTCCCAACCGACCCGACGAGGTCGTCGGGTCATCCATCTCGGAGAGGCTGAAGAAAACCCAGCCTCGTTACGTCGGCTGCCACGTGAATTCAGGGGGCGGCTGCGTAGTCAGTAGATGCGCACTTCGTACACGCGGGCGGCGGGGGCGCCGTGCGTGGCGGTCACTTCCAGTTCGAGTTTCTTGCCCGTCATCGGCGTCGCCAGAGTATGGATACGCTTGCGCAGGTAGTTGTCGGTCACCTCGGCGATCACCTTGCCGTCGAGCAGGAGGCGGTAGGCTTTGACCGTTTCGGGCTGGGCGGAGCGTGGAGCGGATTTGCCGGTGTGGTGATCGCTCATCGAGAGGATCAGCTCCTTCTCGAAGTTGGTGTCGAAGGTGACGTGCACTTCCTTGATCGGCGCGGGGGCGGGCAGGTCGAGGGAGAGTGTGGCGGGGAGGGACGCGGATTCCCAGCGATGCACCGAGTCGGAGGACCAGGAGCCGAAAGAGGCTTTCAGGTCGCGGGTGATGCCGTCGATGACATTGCCGGCGGGATGCGCGGCGGAGGAGGCGGAGACGGTTGCGCGACGCGCGAGGTCGGCGGCGTCGGTGTTGGGCAGGTTGAGAAGGAACGCGTCGTCTCGCAGGAGCGCCTGCTGGAGGGCGGAGATGTTGTCCTTGGTGGCGAGTTGGCGGATGTCGTTGCCCGGGGCTTCGCGCCAGAGGGCGGCGGCGGTGCCGATGGCTTGGCCGCCGACGGCGCAGGTGGCCATCACCCGGGTGCTGGCGAAGGCGACGTGGGTGGCCGAGATGTTGCGACCGGCGAAGAAGAGGTTGGCGATGTTGCGCGAGTGGTAGCTGCCGAGGGGGATCGAGTAGAGGTGCTTGAAGATGGTGGGCGTATACGGAGGTTCGTCGGGCACATCGACACCGGAGGGCGGATGCAGGTCGATGGCCCAGCCGCCGTAGGCAACCTGGTCTTCGAAGACGCGACCGCCGAGAACGTCCTGTTCCTTGAGCACGTGGGGTCCGAGGAAGCGGCGCGATTCGCGTTTGCCGGGAATGCTGCCGACCCAGTCGAGCGCCCAGTTCGCGGCATTCGGATGATCGCCGGAGTTTTTGACGTAGTCCCACACGCCGAGGGCGATGCGAAGGAGTTCGTGACGGATGGTTTCGTTGTCCTTGAGAGTGTCGATCTGGCCGCCCCACTCGAACCACCAGTAGCCGTATTCATAGCTGTTGATTGGGCGGTATTTGAAATCCTCCTTCTTGAACTTGCGAATCCACGACGGTGCGATGAATGGCTGGGGCGTGTCGTATTTGCGTCCGGTGATGAGAATCGAGCTGCCGAGGGTGTGGCGGTCGGCGACGTCGCGGGCGAGGGTTTCGCCATATTCGCTCTTGGCCTCGCGGCCGGTGTGGTGGTCGGCGCCGGCTTCGACGCCGAGACGACCATCGCCGGTACAGTCGGCGAAGAATTTGGCGCGAATGAGGAACTCGTCCTCAGTGAGGTTGCGAACGGCGCGCACGGAGCGGATGGTGCCGCTCTCGACCTCGGCGCCGACCAAGTCGGTGTCGAGCAAGAGGGTGATGTTGGGCTCGAGCTTCACCTTTTCGTAAAGGAGAAGATCCCATTGGGAATAGCAGCGGTGAGGGTTGCGCACGGCGTCTTCGAGACGGAGCTCCTCCATGATGCCGGACTCGCGGGTGCCGGGTTTGCTGCCGTGGCAGTCGGCGCCGACGATGTGCATTTTGATTTCGCTGGAGGCGTTTCCGCCGAGGACGGAGCGATCCTGGATGAGGACGACGCGGGAACCGCGGCGAGCGGCCGCGATGGCGGCGCAGACACCGGAGAGGCCGCCGCCGGCGACGACAAAATCAGTTTCGAAGGTATGAAGCGTGGAGGGCATGTGAAAAGAAGATTGCCGCAACCCGGTTTTCGCCTCCAATCCGAGTTTAGTGAAACCGTTGACTAGCTTTGCCGTTCTCCGCGCTTCGAACCGAGGAAGAGGCTTATGATCAACGACCGACGGGTGACGTTGCGAGAGGTGGCGCGGGTGGCGGGCGTGTCGGTGTCGGCGGTGTCGTATGCGTTGCGCGGGGCGGCAAACATCCCGGCGGAGACGGCCGCGCGGGTGCGGGCGGTGGCGGAGAAACTGGGCTATCGCCCGAATGCGCGCGTGGGCGAGTTGATGGCGCACATCCGGCAGGCGCGTCCGTTGGCGAAGGCGGAGCCGTTGGCATTCATTTATCTGGAAGGCGACCGCGCGGCATCGAAGCACGATGGATTTGCGAAGGATGTGGAGATGGCCGCGCGACGACATGCGGCGGAGCGCGGGTACCGGTTGGATACGTTCTGGCTTTCGGAGGTCGAGGGCAACGCGCGGCGGTTGGGGGAAATTTTAAGCGCACGCGGGATCAGCGGGGTGTTGTTCGCCCCCACCCGGGGCAAGCGGCGGATCGAACTCGACTGGGAGTGGGAAAACTTTGCGGTCGCGGTGGTCGGAATGTCGGAGCTCAGCGTGGCGCTGCCGCGCGCCGGGCATCATCATTACGAAGCGATGCGGGAGGTGCTGGGACGATTGACGGCGGCGGGGGCGCGGCGTCCGGTGGCGTTGGTGGATGCGGCGACCAACGAGCGTGCGCATCGGGGGTGGCAGGCGGCCTGGCTGGCTTGCGGACCGACGGGTGCGACGCGGCGATTGTGGCTGCACCGGGGTGAGGACAAGACGGTGCTCGCGCCCTGGTTGCAGCGGGCGAACCCGGATGCGCTGGTGGCGGATGATCTGGGGTTGCTCCGGCTGGCGCAGGCGGCGGGCTGGGCGGGGCCTCCGGAACGGAGCGTGTTGTTATCGTGGCGCGCCGGCACGGAGTTTGGTGGAATCGACCAAGGGTACGATGCGATCGCGGCCCATGCGGTCGATTTGGTGGTGACGCAGCTTCAGCGCAACGAACGCGGGCTGCCCGATCCGCCGCCGATGCTGCTGTTTCCCGGTCGCTGGCAGGAAGGGGCGATCGCGAAGCCGGAGATCCGTTGAGCCGTAACCATTCAATTGAAGGCGGAGTAGCGGGGTAAGATGGCGAGCAGATTTCGGTGGTGAATGACCATGGAATACCCGGAGGGTATTTCGCCGGGAATGAAAGACCGAAAGCGGCCGTCAGATTACCTCGATACGACCCTCTCAATTGAATTGTTACGGCTGCTCCCGGGTTTTCAGGTCGTTGCCTGGATCAGGCCATCCTTGCGCATGCCGGGACGTTGCGCGCTGTAGATGCCGATGTGTCCGCTGAAGTGGTAACTGACCCAGCAGGCCACCGCGATGAGCACGGCGTGTTGGGCACCGAAGAGTTCGATGCCGAGCAATGTGCAGGCGAGCGGGGCGTTGCTTGCGCCGGCGAAGACCGCGACGAAGCCGAGCCCCGCCGCGAGATCCACAGGAAGGCCGAAGACGCCGGCGAGCGTGTGGCCGAGGGCGCCGCCGATGAAGAAGAGCGGGGTGACTTCGCCGCCTTTGAAGCCGGCGCCGAGGGTGATCACCGTGAAGAGCAGCTTCCAAAACCAGCTCCACGTGTCGGCTCCGCCGGGATGGAAAACGCTGACGGTGGTCACGTCGTCGGGATTGGGGCTCCACACGCCGAGGCCGAGGAATTCGCGGGTGCCGAGCGCGTAGGTGAGGGCGATGATGATCACGCCGCCGATCACCGGGCGCAGCCAGTAGGTGTCGACAGAACGAGTGAACACCTTCTGAACGCCGTGCGTGGCGGTGACAAAGAGGCGCGCGCATAATCCGAAGAGGGCGCCCGCCACGGCGACCTTGCCGAGCACCACCAAATCGAGGCGGCCAAACGTAAAGGCTCCGGGCTCCACCTGTGAGGCGATGATCATGCCGGTGTGGTGGACGCCCCAGGCCGCGCACGTGAGGTCGCCGATGATGGCGGCGAGCATGCACGGGATGAGCATCTCGTATTGCACGCGTCCGAGGGTGAGCACCTCCATCGCGAAGATCGCCCCGGCAAGCGGCGTGCCGAAGACCGACCCGAAACCCGCGGCGACTCCGGCCATGAGCAACATGCGGCGATGTTGAGCGGGCACGCGGAAAAGACGGGCAAACTCGCTGGCGATGCCGCCGCCCATTTGCACGGCGGTGCCCTCCCGTCCGGCCGATCCGCCGAACAGATGCGTGATCAACGTCGTGCCGAGGATGAGCGGAATGATGCGGGCGGGCACTCCGCCGCCGGGCTCGTGAATTTCGTCGATGAGGAGGTTGTTGCCGCGTGCCGCCTGCTTGGCGTGGTGGTGGTAAAGCCAGGCGATGCCGATGCCCGCCAACGGAAGAAAAAAGAGAAGCCAGGGGTGGTCGAAACGAACCTGCGTGACCCGGTCGAGCGACCAGAGGAAGAACGCGCTGGCGGAGCCGGCGAGCAGACCGACCGGCGCGACGAGGAGAGTCCAGATGCCCAGCGGGCGGAGGCTGTCGAGATAGGTGCGCGGACGGAGGAGTTCGATTTCGGGCATGTCGAAAACGGGACGTTGGTGGCTGGCCGGAGGCTTGGCAACGCAGCGCCTTGGAGGAAGCCCGGTTCGGGAAAGTGGCAGGGACGGGTCGCCCCCGCCACATCGAAGGCTTGCTTCGTGAATCTAGGGTTGGCCCGGGCCGGGAGGGCTTACAACCTTCCGGGGATGCTGAAAGGACTGCCCCTGTTTTTATTGTTCGCGGTCGCCGTCGTGATGACCCGCGCCGACGACGTGGCCTCGAGGGTGATCGTGTTGGCGAACAGCGATGAACCCGAGTCGGTGCAGCTGGCGGAGTATTACGCAAAGAAGCGGGGTGTGCCGGCCGGCAACATCATTGCGCTGGAGATGCCGATCACCGAGGCGATCAACTGGCGGGTGTTTGTGGAGAAGGTGTTTAATCCCCTGGCGGAGGAATTGGTGAAGCGCGATTGGATCGATGCCATCGGCATGGACCTGACCGATGCCGCGGGACGGCGGAAGTATGCGATCAACGGTCACAAGATCTCCTACCTCGTGGTCTGCCGGGGTGTGCCGCTGAAAGTGGTCAACGATCCCTCGATCGAGGCGGAGAAATCGCCGCTTGCCGGGAACAAGGCGTTTAAAACCAACGCGGCATCGGTGGACGGAGAACTGGCGCTTCTGGCGGTGAGCAATCCGCCGCTGGTCGGGTTTGTGCCCAATCCGCTCTTTCGAAACGACAGTCCCTCGTCCATTCAGTTGAACCAGATTGTGAAGGTAAGCCGTCTGGACGGGCCGAGTTTTGGCGATGCGCGACGATTGATCGATCAAGCGATCGAGGCGGAAAAAACGGGGCTCATCGGACGGAGCTACGTCGATATCGGAGGTCCGCACGCGGCCGGGAACCGGTGGCTGGAGGAGACGGTGAAGCAGCTGGATGAACTCAATTTCGACGGCGACGTGGACCGGGAGCGCGGTTCGATGCCCTCATGGGTGCGCCTCGATGCGCCGGCGCTGTATTTTGGCTGGTATGCGGGGACGCTCAACGGACCGTTTACGCAGGACGGATTCGAGTTTCCGCCGGGCGCGGTCGCGCTGCACATTCACAGTTTTTCGGCCGCCTCCGTGCGTTCGCGGACGAGCGGTTGGGTCGGGCCGCTGGTCGCGCGTGGAGTCACTGCGACATTCGGCAACGTGACCGAGCCCTATCTCGAATTCACCCACCAGCCGCATCTCATCTTGAAATCGCTCGCGCGCGGCGACCGGCTGGGCGACGCGGCGGCGTATTCGGTTCCCGTATACAGCTGGCAGGCGATGGCGGTGGGCGATCCGCTCTATCGTCCGTTCAATGTTTCCTTTGAAACGCAGTGGGCGCGTCGCGACAAGCTGCCGCCCGAACAGCGCGCCTATGTTGTGCTGCGCCGGATGCGCGAACTCGACCGCGCCGGGCGGCGCAACGACGCGATCTGGGCGGGACTCGAGTCGCAGAAGAAGGCGTTCAGTCTCGCGGTGGCCTTGGCGGTCGCGGACCTGCAGCGCGAGGCCGGGGATACGGCGGGGGCGCGGCAATCGTTGGACGGGGTGACCAAGCGCCGTCAGTTCACGGCGACGGAGGCTCCGCTGGCGGTCTTGGTTGCGCAGCAGCTGGTCAAAGCCGGGGATGCCAAGGCCGCGCTGGGCGTCTGGCGAGCGGTGTTGGGCAGGCGGAACGTGCCAAAAGAAGTCCGCGTTCGGTGGCTGCGTCCGGCCCTGGATGCCGCGCGTGCGGCGAAGGACGAGCGGCAGGTGATGCGGTGGGACGAGGAGTACAAGGAGTTGACCGCGCCGCCGTCTGACATTGCCGATAAAAAATAGGCCGTCCCGCGAGGAGGTTTGGCTGCCTCCCTCATGCGGAAGGTTCAAGTGGATCGGCAGACCGCCCGCTTGCTGGCGCTCTCCGGAGCGCGAGCAAGCTCGCGGCTTACGACCGAGTGCACTCCCGCCTTTTTGGTCGCACGCTCGCGGTCGTATTCATGCTCGCGTGTATCGTTTGGCTTATTTGCGACCCTTATTTTTAGAGACCGCAACGGTAACGGTTTTCACCTTCGTATTGCCGGAGGCGTCGCGTGCCTCGACGGTGATGACGTAGGTGCGCCGGTGGCCGCGAGGGGAGAGTTCGGCACGGAGGTTCACGGTCAAGTCGCCGGTGATCTGGATGTCGTCGGGGACATCGCCGCCGCCGAGACCTTGGTCGGGCTCGCTGCTGGTGACGTTGATGATCTTAAACGAAGTCACTCCCATGTTGTCGGTCACCTTTGCGGTGACGGTGACGCCGACCAACTGGTGGTTCGCCGGCGAGAGCGTGGAGGGCGTGGCTTTGAGTTTGGCGATGACCGGCGCTTTGCGGTCGAGGCGCGACATGATCTGCAGGTCGAGCACGGCGAAACCCGTGCCGGTGCTGTTGCCGGCCGCGAGATCGACGCTGAAGGAGCCGACCTGCGTGGGTGTGCCCGTGATGACGCCGGTGGTGGCGTTTAGGACGAGACCGGAGGGCAGGCCTTCGGCGGCGAATTCCGTGGGGTCGTTGGTTGCCGTGATCGTGTAGTTGAATGGTATGCCGAGTGTGCCGGTCGCGGTGGTCGGACTGGTGATCACGGGCGGCGGGATCGGGAAGGTGACGCGGTAAATGCCGCTCGCGTTTCCGATGTAGAGATTGTCGGCGGAATCGAAGGCGAGCGAGTTCAACAACTCCGGGGTGACCGGATCTCCAGCCCCTGAGAAGGCGCCCAATGCACCGGTGGAGCTGACACGCATGATGCTGTCAATGATACCGCCAATCGGAGATTCGTCCGGGACATAGAGCGCGCCGTCGCGGTCGAGCGCGATGTCGCCGGGATAAGTGAAGGGCGCGGCGTAGCGCGACGAAGAACCGTCCGGAGCGATTTTGATGATCGAGCTGTTCCCGTAGAGTTGGTTGGTGGCGTAGAGATTCCCCTCCCGGTCAAACACCAGTCGTCCAAACACGCTGTCGGGATCTTGCACGAACGTGCTGACGACGCCGTTGGGTGTGATTTTGCTGATGCTGCTTTCGTTTGGATCAAACGGGACGCGGGCGACGTAGAGGTTGTCGTCTTGGTCGAACGCAAGGCCGCGGGCGCCGGTCAAACCCGTGGCAAAGACGCTGGTCACGAGGGGCGATGGCGTGATCTTGTGGATGAAGCCGTTACTCCGGGAGACGTAGAGATTGCCCTGCGAATCGAGGGCGATGTCTTGCGCGCCGTCCAGCCCCGCGACGTAAACGCTGAGGCTACCGTCCGGAGCGATTTTGAGAATTTCGCCAGTGAAGTTGCTGACGAAAAGATTGCCGTCCGGGTGGAACACGAGGCCGGTTGGAGCGTTGAGCAGCGGGTCGGCCTTGAACAGGCTGAAGGTGCCCACGGTGAGCGTGAATGTGGCGGTGGCGGTGCCGGCCGCATTGGTCGCCGTGAGTGTAACGCTAAAAGATCCGCTTGTCGTTGCCGTTCCCCGGATCGCGCCCGTCGTCGGGTTAATGTCTATTCCCGGGGGAAGGCCGGTGGCGGAGAAGCTGGCCGGCGAGCCCGAGGCCTCGACTTGGAAACCGAAACCCTGGTTCGCCACGGCGCGCGCCGCCGCATCGCTGGTGATCACGGGTGGCGAGGAGGGAGGTGCACCGATGCGCAGGACGATGCCCTCCTGTTGGTTTGCCACATAGAGAGCGCCGGCCTGATCGAAGGCCAACCCGGTGGGGCTGAAGGCGGGCAATCCGGTGACGAGCGTGGTGACCACACCTTCTCCGGTGACTTTGTGGACGGTGCCGGACTGGCGGCTCGACACGTAGAGCGTGCCGGCGGAATCGAAGACAAGGCCCCACGGTCCGTCGAAGCCCGAGGCAAACGTGACCGCGGTGCCGTCGGGTGTGACTTTCGCCACCGTGTTGTTGCCGGCGTTGGCCACGAAAAGATTCCCAAGCGAATCAAAAGCCAGCCCGGTGGGGCCTGCGATGGCCGCACCCGACGAGAACGTGCTGACGACCCCTGCGGGCGTGACTTTGCCGATTAGGTTGTTGTCGCGGTTCGCGAAGTAGAGATTTCCGGCGCTGTCGATCGCGAGGCCGTGCACTTGGGTTCCCGAGGCGGGGACAACGGTGGTCTCCACGCCCTCCGGCGTGATTTTCGACACCTCTCCGAAAAGGCGGGCGGCATAGAGGTTGCCGGCGGGATCGTAGACGACGCCCAGCCATTCGAAGGAATCCACCGCGAAGAAGCGGCTGCTTCCGGTGGGGGACACTTTGAAGATGCTGGCGTAGCCGACGCCGGAGGCTCCGCTGACGGCGAGTTCATCACTGGCGTCGAAAGCAAGATACCGCGGGTCGGCGACGGCCACGAACGTGCCCACGGTGCCGATGGTGAGCGCGAGTGAAGCGGTGTCGGTGCCGTCGGCGTTGGTTGCGGAGAGCTCGACGTCGAACACGCCGGCAGTCGATGCCGAGCCGGAGATCAATCCGGTGGCGGAGTTTACCCCGAGGCCGGCGGGCAGGCCGGTGGCGGCGTAGCTGGTCGGCGCGCCCGAGGCTTCGATCTGGTAGGTGAAGGCGTTGTCAACGACAGCCAGCGCTGAAGCCACGCTCGTGATGACCGGCTGGGCACCGAAGGCAACGGGGATGAACAAGACAAGGGCGGCGAGAAGGACGCAGCGCTTTACGAGAAGGAAGAACCCGAGAGGCGTATTCATGGAACTGTGGGATATTGTTAATTTGGTGCACGTGGTGTCGGTCTCGGGCGGGGTAGAGTGCAGGTCTCCTGCATAGTTCCGTGGATACAAACGCGGGGGCGGGAGCCCTGCTCCGGTCGGGTCGGCGATCACGGTGTGAGGTCGATTCCCGGATGACAGATCCGGTTCGAAGCGGGGAACTTCCGAATCGAATCCGGGGTCGGCCGACCGCCGGGATGAGCGCATATTATGAGATATACCGTGAACGCTCCGATGCGCGGGGTCGGGATGAATATGCTCAACCGAGCGGTCGCTTTCCTTGGTGGCGATGAATGCGGGCGGAGCGCATTTCGCCCGGCAACGATCAGCTGGAAATATCCGAACCGTGGCGCCGAATGACGCCGGCGACGACGGAGACGGCGAACCGAAAGCGACCACGAAAAAGGCGGGCCGTGCGAGGCCCGCCTTTGCGGAGATGATTGAACAGGGGCGGCAATCTTGCCGCCGGGTCGCCGCACTTACAGCTTGTCGACGATCTTGTCGGCGAGGCCATAGGCGATGGCTTCTTGGGCGTTGAGATAGAAATCGCGGTCGGTGTCCTTGTCGATGCGTTCGATGGGCTGACCGGAGGCGTTCGCGAGAATTTGGTTCAATTCCGAGCGGAGTTTTTCCATTTCCTTGGCCTGAATGTTGATGTCGGTCGCCGGACCCACCATGCGGCCGGAAATGAGCGGCTGGTGAATCAAGACGCGCGAGTGCGGGTAGAGCAGACGGCGGCCTTTTTTCGCGCCGGAGAGGAGGATCGATCCCATCGAGGCGGC
>JANJTQ010000255.1 GCA_024711005.1 Opitutaceae bacterium | reverse complement strand
TGAAGACGCTCGAAACGCAGGTCATGCCTTCCGAGTACGCGCGCGCCTACGACAACATCCGGCCATCGGTGGTGCGCGTCGGGTCGGCCGCGTGGGCGGCATCAATGAGTTCACGAGCGCGGTCGTAGTTTGTCATGAAGGGGCCTTTGGTTATTCGGCCTGGCCGTTGTCGGCAAGGATCCGCTGGCGCACGGTCTTGGCCCAATCAGTGAGCAGCGTGCGTTGTTCGGCGGTGAAGCGGGCGTCGGCGTGCATCAGTTTGTAGGAACCGAGCGGCATTTTGTCTTCGCCTACCTCCTCGATGAGTTCTTCGAGTTTATGCGCGGCGCGCTTGGGGGTGTAGGTGGCGAACTGGGAAAAGTTGAGGTGCTTTTTGCCTTCGTTCACGTGCCATGCCATCCATGAGGCGACGGGCTGAATATTCGCATATCGCGGATAACGCGTTGTGTCGGAGTGGCAGTCGTAGCAGGCGACCGCGAGGAGCTGTTTGACCGCGGGCGGGGTGGAATAATGCGCGGCGATGTCGTTCGCGGAGGGTTCTGTGGCGATGTTCTTCTCGGGCCGAACCAACTGAAGGGCGACAAACAAGGCGGCCAGCGCGAGCAAGATACGTTTGAAAGGTTTCACCGACGCAAATGACACGCCGCGTCATCAGGCATGTCAAAAAAGGAAACCAAGAAACTCTTGGGGCTAACGCACCCAGCGGTCGGAAAAAGTTTCACGATCCACCGGCCAGGTTTTCCAATGGCATGTGCCGGAGGCGGCTTCGATCAAGTTGTGGCAGACGATGCGCAGGTCCTCGATACACCAGAAATCCCGGCCGGCCTCGGCGTCGTGACGTGTGGCGATCAGGGCGGCGCGGGAAAGCACCAGCCCGCTCATCGGCGGCAATGTGCAACCCAGTGTGACGAGCACGCCTTGGAGACGCGAAAGCACTCCTTTTCCGCCCGTGCTGTGTTCGCTGACGATCACGGCGACAGGTTTGCCGAGCCAGAGCGCGGTGCCTTCGGCTGGCGTGGCGTCTTCGAGGAATTTTTGCAGCACACTGCTCCACGAATCCCAGTGCGTCCCCGTGCCGATCAGCAAGCCGTCGGCCTCGGCGATTTGTGGACGCAGCGCCGCGAAATCGGGCGCCTCGTTACCTGCGAGAGTAATTACGGTGAGACTCGCCCGACGGGCGAGCCGCCGGCGGGCGCGGGCAAGAAGCACCGACGTGTTTCCCGACTCGCCGGCGAGCGAAGCATTGATCAAGAGAATGCGAGGGAGTCGGGCGGGCATCATGCGAGGAAGCGTTCTGGATTGGACTCTCATCGTAGCGGGACACGTGAGCGAACCGAATCCGGAAAGGGTTGCCCCTGCTCCCCGCTATAACTGAATGCCCGGCCGCGCTGCCTGCTTACTTTACGTCGGGAGTGCTTTGCAGCGTCTTGATGAACATCTCGGACTCGCGAATGGAGGCTTCCATATCGGCGATGAGACGGGAGATGTCCTCCTCAAGCTCGCGATTGGTGGTATCAAGCGAGGCGATGGCGCGAGCGTTGAGGTTGTGTTTCAGGAAGAGCACCTGATCGCGGAACGTGGCGAGCACGGGGTCCATGCGTTCGGCGGCGCGACGCATGAGTTTGAGCACGTTGTCATAACTGCGGCGCGTGCTATCAAGCTGGCGCTGGCTTTCGCGCCGGAGCGAGTCGCTGGAATATTGTTTGAGTTCCTGCTCCCACTCCCTGAAGAGCGCCTCGGCCACGTCTTCGACCGAATCGATGCGTTCGTGAACCTCTTTGGCGCGGCTCTCGCTTCGCTTAAACTCGACGTTCATCGCCTCGTATTTCCGCTGGAGATCGCCGGCGTCGGTCTTGGTGACGGCGAGGAAATGTTCGAGTGCGCTGGAGAACTGGTCCTTGGCCTCGGTTTGCGAGTCCTGGGCCTTTTCGACGCGGTCAACGAGCACGTCACGTTTGGCGTAACCGAATTTTTCGAGCGTGTTGTAGTAGGTTGACGAGCAACCGGCGGTAAAGAGGAGGACGATTCCGAGGAAAAGACGGGGATGGCAGACGGTCATGGTGGAAAGTTGGACCGAGACTTCTGCGCCGGGTGCCCGGAGATGTCAGGGAATAAGTGCTCGAACTCGCGGCCTTGAACGCCTCACGCCGGGCCGCGGAGGGCGCGGATGATCGCGACCACGGCGCGGGGGAGTTTGGCCGGAGTATTAGGGGACAGGTCGCTACCCTCGTTTATAATGGCGGAGCTTTCAGGGTCGTCGGGCGTGGCCCAGGCGCGGAGCAGGTCCCAGTGTGGGCGGAGGTCGGGGCATTCGAGAGCGTCTTCCCAAAGTTCGGGCCAGTCACGAGTGGCGCGGAGAAATCCGGCGCACCAATCGACCGTCGCCTCGACGATGTGTGAAATCTTAAGCTCCTGATCGGTCAAGTCATCGAAATCGCTAGGGTAGATGTCGAGGGCGTGGGGGTGCTCGTGGTCTCCCAAGTCGCCTTGGAGCGCACGGGTGATCTCTGCGATGTAGTTCCAATAGAAGGTGAGGTCGCGAAAGAAGCGTTTGGCCTCGGCTTCGTCGAAGCAGGCGATCGCGTGATCTTGTTGAAGCAAGCGGATGAGCGCCGCGGGCGAGGTGGTTTGGGGGCAGGCGTGCAACGCGGCGACCAAGCCGGCGAACTCGTAGAAGTTGGGCGCGGGAGGTTCGGTCGGATCAAGCAGGTCGTGAAGACCCGCGCGCACGTGCGTGATTTGCTCCGCGTAATCCAGCGAATCGAAATCGGCGTCGGAGAATACGTCATCGTCGAGATCGTCGTCCAACAATTCGAAGCCGAAGCCGTCGGGGCCGAAGCGGCGGGTGAGGCTGGCGAGGACGCGTTCGGTGCGGTCGGACGGGTCGTCCGGACCTTCGACATAAAAAGGTTTTCCATCGCGGCCGTAGGTGAAGGTCTCGGGGCAGTCGGGGGCGGAGAGGCCGGAGAGCACGCGTTTGGCTTTGCGAAAATCTCGGTGCGGGGCGAAGCCGAGCGACTCGGCGTAGGCGACGGCGCCTTCGATCAGTTTTCTTGCGCAGGCGGGGTGGATGCGCTCGCGGTCCTCCTCGGCAAGCTGGTCGCGGAGGAGTTCGCGCAACTCCGACTCGCTGCTATCGTCCCGGAGATAGGCGTCTTTCACTCCGAGGCACCAGTGATCGACGAGGAAGAAGCCGATCTCGGCGCGGCCGTCGTCACGGATGCGGGCGACCACGACTTGGGCGATGCCGGACGCACGCCAGTTGGAAGAGGTGAAGGCTTCGTAGCGGGTCATGGGTCGAGTGAGCGGGGATCGCTCGAGATGAAAAGCGGGAAAATGGGAGCAGAGTGACGGATCGCCGGTATGCGCGGGGCTGGAGCAAGGCGGGGTCAATACGGAGCCGCGATCGGGGCGAAGGCCATGTTGTTGAAGTCGCGAAGAAGCAGTCCGTTTACGAGGCCACAGCCTTTGAGACTGGAGGTGTGCAGGCGCCCGCCGGACGCCCAGACGAGGCGCTTGCCGTCGAGGTCGGCCCATTCCCAGTCGGGCAGATCGATCATGTCGGTTGAGTCGGCGCGCACGAGTGAGTGGCGGTCATGGTAAACACCTTTGCCCTGTGGAGCGCCGCACTGGGCATGGCAGAACTTGCGCAAGATCCAGCCGGAACCCGCGGGCTTATCGAACACCTCTGTTGCGTCGCGGTCGTGAGGGAGGTCGTTGCGGAGTGTCCACCCGTCGCGTTGAAGTCGGTTGTAATAAACGTGCAGGCATTCGCCACCGTAGCAGGCGGGCGGCTGCCAGATTTCGTCGCGGGTAATGCGCGCGGAGACGAGGAGCGGCTTGTGTCCGTAGCCGTCGTTGAGCCAGTAGCGGGTCTTGGTGCGGAAAAGTCCGCCGCCGTGCCAGCAGTCGCCTTTGCCAAGGAGGGTGATGGCTTTTAGGTAGGGCGCTTTGGAGATGGCGGTCCACGACCCCTTGGTCTCGGAGGTCCAGCGGCCGTTCATGGCGAAATAGATCAGGTGTTTACCGTCGGGAGAGAGATCGCTGCGCCGTTCATATATGCGCCCGCGCATCCATTGACCAACGGTGAACGTGTCATTGCGGCGATCCCAACCGATGGAGCACACGGTTTTGCTCGGGCCGCGGCGGAGGATGACGGCGTAACCCGCGTCCCGTGCGAGGAGGACGTGGAGGCGGGGAGGGAAAGTCGCAGGCATGGGCTGGAGAATTAGGGATGATGCTAAAGGTCGGGCCGATGCATGGGCTCGGCGTGAACGCACCGGTCGGAATCGACCTCCCATAAAACGATCGCACTAGTTATCAACGATTTAAGGCTAGTACCAACCGATGGAGGAACGATGGGGAGGGGGTAAGGCTCCTCGAATGAAACATCAAAATTCACCAGATGATCATGAAGACATTCGTCAGCTGCTTTCACTTTTGAACGGTGATCCGGACATAGAGGTTCTTGTTATATCTGATCTGTTTAGCCGGCACGGGATTGATTTGTGTGAGGCTCGGCAGCTCATAACCGATGAGTGGTGATGCGATTCAGCGGTGCTCACAGCGGTTCGGTGCCTTCGCTGAGGATGCGGAGATAGTTTTCGTAGGCGAAGACGCGGTGGGATTTGTTGCCGGTGACCTCGTTGATGATGCCGAGCTTCATGAGCACACCGAGGGCGGCGTTGGCGGTGGGCTTGGAGATTTCCAACTCCTTGACCAAACGCGATGCGCTCACGAGCGGCTGTTTTTGCATGAACTCGTGCACGCGCGGAGCCGAGCCGGCGGTGCGGCCGAGTTCGTAGATGCGTCGGCGGTCGGTTTGAAACAACGCGAGCAACCGGCCCACGGTTTCGGCGGCTTGCAGGGCGGTCTCGGCCACGCCGTCGAAGAAGAAGTCGAGCCACGCTTCCCAATCGCCGGTGAGCCGGACCCGCTGAAGCAGGTCGTAGTAAGTGGCGCGGTTTTTTTTCAGATAGAGACTGAGATAGAGCATAGGCTCGGGCAGCACACCTTCGTTGCATAGCAGCAGGGTGATGAGCAGGCGTCCGATGCGTCCGTTGCCGTCAAGAAAAGGGTGGATCGTTTCGAATTGAACATGGGCGAGCGCGGCTCGCACGAGCGAGGGCGTGGTCTCGTCGTGCAGGAACTTTTCCAGATTGCCCAGGCAGGCCAATAGTTGGTCCGGCGGCGGAGGAACGAAGAGCGCGTTGCCGGGACGTGAACCGCCGATCCAGTTTTGAGACGTGCGGAATTCGCCGGGCTGTTTTTCCGCGCCGCGTCCTTTGGCCAGCAATTCGGCGTGGATTTCGCGTATAAGGCGAAGCGACAGCGGGAAGCCTTCACGCAGTCGCTTGAGTCCGTGACTCATTGCGGCGACGTAATTGGACACTTCCTGCACATCATCCAACGGAACGCCGCTGGCTGCGTCGTTCTCAAACAGGAGCAGCTCGGACAGCGTCGATTGGGTGCCTTCGATTTGGGAGGAGAGCACCGCCTCCTTGCGGATATAGCTGTAAATGAACAGGTGCGGGTCGGGCAAAAGACCGGTAACGCCACTCAGTCGCCCCAAAGCCACACTGGCTCGTTGCAGTTTGGCTGCGTGAACTTCCGCGGGTGGATTTGGAGGTAAGGCATTGGGTACGAAAGCGAAACAGGCTTCGCCAACCATGCTGATAGGAGTTTTGTAGCCCGTGGGACCGCGTTCCATGAGTAAAGCGAAAGCCGGTTCGGTTTACTCTTGCGAGGAGAAAGTAAAGCGAAGGGCTGTTTGCTTTACTCTTGAGGGGACGAAGTAAAGGGAACCTTACTCCGGTTCGGGCCATCGCGAGCAAGCTCGGTCCCACTTCGGATCGGGAAGATATCGCGGCGGTAAAGTAAAGCCGCTCCTGCAACTGGACCTCGGCTCAAGCGAGGATGCGTTTGAGGCTTTCCAGGTCCATGACGGTCGCGAGGCTTTCTTCCTGGACCACGGCGGAGGCGAGGGCGGCTTTTTCGCGCTGCAGGAGGCGGATTTTTTCTTCGACCGTGCCTTCGGCGAGCAGGCGATATGCGATCACGGGCTTCGTTTGGCCGATGCGGTGGATGCGATCGATGGCTTGTGCTTCCGCCGCCGGATTCCACCACGGATCGTAGAGAATCGCGTAGCTCGCCGCCGTCAGGTTCAGGCCAAAACCCGCGGCCTTCAGCGAAAGCAGAAAAACCGTTTTCGTTGGGTCCGTCTGGAACGTCTCGACCAACTCGGCGCGGTTTTCGGTCGCGCCGGTGAGAATCAGGTGACCGATGCCGGCGGCGATCAGGCGCGCACGAATGATTTCCAGCATCCCGACGAACTGGCTGAAGACGAGAACCTGATGCCCTTCTTCGGCGAGCTCTTCCACGCGTTCCATCAGCGCTTCGAGTTTGGCGCTGGGCAAGGTCGCGTGCGCGGGGTCGACCAACGCTGGATGACAACAAATCTGGCGCAGGCGCAACAGGCTCGCGAGCACGTGAAAACGCACCGCATCGAGCGCGCTCTTGGTTTCGACGCCGAGCAGTTGGGCGCGGGCGCGTTTGAGTTCGGCGTCGTAGAGCCGGCGTTGTCCGCCTTCGAGCTCCACCACGATTTCATCCTCGGTGCGCGGCGGCAGATCGGGCGCCGCCTGGGCTTTGGTGCGACGCAGCAGGAAATGCCTTACTCGCCGGTGCAGGCGCTGGAGCGCCGCGGGATCGGCCTCGTGATATTGGCGGCGAAACCCCGCCTGGTCGCCGAGCAGGCCCGGCTGCGCGAAGGCGAACAAACTCCAAAGGTCGGCCAGCCGGTTTTCAATCGGCGTCCCGGTCAGGACAACGCGGTGTTTTGCACGCAACGAACGCGCTGCCACCGCAACCTGGCTGCCGGGGTTTTTGATGAACTGTCCTTCATCCAGCACGACCACATCCCAAGACACGGTTCGGAAAGCCGCCGCGTTCAGGCGGAGCTGGGTGTAGTTGGCAACGAGCAGTTGCGGGGCGTTCGCGACCGCTTTTGCGGCGGAGAACTCCGGATCGAATGCCGCGATACCGAGGTCGGGCGTAAAGCGCGCCGCTTCGACGAGCCAGCCATGGGTCACGCTTTTCGGACAGACGACGAGCGCACGAAAGGATGCGGGCTCGGAGCCTGTGGATTGATGTGGCATGGGCGTCCCGCTCAGCGGTGTGGCTTCGGGTCGCCGGCGCTCCCCGCTGTGTTTCTCGGTGTGGGCGGAGGCGAGGTGCAGCAACCACGCGAGGGTTTGCACGGTCTTGCCGAGCCCCATGTCATCGGCGAGCACACCGCCGAAACCTTGCGCGGAGAGATGGGCGAGGAATTGAAACCCTTCGCATTGGTACGGGCGCAACGTGGCGCGCAGGCCCGCGGGGATCGTCGCCGGTGGCAATGCGGCGATGCGGGCGGCCCGGTCTTTGAGCACGTGGATCCACATCGCATCCCGTTCGGCCAGCGCCTCCGCTTCGAGCGCGAGTTGCAACACATGCATGCGATGTTTTGCGGGACGTCCGCCGGTGAGCACGTCGTCCACGCCGAGTCCCAACCGTTCGAGCACGGCGGCGGTAGCTTGGTCGACATCCGCATTGGTCTCGACACGACGCCAGCCATGGCGGGGAAGGTTCACCCATTTGCCGCGGGCCTTGAGGAGCAGCGCAACTTCCTCGGCGCTCAGGCTGGTGTCCTCGACGCGCAGCCCGACCGTGAGATCGAACCAGTCTTGCTCGGAGCCCGGCGCGGCGGCGACGGACACGTTGACATGGGCGCGCAGGGGAGCGCCGAACAAGCTGGCGAGTTCGGGCGAAAGCTCCACCTGAAGGTCGGGTGGCAACGACGCGTGCCAGGCGAGGAAATCGTCGGGAAACGTATTTGTCACCGGACGTGTCCACGCGTCGGCCCAGCCGTCCCACACGAGGCGGAACCCGCTGAAGCGGGCGCTGGCCGCGCGGGCGGTCGTCAGATCGAATTCAAGCATCGGTTCGCCGACAACACGCGGAGGTGGCGCGCCGTGCTTGCTCCACTGCCAGCTGGCGGGAGCGCCGGCCCACTGTTGTTCGCATGGCGGCGAGTCGGATCGAGCGATGAGCTGGGCGTGAAAGTCCCGTTCTTCTCCGTCGAACGAGGGCGTCAGCCAGCACTTGAGGCGCGGGCGCAAGGTGACGACGCGCACTTCGGCGGCGAGGCCGGTCGGCAGCCGCAGGCCGGCGGCGCGCAGGCGAGGCAGCAGACGCGAGTCGGAGAGCGCGGCGACCGGCAATCGCGTGGACGGTCCGGGAGGCGGGCCGCGCCAGACACGGCCATCGAATAGGTAGAGCGGTTCGGGCTGTTGCGCGACGAGTGTGCATGGCTCGGCGACGCGTCCGTCGGGCGCGACCAGACGCACGTCGAGCTGATCGGGATCGGTCGCGGATGCGGTGGCCTCGGGCACGAGGGGCGTCGGCTCGATGACAAGCGGACTTCCATCGGGCATCACCAACGCTGGGCGCGCGGCTTGGGTGCGGAGCACGCCGGTGACCGCCGCGGGCGGCAGCGGGCGTTTGGCGGACAGACCGACCGGTGAGAGCCGGCATTCGGCGGCGAGGGCGGCGGCGAGCGCGGCCTCGGCCGGTGGCAACGCTTCAAAATCGGCCGGTCGTAATGTCGTGAGATCGGTCAGCCATTTTTGCGTGGGAGCTTTCCACGGTTTGTCCGCGGCCGGCAGAACCTCGACGTGCCATTCGCCAAAAACGGAGAGACGGACGCGCAAACCGACGAGGCCGGCGAAGAACCCGCGACTTGCGGCGGACGCCTGTTCCTCGGGCGAGGGCAGCGCGCGCAACCAGCCCGCGAGTTCGTGTTCGAGTGCGCGACCGCCCGCGGATGCGGCGGACGGGGCATCGGCGATCGGCACGGCATCCGCGGGATCGCGTCCGTCGCGCGCACCGGATTCGACGGCGGCGATCCAGGCGAGACCGGCGGCATAGGCATGTTTGCAATTGGTCCCTGCCGAACAGTTGCACCGGGAGCTCCATTCGCCACGCGTGAGAAACAACGTGAGATCGTGCCGCCGTTCGCCCTCCTTCACTTCGGCGCGCACGAGGTGGTCGGCCGCGGACCAGACCGCCGACACGGCGCGCTGATCGAATGTCGCCCGGCCGCTCAGCCGGGTACCGGGTTCACAGGAATCCAGCCAAAGGTGCAACGCCTCGATCGCCTCGGGCGTGCGGACGCTGCGCACGGCGGAGGATCGGGAACGGGGAGGCGGCATGGTGGAAGGAAGGTGCGGAGAGAGTGGCGCCCGATCGGGAAAAGTTCGCCGACGTTTTCAGTAGTCAACAGACGCGTCAAATTATTGGGGCCCTCGTCTGTTTGCGGTGCATCCGGTCCGACGCCCGCCGGTCAGGCGAGGATGCGGCGCAGGCTTTCGAGGTCCATGACCGTGGCGAGGCTTTCTTCCTGGACCACCGCGGCGGCGAGGGCGGACTTCTCGCGCTGGAGGGCGCGGATCTTTTCCTCGACCGTGTCCCTGGCGATGAGGCGGTAGGCGATCACTGTATTCGTTTGTCCGATACGGTGGGTGCGATCGATGGCCTGCGCCTCCACCGCCGGGTTCCACCACGGGTCGAAGAGAACGACGTAGCTGGCGGCTGTCAGGTTGAGCCCCGACCCGGCGGCCTTCAACGAAAGCAGGAACACGGGCGGTCCGTCGGCAGATTGAAATGTGTCCACGAGGGCCTGGCGGTTTTCGGTCTGGCCGGTGAGGAGAAGGTGGCCGATGTCGCGCGCGACGAGCTCTTCCCGGATGAGCTCGAGCATGCGAACGAACTGGGAGAACACGAGGACGCGGTGGCCCTCGGCGACGAGCGGTTCGAGGGTGTCGAGGAGGGCTTCGAGCTTGGCGCCGACGGGCGGGATCGTGTCGTCGGCGCTTCCCGCCATGGGGGGCGGGGAGTCGGCGGAGTCGAGGCCGACGAGACGCGGGTCGCAGCAGATCTGGCGGAGGCGGAGCAGGGATTGGAGGATATTGAAGCGCTGGTTGTCGAATTCGCGGGCCGTCTTGACGGCGAGGAGGAGTTGTCGGGCGCGCTTGAGTTCGGCGTCGTAGAGGGTGCGTTGAGGACCTTCGAGTTCGCAGGAAATCTCCTCCTCGATGCGGGCGGGAAGATCTTGCGCGACCTGGCTCTTGGTGCGGCGCAGGAGGAAGGGCCGGACGCGCGCGGCAAGCCGGGAACGGGCGCCGGCGGGGTCGGCCTTTTCGTTGTAGAGGCGCTGGAAGGAGGTCCGGGAGCCGAGGAGTCCGGGCTGCGCGAAGTGGAGCAGGCTCCAGAGATCCATCAGCCGGTTTTCGATCGGCGTGCCGGTGACCGCGAGGCGGTGACGGGCGGGAAGGGCGCAGGCCGCGCGGGCGGTGGC
>JANJTQ010000252.1 GCA_024711005.1 Opitutaceae bacterium | reverse complement strand
GTTGGGGTTTTTTCACGGACTCGTGGTGAGTCTCGGCCTTGTCTGGGTCGTATCGGACAACCATCCGCTGGCGGAATTTCGAAATGCGACGCCGCTGGTGTTCTTGTCGCACTTCGCCGGCCACATCGTCTTTGGAGTGGTGGTGGGACTGGTGATCGCGATCGCGCCGGTGTGACGCGGGGCGGCCCGCGACCGGCTATCTTGCGGGTGTCATTTAAACCACGGCAGGAAATCGTCCGGTAATGGCGGCGAGCAGGCGGGCCCACTCGGCGGGGGCAAGGTCGTCTTTGCGGCCGGGGGCGATCTGTCGGTGGTCGGTCATGACGGCGGGTGTCCAGTCGTGGCGGAGCCAGCGCGGAGCGAGCCAGTCGAGTGCGCTGGCGATCTGTGCGTCGGTGAGCGGGGTGGCGCGGGTGTCCCCGGCAAAAGAAACACCTAGGAGGAATTCGTTGCAGTTGGGGCGTCCTTGAAAGGTGGAAACACCGGCATGCCAGGCGATATGTTCGTCCGCCACGAGGCTGGCCCGGCTGCCATCCAAATCGATGAGCACGTGATAGCTGACCCGGCTTTCGGGGCGGAGCATGTGGGCGACGGTGGCCTCGAAGCTCATCACGCTGTGATGAAAGCACACGCCCAGGCGTTCATGGACGGGCGTGGGCGAGAAGTTGGGCGATGGGTGGTGACTTTCGAAGAAAGACATGGCCCCGGGGTGGTTCACAGTGAGCGCCAGGCGGAGGCGATCAACGAGATGATCATCCCGATACGGACCGCGCCTTCGACGGTTAGGATCACGAGAATCCATTTAAGCCCGGAATTGCGGCGCATCGAATAGCCGGCGAGCGAGATGATGAGCATACAAACGACCTGAATGCGGCCCTCCTTCGGGATCAACATGAGGATCATCCAGATCCAATACAGCATGATGCCGGAGCCCCAAATGAAGGACAGCAGTTCGCCGGGGGCGTGGTCGCGGGGGTCGACACCTCGCTCGATCTGTTTGAGGCCGAGATGCCTTTCCGCGATCACCAACTGCCACACTTCAAAGAGAAGGCAGAGAGGGGCGAAATACAGGAGGAGGGGGATTTCCATGCCGATGGACCTTGTTGATAAACGAGACGGCCGATGGGCCAACGCTGAAAACCCGATTTCAACGATTCGCCTGTTCTCTTATTGAGAGGTTGCGGGCACAAGTCGGGCGACCCGGTCCGGCAGCAGCACGTAAAGGAACCCGTCGGGCCCGGCGGCGACGTCGCGCAGGCGACCGAGGCCTTTGAACAACGTCTCCTGCTCGACGACCTGGTGATCCCTCAGTTCCAAGCGGACCAGCTTCTGCGCGGCCAACGAGGCAACGAACAGGTGATTTTTCCATTTGGGAAAGCGGTCGCCGCCGTAGAACGCCATGCCGCAGGGGGCGATGGACGGCACCCAGTAAGTGACGGGTGGTTCGATGTCGGGACGCGTGGTCACTTCCGTCAGCGGCGTGCCGTTGTAATTCATGCCGTAGGAGGCGAGCGGCCAACCGTAGTTGAGGCCGCGTTGGATACGGTTGAGTTCGTCTCCGCCACGCGGGCCGTGTTCGTGTTCCCAGAGTTCGCCGGTGGCGGGGTTGATGCGCAGGCCTTGAGGATTGCGGTGACCGTAGCTCCAGATGGACGGAAGCGCGCCGGGGGTGTCGACGAACGGATTGCCGGCGGGGATGCGACCATCGTCGTGGATGCGATGAATTTTGCCGTTCGGAACAGTGAGGCTCTGGGCATCCTGT
This sequence comes from Opitutaceae bacterium, assembly GCA_024711005.1. Classification (GTDB taxonomy): domain Bacteria; phylum Verrucomicrobiota; class Verrucomicrobiia; order Opitutales; family Opitutaceae; genus Rariglobus. The sequence continues at coordinate 5,406 of JANJTQ010000252.1, read as the reverse complement.
TGCCGTCCGCGTTCGCCAATCGAGAAGAACAGGAACCCGTCGCGGTCGAAAGCGATGCGGCCGCCGTAGTGGACACCACCCGGGTTGCGGAAGGTTTCGACCGGGGCGCGATAGACGACCTCTTGGTCGATCCAGGCATTCTTGCTGAGACGGCCACGAACGATGGTCGTCATACATACGGTTTTGCCTCCGGCGTTTTGCTGCGGATCGGAGAACGCGAGGTAAATCCAGCCGTTGCGGGTGAAGTCGGGATGGAGGACAACGTCGAAGAGCCCGGCTTGTCCGCCGGAGTCGACTGCGGGGATGCCGGTGACGGGTTCTTCGCGGAGGACGCCCTTTTCGACGATCCGGAGGGTGCCGCGTTTTTCGGTGATGAGGACGCGACCGTCGGGGAGGAACGCGATGGACCAAGGTTCCCGCAGGCCGGAAACGGCGGTCTCGATCCGGTAGGCATGGAGACGGCTTTCGATGACGGCCTCGGGTTTTGGCACGGGCAGGCGGCGGTCGATGGCCTGACCGCCCTTTTCCCGGATGTAGACGATGAGTCCGCGTATTTCCTTCTCGGATACGGCGGTGCCAAAGGCGGGCATGCCGGCTTCCAGGTTTCCTTCGCGAATGCTGCGGGCGAGACTGGCGTCATCGCCGCCGTGTTTCCACGTTTCGCCGAGGAGGGCGGGGGCGGAACCGCCTTCGAGGTTCTCCCCGTGGCAGTTGGCGCAGAGTTCGGTATAGAGCGCGCGAATATCCCGGGAGGATTGCTGGGCGTGGGAGAATGAGACCAGCAGGCCGAAGCCGAGTAGAATCGGGACGAGTGTGCGCAAGCAAAGCATGGGTGGCAGGATGGTCGGGCTTACGTCGCGGGCAAGCGGTCTTCTCGATGCTCGGCAATCCTGTCAGTTGGGTCGGAAATCGAATGGAGTCCTCGGTGCGGAGGTCCGCGAAAGTAGCTGGAGAAACCGTCGTGAAAAGAACCGGCTGCGGTAGCGGCAGGCACGCAGATATGGAGAAGCGGGCTCGCTTGAAGAGCCGGTTTGCGGCGACTGCGACAATTGGCCCTCTACTTCGCACGTTTTAGCACCGCCTCGTCAAAGATGGCTTGCACGGGCACGCGGAGGGCCTTGGCGATCGCTAACAACTCGAAATCATTGATTGGCCTTAGCCCGTTTTCGAGCTTCGCGATCTGCCCTTGGGACAAGTAGAGTTCTTGGCGTGCGAGTCGGCCGACCATGTCTTCTTGGGTCACCCTTGGCGAGCGGGTCATGCGGATGCGCTTGATCGCAGGTCCTGTCAAATTGCGAGGTTTGGGTTGCGACTGCGGGGATTTCACCGGCCCCGAGCCTAGCTTTATTCTCGGCGGTAATTATTCCTATGGGGAATATTGTCTTGCTTGGGGTGAATTCGTCTCGCAAATAGATGGTGATTTAATTCTTTGTCGGGACCTTACTTCCTCTCCTCATGCCCATTTTCGCGCTTCATCGCTTCACGACTTGCTCGATCCTCTGTTTGGCATTGTTCGTGGCGGCATCATCGAAATTGAGCGCGGCCTCTGAACTCGGATGGGAGGGGGCGATAGGCCTTGCGGTCGACGCATCCGGGGGATGTTCCGGTGGAGAGTCGATGTCAGACGTGAAGTCGCATCAGTTGACTAACAAGGGCTGCAAAGTCCGTCTGTTGATCACTGTTTCCGGAACGGTTGAGCGGGTCGACTCTGGTTATGATGTCGTTACTATCAACGGAGTGGCTGTTTTCGATGGCGATGATGGTGACGGCGATTGCGATAGCGGCAACACGATGACCCAGAAGTCAGGGACCGTTTCAATCGATGTCGGCCCCGGAGAACAGATCACCTTGGAGTATTCGACCAACGACGGCTTCTACAACGAGGGGGCACAGGCTCAAATCACCAATATCGTGGAAGATCCGGTTGCGTGTGATTCGTGTAGCGGCGGCGATGGTGGCGCGGGTGCGTCTGGAAGCTCGGGTGGGGGGACGTCATCCTTTGGTGGTTCGGGGTGGGGCGTGAGTGACGATGGGTCCTCGGCATCTTTCGCGGTCGGGCTTGGTTCGAGTTCCTCCGCTTATGGGCCAAGCGCTTTATATGCGAACGCCAATCCTTCCGATGCCGGTAGCGGCGGTCGCGAGGCGGTGAGCTACGTTGGCGCGGACGAAAAACACATCGCCGACCGCATCACGGACTCCGGTGGCGAACTCACCCAAGTTAAAAGTTCGGGTGGTTTGATCACACTGTCTGACTCCGCGGACGGCTACACGATGAGCTTTTATTCACCGTCAAAGGTTGGTTCCTTCGATTCATCGACGGGTCGTTACACACTGACCGGAACCGCCGACAAGATTCTTGTCGTTGCGCGTCAGGTGAGCGGCACCAGCGCCACGCTGACGTACACCGAGACTGTCGGTACAGGAGCCCCGGTCGTGCTGCTGGCCCATACCCATGATTCGGCAACCAAGACCCGCACGCTCGATGAGTTTGGTGGTCGGCGCATCACGGTGGAAACCGAGACATCCCTGTCCGGCGTTCGCAGGGAAAAGCGAACCGTCGTCAAGTCGTTGGTCGACGACGTGGAGAAGGTCTTTTTGGTGAGATCCGCGATTTACGAGACGTTTGCCTGGGGCGAGGAATTGGTCGAGTCCGCGGATGATCCTGACGGTATCGATAAACGGACTACACGTGCTTTTTACACCGATCTGGCGAATGACGGAAGCAACTACTCACGCCTAAGAAGCGTGATCACTTCGGACGGTGCATGGACGATTTACCGAGACTATGACGGCGATGGAAACGCGAGTAAAACCGTCAGCCAGTTTGCTTCCAATCCTTACGATTTTGAATCCTCCGGCGAGATCGCCAATTGGGTCGAAACGATCACGACGACATCAGTGAACGAGGATGAGGATTCTTTACCGGACGAAACACGCAGGACGGAGCGTTATCTTAAAGGCCAGCTTGTCTCCCGTTCGTGGGAAACTGAATACACGGCTTCCACTCTAACGAACATAGGGGAAATTGGTTACTTTGGCATCACGCGTCGGAACGTTGTGGAGCAAGCCGCCAATGCATCGGCTCCACGGGGTGATCCGGCGAACGCGGTTACTACCCGACTGATCGACGCGGCGACCTATCAGACGGTCGCCAGCACGAACGCACTTGGGATCGTTCGGCTTGGTTTCAGACGCCAAGAGGTGGTGGGAGGTGTGCGCGTACCCGTGACCACGACCGCAGACGGCCGGTTGCATCCCGAAGGCTATTTTGAAGTGTTGAGGACCGAAAGCCGTCAAGAGGACGCAAGTGGGAACCTGACAATCGGGGTGACCGAAGGAGGCTCTTACGACGCTATTTTCCATCAAAGCCCCTACGATTTCGACGATCAGGGCCGTGCCAGGCAGATGAGCTTCTACGACAACAGCCACGAGGAATACGTGTATGGTTGCTGCGGACTCGATGAGAAACGCAACCGCGACGGCTCACGCTCCACTTACCTGCGAGATGACATGAAGCGCGTCACCGAGGAGGTCGTCACCGTGGACGGTGAATTCGTTAGCGCGACCGTCAAAATTTTGGATCCGCTTAACCGCGTAATCGCCACCGGGCGCCGATCGAGCGCCACGGGCGCCATACAGCTCACCAGCGAGACGGAGTATGATTTGGCGGGGCGCATCAGTTGGCAAAAGGACGCACGCGAGCGCATCACCTCTTACCATTATTCCACGGATTCCGTCGGTCGGCTGGTGACGACGATCACCTATCCCGGAGGTGGCACTCGCATCGAAACCTACGAGAAGGACGGCAGTCTTCGCAGCATCGCCGGCACCGCGGTCGCCCCGCACCGGTATGTCGAGGATGTCGATGCAACCGGCCGCTACACGATGGATTACCTTATCGGAGAAAACGGCGCGGAAACGGAGTGGGTCCGCACCGATTTGGATTTTCAGGGTCGGTCTTGGAAAGTGTCCTACCCACACCCGGTGAATGCGGCTTCTTACACCTACTACAACAGCGGAGGCCAAGTTGTCCGCACCGTGGACGCGGATGGTGTCACTGAGCTTTTCGCTTATGATTCCTACGGTCGGCAAGAATATGGGGCGATAGACATGGATGGGAACGGTGAGATTGACCTGAATGGCACGGATCGAGTGGAGCGATACGCTTATGATACCGAGTCTGTGGCCGGGGTATTCGGCCAGGGAGTCACGGTCTACGCTTGCACCACCGATGGTCAGGCGACGGAGCGTCAGCTTTCGCGTCGCGTGACACGCTACGAGGACGGCGGGGTGTTGCGCGTCGAAGATGCCCGAGGCGGCACGGACCGCACGCTCGAATATCGCACCCATGATGTGAAGCTGACCGAGACCATGCCGGATGGTCGCACCACGGAAACCGTCTTGGAGGCGGGGCGACCTGTTTCTCGTGTGACAAAGGCCAATGCGGTCATCCTGTCCGATCTGAGCTACGATTATGACGGATTCAACCGACTGGAGGTTGTTACCGACGCCGCCTTTGGTGCCACCACTTACGGCTATTATGACGACGACCAAATTCGGACCATCACAACGGCTGATCCGGATACGTCGCGCGTCGGAACAGGCTACAACGCGCAGGTGACCAGCCACGAGTATGACACCGCTGGGTTGCTCTGGAAAACGACACTTCCCGATGGCCGGGTGGAAACACGCACTTACTATCCGACCAAGAGGCTGAAGGTTCTTTCTGGCGGCGATAATTATCCGCAAAAGTTTACCTACGACACGCAGGGGCGCACGAAGACTCTGACCACTTGGCAAAGCTACAATCCCGAGACCGAGAGCGGCACGGGCGCGGCGGTCACCACTTGGAATTACCATTCGCAGCGAGGCTGGCTTGAGAACAAACGCTACAGCGACGACCAAGGCCCCGGTTACGCCTACACGCCGGCGGGCAGACTGTATGTCCGCACTTGGGCGCGTGGCGTCACCACCACCTACGGATACAATGATGCGGGCGACCGTGAGACCATTGATTACTCGGATGCCACACCGGATGTTTCTCTTACCTACGATCGTGAGGGCCGGCTAAAGACGGCGGCCGACGCCGCTGGTTTGCTCACTCGCACCTACAACGATCTGAGCCAAATTGATGACGAGACCTACTCCGGCACCGGCATCCTCGGCGGACAGTCGATCAATCGCGGCTTCGATACTTTCCTTCGCCCGGAGACGCTGGCCTTTGGCGGCAACTATGCCGTCACATGGGGCTATGGCGCCGATTCACGACTCCTAGGAAACAGGCATTGGTTGGAGAGGTTGAAGAACAAAGCCGAGAGATTTGGCCTGCTTGCGCAGGGAGTTCTCGCGGCGGAGGCGTTGTTGATCGGGGTTGCCCAGTCGAGCGGGGTCAAAGGGGCGCCGGTA